>VBEN01000087.1 GCA_005881175.1 Chloroflexota bacterium
CTGTGAGTGGGTATTCGGCGTACAGACCAACACGGCGCGGAAAATTCATCGGTCAGACAGCTGCGGAGCCACCGAGGGCGCACGGTCCCGTAAGCCCCGCCCGGTGCTGTGTCTCGTAACCGTGCTCTAAACGGACGCCCCACCGGTGATCCCGAGGTAGGCGTCGCGCAGTGTCCGGTCACCGAGCGACTGGTGGGGTCGGATGCGGTTGTAGATGTCGCGGAAGCGGGCGGTCTCCATCGCAAGCGCTCCGCCGTCATCGATGGGTGCGCGGTGATGCTTGACGAGGCGAACATATGTTCGTATAATTGGAGAGATGACTGGGATCGCGATACCGCTGGCAAACGGCTCCACGGTTTGGGCGCAACCATGACGGTTGAGGAGTGCCTGGCTTTCCTGGCGACTCAAGGCCGGGACACCGTCCTGGCCAAAATCGTCGACCTTCTCCAGCTGGTCCACGGCATGGACAAATCCGGCATGGTGCCGCAGCAGCATGGGAACGCCCTGATAGCGCTTGGCCGCGTCCGCGATCTGTCGGGCCTCGAAATGTCGGAGCACGCAGCCGAGCTCAACAAGTCCGAGGCGTGCGTGGATTGGGGATCGGTCTCGACCCAGGACTGGATCCGGCACCAGTGCCACCAGCCCTCGGGTGCGGCTGCCGATCTCCTTCACGTTGGCGAGCAGTTCGCGAACCTGCCAAAAACGATCGGAGCCCTGAGAGACGGCAGCATCGGCTTTGCACATGCCGCCATCATTGCCCGTCATGCGCAGGCGATCACGCACTCGGACAGCGCTGAACCGTTTGACGAGGCTCCATTCCTCAAGGCCGCTCTCGAAAGCAGCGTCAGCCGGCTCTGGTACTACTCCATGCACGCCTGGCACCGAGCCGATCCTGATGGTGTGGCCGACGAACAGCGTGAGGCGGCCGCGCGGCGCTATCTGCGGCTAACAGACGGTGACGATGGGACGCTCTACGTCAAAGGTGAGTTCGACTCCGCGGCGGGCGCGACGATTCGAACCGCACTCGAACCTCTCGCTCAGCCACACGGCGACGGCGATGACCGCGGCCGCGAACATCGCAACGCCGACGCTCTCGTTGAGCTTGCCGGACATTGCCTCGATACCGCAGCGGTTCCTCAGCATGGAAGCGTTCGCCCGCACGTTCAGGTCACGACGACCTTGGAGACGTTGCAAGGTCTGATCGGAGCGCCCGCCGGCGAGATGGCGCTCTCGCTGCCCATCTCGGCTAAGACAGTTCAGCGGATCGCCTGCGATAGTTCGGTGACGCGCGTGCTGCTCGGCACAGACTCCGCCGTAGTCGACGCCGGCCGCGCGAAGCGCGTCGTTTCCGGAGGCAGCCGTCGGCTGCTGGATGCGCGCGACAAGCATTGCCGCTGGCCCGGTTGCGAGCGCCCGGCCTCCTGGAGCTCCGCGCACCATGTCATCCACTGGGCGCAGGGGGGCAAGACCGATCTTTCGAACATGATCCTGCTTTGCCAGCACCATCACTGGATGGTCCACGAAGGTGGCTGGCGGCTATCGCTGGCGGCGGATGCACGGGTGATCGCCGTCCCACCGGAAACCGACTTCTATCCACCGGAGTTCTATCCCTCAGCGCGGGCCCCTGACGAATTCGACGTGGCGTAAGACCGGGGCCGTAGAGTCTGGCCATGGCAGGCCAGGTCCGGATCGGATGTTCCGGCTGGTCGTATCCCCACTGGCGCGGCCCCTTCTACCCCGAGAAAATGCCGGCGCGCGAGCACTTCGCCTTCTACACGCGGCATTTCGACACGGTTGAACTGAACAACTCCTTCTACCGGCAACCGCCGCCGGAGCGGTTCGACGCATGGAGAGAACAGGCACCCGCCGGGTTTCTCTTCGCCGTCAAGGGCAGCCGCTACGTCAGCCACATCAAACGCCTCGCCGTCGAGCAGAAATCAATCGACATGGTCGTCGAGCCGGCCGGCCGACTCGGTGAGAAGCTGGGACCGATCCTCTTCCAGCTCCAGGCGAACTTTCACCTGGATCTGCAGCGGCTGACGCGATTCATCGCGATGCTTCCCGATCACCCACGATTTGCGTTCGAGTTCCGTCATGACTCGTGGCTGATCCCGTCAGTCTGCGACGTGCTCCGCACCCATCGGATCGCGCTCTGTATCCCGGATCATCCGAAGATGCCGCAGATGTTCGAGATCACGAGCGACTTCACATATATAAGGATGCACCTGCCATCTCAGGGACTCGGCTACGGCAAGCGGGCTCTGCAATCGTGGGCGGAACGGGCTGCCGCCTGGAGCGCGCGTGGGCTCGACGTCTTCGTTTACTTCAATAACGACATGGAGGGCCACGCCATCAAAGATGCCCAAACGCTCAAGGATCTACTCGGCACCCCCGTTATGTCAGAGACGTGACAGAGCGGCCAGCCTGGTTGAGAGCGCGAACCGGACGAGTGGCGGTCCTGGTGGGTGTCCTCATGTGCATGCCCGGGGGTGCCGGTCTGGTGCTAGGTTTCATCCTCCGCGAACAGCGAGGCAGCTGGCTGGTTCTCGGAATGGGACTCCTATTCCTCACGACTGGGCTGGGCTATGTCGCGTGGGGCGCGGCGCGGCTGCGAAGCCTGCGCGGACCGGCATAGGCGCCGGCAGCCGTTTCCGCCTGTTCGCAATCGCAGAACGGTGGCGGGAAGGCCGGGATTCGAACCCGGGGAGCGGATTAAAAGCCCGCTCAAGCGCTTAGCAGGCGCTCGCATTCGACCACTCTGCCACCTCCCCGCGGAGGCGGTAGCCAGTTTACCCTGTTTCCATGGAAGCTTCCGCCGATGAGCAATGGGCCCGCTACGGCCGGGCGTTGATCAGTTCGATGAGCGAGGTCCTGACCGAAACGCCGGACGATACCCATGCGAACCTGCTGGAGACGGCCGACTACTGGCTCTCGCTGGGGCTTGTGCTCGGCCTGCGAGATCCGCGGCAGGCTGAGCAGCTGCTGCGCGTGATCGAGGCGCACGAAGCGGAACGGGGGGAGCTTGAGCGCGACGCAAGTAGCCTGATCAGCCACGCCCTTGCCTGAGGCAGGATCGTGAGGCGACGAGGTCTGGTTTCGCAGATGTATGCTGCCGCTCGCCTCGCGAACGACCTCTCTACGCTGGCGTCTGGTGATCCGCGGCGGATTGCCCGGCGCGCGAAGAACAAGATCATCGGCCGGGCGCTCGGTCGGGCAGGCCTGTGGCGCCTGCTGTGGCGATGAGGCCACGAACGAAAGAACTTACGAGCCCTTGATCCGCTGGGCCAGCCGCTTGAGATCCTGAACGAAGGCCTGCATTTCGATCTCGCGGCTCTCGTCGTCAGGCGCCCTGAGGATCGACGACGGGTGAACCGTCGCCATCATCAGCGGGAGTCCGGGGCGTTCGATGAACTGGCCACGTTGGAGGCTCACCCGGAAGTCGCGCCCGAGCAGCGCCTGGGCGGCGGTGGCACCGAGCAGCACGAGAATCCTCGGCTTGATGAGCGCGATCTCGGCATCAAGCCATGGCCGGCAGGCGCTGATCTCAGCGGCGTTCGGCTTCTGGTGCAGCCGGCGCTTCCCCTGCGGCTTCCATTTGAAATGCTTGACGGCGTTGGTGATGTAGACGCGCTTGCGGTCGATACCCGCCGCCTCGAGCGCCTCATCGAGCAGACGTCCCGCCGGACCGACGAATGGCTTTCCCTCGATGTCTTCGCGGTCACCGGGCTGCTCCCCGACGAACATGACGGAGGCGTGCTGGGCACCTTCTCCAAACACGGTTTGCGTCCCTGTCTTGTAGAGATCGCAGGCCTGGCAGCCGGCAGCCGCATCGCGCAGACCGGGCAGGGTAGGCTGCTCTGGGATCAGCTCCTGAGCCGGAGCCGGCTGCCCGACTGGGTGCGAGACCAGATCGAGGTCCGGTTGCTCCACCACAGGCGGAGGACGGGACGAGACCCGACTACTTTTTGCGGGGCTCAAGCGGCAAGCTTAGCGTGAACTCGCTCCCCTTCCCTGGCGTCGACACCGCAACGATGTCGCCACCATGCAGACGGGCCAATTCGCGCACGAGGTACAGGCCGAGCCCGGTGCCGGGGACATCGCCGTAGGGAGCCAGCCGGCTGAAACGGACGAACAGCCGGCTCATATCCTCGGCGGCGATACCGATTCCCTCGTCGCGAACGCTGAGCATGGCCAGCCCGTCCGATACCGAGAGATGCGCGAGCACCTCCCCGCCTTGCGGGGAATATTTGATGGCGTTGTCGAGCAAGTTGCCGATCACGATCTCCAACCGCATCGGATCGCCCAGCACCCAAAGCTCGTGGCCGATGCGGTCATCGAAGCGCAAGCGATGCATCGGCGTGGCGGTCGACTCGGCGGCCTTAAGGCTGCGCCGGAGGAGCTCGCGCAGGTCGACCCGCTTGCGCTTCAACTCGAGCCGCCCGTCTTCGAGCCGGGCCGCCTCCACCATCTCGTTGGCGAGGAGATTGATCTGGGCCGCCTTGGCCCTCAGGAGGGGCAGCACCGGGCGTAGCCGTTCGGGAATCGCCCCCAGCGACTCGTCTTCGATCAGCGACAGGTAACCGCCCAGCATGGCTGCGGGCGCGCGCAGTTCGTGGGATGCGAGTCGCAGGAACTCCGACTTGGCGTGTTCCAGGCTGGCGAGCTGGTCCGCCTTTTCGCGCAGGCGATTCGCCTCGAGTTGCTCGCGCTGCCGCGCCTGCAGCTTTTCGTCAGCCTGCTCAACCAGCACCATGATGTACGTCACCCGGCCGGCCGTGAATACCGGGTAGGCGTCGATGTTCCAGATCTGATTAGCAGCCGGCACCAGGACGCCTTCCGTGGCGAAGTAGGTCTGCGGCTCGCGGCTTACGCGAACGAGACGAAACAGCTCGACGATCGCATCCTGATCATTTCGGCGGAATACATCGTCCACGGACTCGCCGTCTGCCGGCATTCGATCCAGCATGAGCACCCTGGCAAACGCGCGGTTTCCGTATCGAAATCGGAAGTCGTCGTGGTAAAGCTCAAACAAGCCGATCCCGACGGGCAAGGCCTCCAGCACACGCGGCAGCAACTCGACCGCCCGGGGTGATGCGGGACGCTCGGAAAACGGCCGCTCCGGAGTCGGGGGCGTTGGTCCTACGCGGATCACAGATCCTTTCTCCTGATGCTGATACACCGACAATATGATTCTAATACAGTCAGATACTCATATTGCCTGTAACCCCTGGGCCGGGATGGCGATTGACGAGCACGCCGCAGATCGCGTGGTCGCTGAGCGACCCAGCCGATACGCTCCGTGGAATGCAACTCGGGGCTCCCCTCCGGGTGGCTATTCTGGGCGACGCGACAATGTGACAATGAGCATATAAGATCCCGCAAAAAGCCACGTGGCGGGGCAATTGGAACGCCGGTACACTGACGTAAATGACGGACGCGTCGACGCCGCTGCGGCTGGCCCCTACCACCGACGGCGGGCCGGTCGGTCCAGTGATGGTCATTGGCGGAGCCGAAGACAAGCTTGGCGAGCGCGTCATCCTCTCACGCTTCGTCCAGCTCGCCGGCGGCGCCCAGGCTCACATTGGGGTCATCAGCACCGCGTCCTCCCTCGGCAATGCGGCGACCGACCTTTATCGCCATATCTTTGGCCGGATCGGGGTCGTCAAAGTGACCGGTGTGCGGCCGGAAACCCGCGAAGAGGCGAACGATCCCCA
The DNA here is from genome assembly GCA_005881175.1 of Chloroflexota bacterium. Lineage (GTDB taxonomy): Bacteria > Chloroflexota > Dormibacteria > CF-121 > CF-121 > CF-13. The sequence goes on from VBEN01000087.1 coordinate 5,715, forward strand.
AACCGTCGACGCCCTGAAAGACGCGACCGGTATCTTCATGACGGGTGGCAATCAGCTTCGCCTCTCTTCGGTGATCGGCGGCACGAAGCTGGGCGCCGCCGTTCTCGACGCCCATGGCCGGGGCGTCGTCGTGGCTGGGACATCGGCGGGCGCGAGCGCCGTCGCCACCCATATGATGGCCTTTGGCAGCTCGGGCGCGACACCCAAACATCGCATGGCGCATGTCTCCGTTGGTCTCGGCTTGCTGGTCAACGTCGTCGTCGACCAGCACTTCGAGCAACGCACGCGCCTGGGCAGGCTGCTCGCGGTGGTGGCCCAGTCACCCTCGTTGATCGGCCTGGGGCTCGATGAAGACACGGCCGCGATCATCGATGCCAATGACGTCCTCGAAGTCATCGGCCGTGGATCGGTGACGATCGTGGATGGCTCCGACGTCATCACCGACGCATTCCAGACCACCGGTCACAAGCCGATGATGGTGTCGAACGCCCGGCTCCACTCCCTCCCCTCGGGCTACCGATTCGACTTGCGGGCGCGGCGGGTATTGCCGCTCGACGACAGCAAGACGGAACGCATCGCGCAGTTGGCGCAGGGCCGCATCAGCAGGATGGTCCGCCAGGCGGCGGCGGAAGGCCGCGACGACCGCACGCTCCAGCGCCGCCGGGTGCGGAACGAGGAACAAAAGGCGTCGGAGTGAGCGATTCGCGCACGGACACGCGGGTCGAGCGCGACGAGGACGCCAAGCACGAACCTGTCGCGAACAAGCCGCCGCTTGCTCCCGACCTGAAGATCCTCGAGAGTCAGGTACTGCGCGGTCCCAACTACTGGTCGTACGAGCCGGCCATCCGCCTGCTCGTGGACCTCGGCTCGCTCGAGCACTGGCCCTCGAACACGCTGCCGAACTTCACCGATGTCCTCGTCGGCCTGCTTCCCGGCCTTCACGATCACGGTTGTTCGCTGCACCGTCCCGGTGGGTTTATCGAGCGGCTGCGCGACGGCACCTGGATGGGTCATGTCGCCGAGCACGTCGCCCTGGAGCTCCAGCGCGAAGCCGGCGGCTCGACCACCCGGGGCAAGACCCGGCGAGCGGGAACCCCCGGACAGTACAACGTCGTCTACGGATACAGCGAGGAGCAGGTGGGCCTGGCGGGCGGCAGGCTCGCGGTTCGCCTCCTGAACCACCTCGTGCAGGCCAACCCGACGTTCGATTTCGTCGCCGAACTGGAAAGCCTCGTGCTGCTCGCCGACCGGGCGGCCTTCGGACCGTCGACGCAGGCGATCCTCGACGAAGCCGCTCGCCGCGACATCCCCTACATCCGGCTCAACGACCAATCCTTTGTGCAGCTGGGCCAGGGGAAGTATCAGCAGCGGATCCGTGCCACGATGACATCTCGCACCTCGGCCCTGGGCGTGGACATCGCGGGCGACAAGAAGCTGACGACCACGCTACTGGCGGCTGCCGGCCTTCCGGTGCCGAGAAGCGACATGGTCCGCTCCGCCGACGAGGCGGCCACCGTCGCCGCTCGCATCGGCTACCCGGTGGTGACCAAACCGCTCGACGGCAACCACGGCCGCGGCGTGAGCCTCGACCTGCGCAGCGAGGAGGACGTCCGGCGCGGCTTTGAGCGAGCGATCCAGCAGACCCGCAGTGGCATCGCCGTTGTGGAGAGTTTTATCCAGGGCAACGACTACCGGGTGCTGGTCATCGATGGCCACATGGTCGCGGTGGCGCAGCGAGTCCCGGCCCACGTGATCGGTGATGGGGAGCATACGGTCCGCGAGCTGGTCGATATCACGAACCGCGACCCACGCCGCGGCATCGGTCACGAAAAAGTGCTGACCCGCATCAAGCTCGACAGCGCCGCCGAGGAACTGGTCAGGCGGCAGGGTTTCGACCTCGGTGCGGTTCCACCCAAGGAAAGCTTCGTCAAGCTGGCCGCCACCGGCAACATGTCGACCGGCGGGATTTCCATCGACCGGACCTGGGAGGCCGATCACGACAACGTGGAGATCGCGGAGGAGGCCGCCCGCGTAGTCGGGCTCGACGTGGCCGGCATCGACTTTCTGACGCCAGACATCTGCCAGCCGGTGCGCGAAACCGGAGGTGCGATCGTCGAGGTCAACGCCGCCCCCGGATTCCGGATGCACACCCATCCGACCGAGGGGGACCCGCAGTATGTCGCCAAGGCCGTGATCGACATGCTGTTCCCGCAGGGCACCTCCGCCCGGATTCCAATCGTCGCCGTGACCGGCTCGAACGGCAAAACGACCACCGCCCGCATGATCGCGCACATCGTCAGCGGTCTCGGCCACCGGGTCGGGATGACGACCACGGATGGCATCTATATCGACGGGCGACTCGTGAAACAGGCCGACGCCAGCGGACCACGCTCGGCCCGGATGGTGTTGCAAAACCCGCGAGTCGACTTCGCAGTTTTCGAAGTCGCCCGTGGGGGCATCCTCCGCGAAGGGCTCGGTTACAGCGTGAACGACGTTGCGGTGGTCTTGAATGTGACGGGAGACCACATCGGGCTCAAGGAGGTCACCTCGCTACGGCAGCTGGCGGCGATCAAGCGGGTCATCGTGGAGGCGGTCCCTCGCAACGGTACCGCCGTCCTCAATGCCGACGACGAGCTGGTCGCCGATATGCGCACCCATTGCAGTGGCTCGGTCATTCTGTTCTCGATGCGCGATGACAATGAGCTGGTGGAACGCTGGGTGCGGCGGGGACGCAAAGCCTTCCTCGTTCAACGACAGGCGGGCGGCGGCGAGATGATGGTGCTTCGCGACGGGCGGCGCAGTACGCAGATCGGCTGGATTCACCTGCTGCCGGCCACCTTCGAAGGCCGGGCCCGGGCCAATGTGCAGAACGCGCTGGCGGCCGCCGCGGCGGCGCACGCCGCGGGGGCGCACCTGCACGATATCCGGCAAGGGCTGCGCAGCTTCCATCCATCGTTCCACGAAGCGCCCGGGCGGCTGAACATGTTCGAGCTCCACGGTGTGAAGGTGATCGTCGATTACGCCCACAACCCGCACGGGCTCGAGATGGCCGGTGATTTCGTCGAGCGGCTGACGGCACCGGGCGTCAACGGGCCGGAGCCGGGCCGGCGGATTGCCGTGATCGCCACACCCGGCGACCGTCGAGACGAGGACATGCGCGAGCTCGGCCGGGTGGCGGCGCGGGTCTTCGACGTTCTCATCGTCCGCGAAGACGCCAACCCGCGTGGACGCCGGCGCGGCGAGATCGCGCAGCACGTCATGGACGGCATCAAGACGTCGCCCCAGAGCCGGGTCCAGAGCGCCGAGATCATCATCGATGAGCGGCCGGCCATCGCGGCCGCGCTGAGCCGCGCAAGGCCCGGCGACGTCGTGCTGCTGTGCGTCGACAAGCCGGCCGATACCTGGCGCGATCTCGAGGCCCGCCGGGCCATGCCCGTCTCCCCGGCATAGGCTGGGCCCGTCCCTTTAAGGGCGGCGTTATCCGCGCGCCCGTCTGACCAGCGACAGGATCCGATCGGGACCGGCGGAAACGCCGCCGCGGTCTCGCAGGTAGCTGAAGACCTCCGGCCGCTGCCCAAGCGCGGTGACGGCGACCACGTCGTTCGAAGCGGACTCGTGCAGCATCCAATCGAGTGCCGCCAGCTCATTGGGAAACACCGGCGCCTGGGGCTTGCCGCCGTCGATGATGCCGGCCTGGAGCCGGTGGACCAGGTCCTGCGGATCGCGACCACGCAGATATCGCTGGAGCTCCGCCACCGCCAGCCGGTCGGCGCCCCGCGCGGCGGTGTACCCGAGGCGATGGAGGATGACGTTGGTGCGGTCGCCCGCCGCACCGAAGCTCAGAAAAACGCGCGCGCCCCGCAGTCGCAGACCCTGGCAGATTTCGACCAGCCCTCGCATGCCGTCTTCGTTGTGTGCGTAATCG
>VBEN01000088.1 GCA_005881175.1 Chloroflexota bacterium
AGCGCCGCGAGGGCGCTCGCTGCCTGACGGACTATTCCGGCGGCGCTCCCGCCGAGCCAGGCATGCCGGGCTCGCGCCGTGGAGTGAAGGTCGTGCTGCTGAACGGCGGGGGTACGCCCTTCGGAGCCTTCTCCTTCTTCTTCTTCTTTACTTCGCGCTTCCCCTTATCGCGTGACTTCGCCATGGTTCCTGCCTCCCAGACTTAGTCCGGCGAGCCGCTATTGTAACCGCGATGGGCCTGGATGTCTATGTAGGCTCGCTCACTCGGTATTACGCGCAGGATTGGGAAACCATCGTTCAACAATGGGGACGCGAACACGGTCTGCCAGTCGAGGTTCGCAGAAGTCAGCCCAGCCCGCCGGACCGCATCACCGATCCAGCCGTCATTCGCCCAGCCATGATCAAATGGCGGTCCAACCTGAACCAAGCGCTGTCGAGCCGGCTCGGGGTGGAGCTCGACTGGGAAGAAGCGCCGGACGCGCCATATTTCACCGACAAGCCCGGGTGGGACGGGTATGGGGGTCTTGTGCTGCTGGCCGCCCATGAGGAGAATCCGCAGCTGAAGCCGCCCACGCGCGTCTCGCTGGACAGCTGGAAGAAAGACCAGGCGCTCCGGGTATCCAGCACGAAGGGTTTTCCCACGCGCTATGAGCACGTCATTGTCCCGCAGTGGTGGTTACCGTGCGCTTTCAAACCAGTCTTCAAGGGTCCATCGGCTGCTGGAGCAGAGGTTTGGTTTGGTTCCAGCATCCGTCTTCTGGACCAACTTCGAGCCCTGAATGAGCGGACCTACCGGGGAACGGCTGCCGACCTGAATGTTTGGCGCACCCAGCAGCCGGATGGGGATGAAGGGCCATTCGAGGTCGAAGCAAAGGTCGGACTCAGTGTGTTCCTGTCGCTCGCCGAACGATCGGCCGCCGCCCGCCTACCGATGCTTCTTGACTACTAGGTCTCAAGCACGGCGAGGCACGCGATCACCGAATCGGCCAGCGCCTCCAGGTTGTAGCCGCCCTCGAGCGCCCACACTGTTCGTCCCTGGCTGTATTCGGTGGCCCAGCCTTTGATCAGGCCCGCCAGCACGCGGTAGCCCTCGGTTGTTACCTCGAGCCCTGCCAGCGGATCGTCGCGGTGAGCATCGAAGCCGGCTGACACGATGAGAAGCTCCGGACGAAAAACCGCCAGCGCGGGACCGATCTTTTTCTCCCAGGCGCTGAGAAATGCGCGATCGCCGCTGCCGACGGCAAGCGGCATGTTCATGACATTGTCATGCGCGCCGCGTTCGCCGGCATTCCCGGTGCCGGGATAGAACGGATATTGATGCGTCGACGCGTAGAAAATCTCGCCGTCATTCTCGAAGCTGTGCTGTGTTCCATTGCCGTGGTGGACGTCGAAATCCAGGATGGCGATGCGGCGGACGTTCTTATCCCGGGCAGCCATGACGCCGATCGCCACATTGTTGAGGAGGCAGAACCCCATGGCTCGGGCGCGTTCGGCGTGATGCCCTGGCGGACGCACGACGGCCAGGGCGTGCTGGGCGCGGCCATCGAGGACCCGATCGACGCCCTCGACCACCGCTCCCGCCGCAGAGCGTGCGGCCACCATGGACTCCGGCGTGATGTACGTGTCGGCATCGAGGTAGCCACCGCCCGACGCCCCGGCGCGATCGAGCATCGCCACGTACCGAGGGTCATGGACGCGATGCACGGCGGCGTCCGATGCCGGGGGAGACGGCTCGGCTGTAAGTCCGAGCTTGGCGACGGCGATCGCTTCCAGAATCGCCGTCACACGCTCCGGGCGCTCGGGATGACCCTCAGCACGGTGGCCGGTCTGTTCCGGGTTGGCGAGCAGAGCGATCATGCGATCGTACGAGCGCGAAACGCGACCACCGGGCCGGGCACGAGCTAGCCTCGCGTCGTCGCCGGCTCCGACCGCAGCGCGTTGATGGCGTCGCGATAGCGCAGCGCCGCTGACCGCGCCGAATCGGCGTAATCCACGCCGGCTGACGCGAAGAGAATGCCACGCGATATCGGCATGATCGCGCCTCGCCCGTCAGGCCGCAACGCGGCCCGCACCGCAGCGCCGAGGTCGCCGCCCTGGGCGCCCACACCCGGGACCAGCAGCAGCCGGTCACCCGCGATCTGACGAACGTCGCGAAGCTCTGCCGGGGCGGTGGCTCCCACCACAAAGCCGACATTGTCGTGATGATCCCAGCGCACCCCGGCTCGCGCCACATGCCGATAGAGCGCCTCACCCTCACTGCGCAGGTGCTGGAATTCGGCCGCGCCCGGGTTCGAGGTGCGGCACACGATGAAGACTTCCTTGTCCTTGTGCGTCAGGAAGGGCGCGACCGAGTCATAGCCAAGGTAGGGATGGACGGTGACCGCGTCCGCTCCCCAGGCTTCGAAGACGGCATGCGCATAGGACTGCGCGGTGCTGCCCACGTCGCCACGCTTGGCATCGAGAATCACGGGACGGTCCTTCGGCAGTGCAGCGAGCGCCTGGTCGAGCAGCCAGCTCGCCTCCCTTCCCCATCGCTCGTAGAACGCCAGGTTGAGCTTGTAGGACGACACCGCGTCCCCAACGGCCTCCACGATCGTCCGCACGAACCCGGCGATGCCGGCGGGCGATCGCTCGACGGCCGGCGGCAACAGGTCGGGCTCCGGATCGAGCCCGAGGCATAACAGGGACCCGGTGGCATCTTCGCTGGCGCGCAGCTTCGCCTTGAACGTCATATTCGACGCCAAGTTTAGTGGGTAGAATTCCACCGTGCCCCAGTCGACCATGCAGGTCACCCTGCCGGAGATGGGTGAGTCAGTCACCGAGGGGACCGTCGCCAAATGGCTGAAGCAGCCCGGCGACTCGGTGCGTGAAGGCGAGGCGCTGGTCGAGGTCACCACCGACAAGGTGGACGCGGAAGTGCCCGCGCCGGCAACCGGCAAGCTCCTGAAGATCCTTGCCGACGCCGGCCAGACGATTGCGGTCGGTGCGCCGCTGGCCGAAATTGAAGTCGGAGCCGACGGCGACGCGGCGCCGAACGCGACCGACGTCGAGTCGCGCGCGACTCCCGCCGCCGAGAAACCTGCGCGGACGGAGGCCAAGGCACCGACCCCGCAATCGGCCCCACCCGACGGCGGCGCCAAGCCCGCAAGCGTGGAGGTCACGGAGGGTGCCGAACTGCTCGCCCGCGCACGGGGCGTTGACCTGGCGACGGTGAAGGGCACTGGGCCGGGCGGATCGATTCGACGGCGCGACATCATCCAGGCGATCGAGCAGAAGGCCCCCACCGTTCCCTCCTCCCCAAGCGGGGGAGGGAAAGCTGTTGACGCACGTGCTCCGGCGCAATCCCCGACCGGCGCGATCCCGCTGCGCGGTGCGGCTGCCGCGCTGGTCAAGCACATGGAGGAAAGCCGCGAAGTACCGACGGCGACGAGTTTTCGAACCGTCCGGGTCGATGTGCTCGATCAACGACGCAGGCAGCTGAACCAGGCGATCCAGAAAGCCGGGCGGCCAGAGAAGCTCTCCTACACGCACCTGATCGCCTTCGCGATCATCAAGGCCGTGAAGGACGTCCCATCGATGGCGGTGACCTTTGATCGAGTCGAAGGATCGCCGGCTCGCGTAGCCCGCGGAGTACACCTGGGTCTCGCCGTCGATGTGCAGCGGCAGGACGGCAGCCGCACTCTGCTCGCCCCCGTGATCCACGACGCGGACCGGCTGGACTTTGTTGCCTTCCGCGATCAGTACGAAACGCTGGTCGCAAAAGCCCGCACCGGGAAGCTGGCAGCGGACGAGCTCAGCGGCGCCACGATCGTGCTGACGAATCCAGGGGGTATCGGCACGGTGGCCTCGGTGCCGCGGCTGATGAAGGGTCAGGGCACGATCGTCGCGATCGGCGCCATCGGGTACCCGCCCGAATTCACCGCCATCGCGGATAGCGGACTTCGTCAGCTCGGGGTCTCGAAGGTGATGACGATGACCAGCACCTACGACCATCGGGTCATCCAGGGCGCCGAGTCCGGCGAATTCCTGCGCCGCATCGACGAGTTGCTGTCAGGCGCCGACGCCTTCTATGAATCGATCTTCGAGACCATGCACGTGGCCACGCCGGCCGGTGTTAGCGGATCGGCCCGCGTCGCCGTCCAACCGGCGGAGGCAGCGCTCACCGCTCCGACCACCGAGGAAGCCGAGCTGCTGCGCGCTGTCGCTGCCGGCATGGCGCTGGTCGCCGCATACCGCACGCACGGACATCTGGCCGCACGGCTCGATCCATTGGGCAGCGCCCCGACCGGCGACCCATCGCTCGATCCCGTGAACCACGGATTGACGCCACAGCTGATGGAGGCGGTCCCCGCAGCGGTGCTCAGGGTCCGAGTCCCCGGCGAAAACCTGGCCGAGGTTCTCGGCCATCTGCGCGAGACCTACTGCTCCACGATCGCCTACGAGATCGAGCACATCTCGAGCCATGAGCAACGCAACTGGTTACGCGAGCGGATCGAGTCGGGACGCTATCGCCAGCCGCTCAGCCCGGAGCGCAAGCTCCAGCTGCTGGGCCGGCTGACCAAAGTGGAAGCGATGGATCGTTATCTGCGCCGGGCCTTCCTCGGCCAGAAGACGTTTTCCATCGAAGGTCTCGACTCCATGATCGTGATGCTGGAAGAGACGCTGCAGCTGCTCTCCGACAACAACACCCGGCATGTCGTGATGGGGATGGCGCATCGCGGCCGGCTCAGCGTCATCGCCCATGTCGTCAACCGGACGTACGAGTCGCTACTCGTGGAATTCGAGCAGAGCAAGGACCGGCTGGAGGCTGGTGACGTGACCGGCGATGTGAAGTACCACGCCGAGGCGGAGGGCACCTACATCACGCCGAATGGCAAGCAAGTATCGGTCACCCTGCTGGCCAATCCCAGTCACCTGGAGGCGGTCGATCCAGTCGTCGAAGGCTGGACGCGCGCCGAACAGACGCGGCGCAAAGGTCCGGAGCCGCATTTCGACCGCACGGGCACGGTGCCGATCCTCATTCACGGCGACGCTGCCTTCCCCGCGCAGGGCGTGGTCGCTGAAGTCCTCAACCTCGCAAAGCTGGAGGGCTACACGACTGGCGGTACCTTGCACATCATCGCGAACAACCAGCTCGGCTTCACCACAGACCCTGAAGAAGGACGATCGACCCGCTACGCCTCGGATGTGGCGAAAGGCTTTGACCTGCCGATCATCCACGTCAACGCTGACGACATCACCGCCTGCGTAAGCGCCGTTCGGCTCGCCACAGCTTTCCGGCAGAAATTCGGCCGCGATGTCGTCATCGACCTGATCGGCTACCGCCGGTTCGGCCACAACGAGACCGACGAGCCCGCGTACACGCAGCCACTGATGTACGAGGCCATCAAGGAACATCCGACGGTTCGTGACATTTTCGCCGCGCAGCTGATCGAGGAAGGGCTGCTTGGTGCCGAGGACGCGAAAGTGCGGAGCGAGGCCGCTGAGGCACGGCTGGCGAATGCCCACCAGAACGTCAAGGCCAGCGCGGCGCACGCGCCGGAGGTGAGCCGTCCGCCGATGGACGCCACGCCGGAGCCGGATATCAAAACCACCGTTTCGGCCGAGGTGCTCGAGTCCCTGAATCGACAGCTGCTCTCCGTCCGCGAGGGCTTCACCGTGCATCCCAAACTGGTGCGCCAGATGGATCGCCGCCGGACGCCGTTGGCGGAGCGGGAAATCGATTGGGCGCAGGCCGAGGAGTTGGCCTTTGCCACGTTGATCACGGGCGGTATCCCGGTCCGGCTCACCGGCCAGGACACGGAGCGGGGTACCTTCAGCCAGCGCCACCTCGTCTTTCACGATGCCCGAACCGGAAAACGCTGGGCGCCGATCCAGCACCTGGTGGGCGCCAGCGCCACCCTTGAGCTGCACAACAGCCCACTGTCGGAGTATGCGGCGCTCGGGTTCGAGTACGGCTACAGCGCCGACGCGTCGGATGCCCTGGTCTGCTGGGAAGCGCAGTTCGGCGATTTCACGAACGGCGCGCAGGTCGTCGTCGACCAGTTCATCGTCTCGGGACTCGCCAAGTGGGGCCAGCCGTCGCGGCTCACCCTTCTCCTCCCGCACGGCTACGAGGGCGGCGGCCCGGAGCATTCGAGCGCGCGCCTGGAACGCTTCCTGCAGCTAGCAGCCGAGGGCAACATCCGGGTCTTCTACCCGAGCACGCCTGCGAATTATTTCCACGCGCTCCGGCGCCAGGCGCTGCATAGCCGGCCGCGGCCGCTGGTGATCATGACCCCGAAGAGCCTCCTGCGGCTGCGGGCTTCCTGGTCGCGGCTCGAAGACCTGACGGTTCACAGCTTCCGGCGCTTGATCGATGACCCGTTGATGGAGTCCCATCGCGAGGATGTTCGCCGGATCATCCTCTGCACCGGGAAGGTGTACTACGACCTGATCGCCAGTCCGCTCAGGGCGGAAGCCAAGGACCTTGCCATCATCCGCCTGGAGCTGCTCGAGCCGTTTCGGACCGACGACGTGCTGGCCCTGATCGCGAAATATTCGAATGTCCACCAACTGACCTGGGTCCAGGAGGAGCCGATGAACATGGGCGCCTACTGGCATATCAAGCGCCGGCTCGAGCCCCGCTTACCGAAGCAGCTCACCCTTGGGTATGTTGGTCGCCCCGAACGGGCCAGCCCGAGCGAGGGCTATGCCATCGCCCACGAAGCGCAGGAGGAGCGCATCGTGCAGGCCGTGCTGGCCCGCAAGCCCGACGTGGCCGGCCCCGCCGCTTCGGGATAAAATTTATGTCGGTGCTACTGTCACTCGACTGGATGAACCTGTTCGGCGGGCTGAGCTCGGGCCAGGTGACGTCGGTCTTTGTGGTCGCGGTCATCTTCACCGCCGCGTCCGGGCTGACGCTTCTTTCGCTGATTGCCTTCGGGGTGCGCGCCGGTCTGATGGCCCCGGCCTACAGCACGCGGGTGCCGCTGGCTTCCGATGTCGAATTAGGCGCATTCCTCGGCGCGGCCGCTCTCGGCATGATCTCGATCCTGCTCATGACTTTCCTCGGCTTCGCGGAGAACGACCTGGATATCCCGCTCTTTCTGCCGCTTGCGGTCGGACCGATCCTGCTGGGCGGATTGTTCTTGCTGACGGGGGCTGGGCTGGCCTTCCGTACCGTCCGGCGCCGTCGGTCCGCCAGCGCGGCGTAGGACCGAAACCTAGTCTCGGCTCCGCCCGTTTCCTATTCAGGCGGGACATACAGCCTACTTGACACAGGACATTCCGACTTCGTATTCTAGTGATAGCGACGATATCAGAAATAAGACAAGTGCAAAAGAGGTTGCAAAAATGAATGCGCAGGACGGCCGAGCGATGTACGAGCTCCAGCTGGAGCTGCACGCCCGGGCGGTTGGGATGAAGCCGAATATCTCAGCCGACGACGTCCTCGAGGTTCACGAACTGCTCGCCGCCCATGAGGGCGACCTTAAGAGCCTGTTCGCCCCGCGCGCTTAGACTCGACCTCGTTGTGCCACTGACCATAGAACGGGTCACCACCTGGCTTGCCGCCTATGTTCGGGCGTGGGATACCTACGATCCAGACACGATCGGTGATCTCTTCACCGAGGACGCGACCTATCACTACCATCCGTTCGAGGAACCGGTCCGCGGCCGGCTCGCGATAGTCGCTTCGTGGCTCGAGAGCAAGGACCCGCCCGGCACATACGAGGGACGCTATGAGCCGATCGCCATCGACGGTGACCTCGCTGTCGCACATGGACGGAGCCGCTACTTCAAGGACGCGTCCAAAGCCGAGCAAGTGCGCGAGTACGACAACCTGTTTCTGATCCGCTTCGACGAACAGGGCCGGTGCCAATCGATCCATGAGTGGTACATGGGCCGGCGCGGACAGCGCGAGCCAGTGCCTGGCTGAGTGGGAGAAGGAGCAATCGGGGAGACAGGATGAAAACCGTCAGGGGCACAGTTCGGACGGACTCAAGCATTCAACAAACCGAATCCTCCTACTGTCGCGGATCGCCTCGACCGCTATCTGATATCTGAAGTAGCCGAGCGAGAACCGGCTAGCGCGCTCGTTGTATCGCCTGGTGCCAGAAGACCTCTCCTGGAACGAGTGGGTGGCTCAACCTCGCGCGCTCTGGCTCCCGCGTATCAAACGCCCGCTCGGTCTGGCGTTGTTGAGCTTGGCAGCGCTTGCCGGCGGACTGTGGCTGGGACTCCCACAGCCAAGCAAGTCCTTCGTGGCTGGTAAACCAGTGGCCGTGTCGCTGAATGGCAAGGCAACCACAGCCGACTCCGGCTTTATCAGCCGCCTGGTGAGCGATCTGAACAGTAGTCAGCCGTGTCCAAGTTACGGCTGCGTTGGATCCAGCTTGGGCAGCTGCAGCGTCCGCGAGGACACACTGCGCTTCCAGTACGAAAACCACGACCGCCTGACTGTCCTTGTCAGGTCCGGGTGTGGGCGGATTTTCGCCATTGCCGAAAATCCAGCGGGTCCTGCCCTGTTGGCGAAGGAAGACGTTTTGACCGACCTGGCCAACTGGCCTGGCACACAATAGTCGCCTCCAAAGAGCAAGCCCACTCCACCCGGGCCGAGGGCTTCAAAGGCAAGTCAAGGCAAGATTGAAGCGATCAAGCTCGGGCTCGACGTCGCCAGCGACTACGCAAGCAGCAGGCGCGTGTTGAATACGGGATGGTCGGGGAGACAGGATTTGAACCTGCGGCCCCCTGAACCCCATTCAGGTGCGCTACCAGGCTGCGCCACTCCCCGACGCGGTGCCTATTCTACGGCTCTTCGCCTCGCCGTCTGAACACCAGGCGCATCGCCGTGCCCTCGAAGCCGAAGGCCTGGCGCAGCTGCGTCTCCAGGAATCGTCGATAGGAAAAGTGGACCAGCTCGGGCTCGTTCACAAAGAACACGAACGTCGGCGTCGTCGACTCCGCCTGCGTGGCATACATCACCCGAAGCCGTCGCCCCTTTCGGGACGGCGTGTCGCGCTGCCCCAGTACCGAGCGCAACCAGCGGTTGAGCTCGGGCGTTGCTACTCGCCGGTGGCGCTCATCGATCACCTTGAGCGCCACCTCGAGCGGTTGCGTAACCCGCTGGCCGGTCTTCGCGGAGATATATGAAACCGGTGCCCACGGCGCAAAATTCAGCTGCTCCCTGACCCTTCGGCGCCAGACCTTCTCCTCTTTCTCCTCCACCGCCAGCAGATCCCACTTGTTCAGCGCCAGGACAAGGCCGCGGCCAGCTTCAACCACATAGCCGGCGATATGCACATCCTGCGCATTGATGCCCTCGCGGGCATCAATCACGACAATGGCAACGTCGGCCCGCTCCATGGCGCGCAGTCCCCGGAGGAGCGAGTACTGCTCGACGCCACGGGTCAACCCGTGCCGGCGGATGCCGGCCGTGTCGACCAGGAGCAGGCGCTTGCCCGCAAACACGATCCTCGTGTCGACGGGGTCGCGCGTCGTACCCGGCTCCGCCGTAACCAGGCTCCGTTCGTCGCCGATGACGGCATTCAGCAACGACGACTTCCCTACATTCGGCCGTCCCAGAATGGCGATCCGACCGGCCAGCTGGTCGTCCGCCAACTCGGGCCGCGGCGGCGGCAACCGCTCGACGACCGCGTCGAGCAGGTCGCCGCTTCCGGTGCCATGCAGCGCCGAAATCACCCAGGGATCGCCGAGTCCCAGCTCGTAGAACTCGTGTGCCAGCAGCTCGCGCCCGCGACCATCGGCTTTGTTCGCCACCACCAGGACGGGCGTGCGCACCGACGTCCCTACCGGCGTACCTGCCGGCGTACCTGCCGCCCCACCTGCCGACACACCGGCAGTCGTTCCACCCTGCGTCCGAGAGCGACGCAGTAGCTCCGCGATGTCGCGGTCAATGGCCGTCAATCCCTCGCGCACGTCGAGGACAAACAACACCAGATCCGCCTCGCCGATGGCGAGTCGGCTCTGTTCCTCCATGCGCCTCCGCAGCTCACGCTGCGCCGGTACTTCGTCGCGATC
>VBEN01000179.1 GCA_005881175.1 Chloroflexota bacterium
ATCGCCGTTCCACCGCTTTCCCGGATCGCTTTCAGCACCAGGTAGTCGCCGATGGCGGACGGCACCCGGATCCCGGCGGCGATGGTGGCGGCGTCTTTCCACGGCTCGGCATGGTCGGCACCCTGGTCGAATGCCCGGACCAGCGGGGCACATCCGGTCGACTGCACGACCACCATCTTTGGGCGCTTGCGTCCAATCCACCCGAGCTCGCCAAGCTCCGCGAAGGCCTTCCACATGCCCACGATCCCGGTGCCACCTCCGGTCGGAAAGACGATCACGTCCGGGAGGCATTGATCGCCCCAGCCGCCTTGCTCGGCCAGCTCGAATCCAAGCGTCTTCTTCCCTTCCTGCCGGTACGGCTCCTTCAACGTGTTCAGCTCGAACCACCCTCGCTCGGCCGCGCGCTCGTGCAGCACACGGCCGGCCTCGTCGATCAGGCCGTCGACCAGCAGCACGTCGGCGCCGCTCACGCGCATCTCGACAAGGTTCACCGGCGGGACGTCACGCGGCACCGCGATGTGCGCCTTCATGCCGGCGGCTGCGGCGTAGGCGGCTGCCGCCGAGCCGGCGTTGCCGGCGCTCGGCAGCGCGACCTCGGTGATTCCCAGCTCCTTCGCCTTCGAGATCGCGGCCGCCATCCCTCGCGCTTTGAAGCTTCCGGTCGGGTTCTTGCCTTCTTCCTTGATGCGGAGCCGCCCGCCGTGAAAGCCCAGCGCAGCTGAGACGCGATCAGTCACGCGCAGCAGCGGCGTCATGCCCTCACCAAGCGTCACGACATTCGCCTCGTCGCGCACCGGCAGCAACTCCCGATAGCGCCACATGTCCCACGATCGGCTACGGAAGTCGTCGGGGACTATCGCGTTCTTGAGGGCCGCCAGGTCGTATCGGGCGAAGAGCACCTTGCCACACTTGGTGCAAACCCCATGCACCGCATCGCTGTCAAACTCGCGGTCGCAGGCGGTGCACTCGAGGTTACGCAGGTAACGGCTCCAGCCATGGACCACCTCGCGCAGCCTGTTCAGATACCGCTAAAGGAGCTCGGCAATCCGCTGCGCGGCACGCTGAGCGC
>VBEN01000089.1 GCA_005881175.1 Chloroflexota bacterium
GGTCGTAACCGAACTCAGGCTGGCGGCCGTGGTCGCGGGAAATCCCACGGTTAGCGGCTCGCCGGCAATCGAGTTCAGGAAGGGGGCGCTCGAGTGGTTTGCGTGCAGCAACTCCCAGCCGAGTCCGTCGACCAGCAATAGGCAAACTCGAGCGGCCGGCCCGAGCGCCAGCGGGTCGGCGAAGCCAGCCAGGCCCAGTGAGCTCAGGAGAGAAGGCACCAGTTCCCCCAGCGAACGGGCGCCGTAACGGGGTATGGATGGCGCCGGGGACCCGGCCATTCGGGTCAGGTTAGCGGCCAGGAGTTGACTGGTAAGCTAGTTCGATCCTCACCACCCGGGGTAACATGAAACCTTTGACTTTGACCCGGCTCTTTTGTATACAGGTAAGCAGTGCCCAAGACTAGTCGCCGGCGGCGCCCGCCACTCGGCGTTGTCGGGGGCCAGGCCCCCATCCTGGGCACGGAAGAGACCAACGGATCCCTTGCCAGGGGCACCGAGCGCCGCCCGGCTCAGGGCATCACGGCGGCAGACGCGGAACTCATCCTGACGGTCCTTCGCGAGGTCAGAAAGGGCAACGTCTCGGTACGTATGCCGGTGATGTCGACGGGCGTCATGGCCCGGATCGCCGCCGAGATGAACGGCATTATCGAGCTGAACGAGCGCAACGCGAAGAACCTCTCCGGCATTGCCCGGGTCATCTCCGCGGTCGCCGAAGGCGACCTCTTTCAGACCATGGATCTGGAGCTGGACGGCCGGCCGCTGGAGGGTCAGTTCTTGCGGACGGCCCGAACGGTCAACGCGATGGTGCAGCAGCTCCGCTCCTTCACCCTCGAAGTCACTCGGGTCGCCGAGGAAGTCGGCACGGATGGAAAGCTGGGCGGGCAGGCTCACGTCAAGGGGGCGGCCGGGGTCTGGAAGGATCTCACCGACAACGTCAACCTGATGGCGGCCAATCTCACGGCCCAGGTGCGCAACATCGCCGACGTCACGACCGCCGTTGCCAGGGGCGACCTGTCGAAGAAGATCACCGTTGACGTTCGCGGCGAGATCCTGGAGCTCAAGGACACCATCAATACCATGGTCGAGCAGCTCAATGCGTTCGCCTCGGAAGTCACCCGGGTGGCACGCGAGGTTGGCACCGAGGGCAAGCTGGGCGGCCAGGCACAGGTGCGCGGCGTTGGCGGCGTCTGGAAGGACCTCACCGACAACGTGAATTTCATGGCGAGCAACCTGACCGCGCAGGTGCGCAATATCGCCGACGTCACGACCGCCGTGCAAAAGGGCGATCTCTCCAAAAAGATCACCGTCGAGGTGCAGGGCGAGATCCTCGAGCTCAAGAACACCATCAATGTGATGGTGGATCAGCTGAACGCCTTCGCCCGGGAGGTCACCCGGGTGGCACGCGAGGTTGGTACGGAAGGGAAGCTCGGCGGCCAGGCCCAGGTGGCCGGCGTCGCGGGCGTTTGGAAGGACCTCACCGACAACGTCAACTACATGGCCGGCAACCTGACCGCCCAGGTACGCAACATCGCCGAGGTCACGACCGCCGTCGCCCGGGGCGACCTGTCGAAGAAGATCACGGTTGACGTTCGCGGCGAGATCCTCCGGCTGAAAAACACCATCAACTCGATGGTCGATCAGCTCAACGGCTTCGCCGGCGAGGTCACCCGGGTGGCGCGCGAAGTCGGCACCGAGGGCCGGCTCGGCGGTCAGGCCAGCGTGCCGGGGGCGTCCGGGACCTGGAAAGACCTGACCCTGCAGGTGAATCAGCTCGCGGCCAACCTCACGACCCAGGTGCGCAACATCGCCGAGGTCACGACCGCCGTCCAGAAGGGCGACCTCTCCAAGAAGATCACCGTCGAGGTGCAGGGCGAGATTCTCGAGCTGAAGGACACCATTAACGTCATGGTCGACCAGCTCAACGCCTTCGCCTCCGAAGTCACGCGCGTGGCGCGCGAGGTGGGTACCGAGGGCCGGCTCGGCGGCCAGGCGCACGTGCAGGGAGCGTCCGGCACCTGGAAAGACCTGACGGACAACGTCAACTCCATGGCCGGCAACCTCACAGGTCAGGTGCGCAACATCGCGGAGGTCACCACCGCGGTAGCTCGCGGCGATCTTTCCAAGAAGATCACGGTTGATGTGCACGGCGAGATCGCCGAACTCAAGAACACCATCAACGTGATGGTCGATCAGCTCAACGCCTTCGCCTCGGAGGTCACTCGCGTCGCCCGCGAAGTCGGTACGGAAGGCAAGCTGGGAGGCCAGGCCCAGGTTAAGGGCGTGGTCGGGATCTGGAAAGACCTCACCGACAACGTCAATTTCATGGCCGGCAACCTGACGGCCCACGTCCGCAACATCGCCGAAGTGACGACCGCCGTCGCCAAGGGCGACCTCTCCAAGAAGATCACCGTCGACGTCCGCGGCGAGATCCTCGACCTGAAGAACACGATCAATGGCATGGTCGACCAGCTGAACGCCTTCGCCGGCGAGGTCACCCGCGTGGCCCGCGAGGTCGGCACCGAAGGCCGCCTCGGCGGTCAGGCCTACGTCCTCGGTGCCTCGGGCACTTGGAAGGACCTGACCGACAACGTCAACCAGCTGGCCGCCAACCTGACGACCCAGGTTCGCAACATTGCCGAAGTCACCACTGCCGTTCAGAAGGGCGACCTGTCCAAGAAGATCACTGTCGAGGTCAAGGGCGAGGTCCTCGAGCTGAAGAACACGATCAATGTCATGGTCGACCAGCTCAACGCCTTCGCCTCGGAAGTCACCCGCGTGGCTCGTGAGGTCGGTACGGAGGGGAATCTGGGCGGCCAGGCGCAGGTGAAGGGTGTGGCCGGAACGTGGGAGGACCTCACGGAGAGCGTGAACCTGATGGCGGGTAACCTGACCGACCAGGTTCGCGGTATCGCCCGGGTCGTGACAGCCGTCGCGAATGGCGACCTGCGGCGCAAGGTCGTGTTCGAGGCGAAGGGTGAGATCGCCGCGCTGGCCGACACCATCAATGAGATGACGGATACGCTGGCCATCTTCGCTGAGCAGGTCACCACGGTGGCCCGCAAAGTCGGTGTCGAGGGCGCCCTCGGCGGTCAGGCGAGCGTGCCGGGGGCCGCCGGCACCTGGAAGGACCTCACCGACAACGTCAATCAGCTGTCCGCCACCCTGACGACCCAGGTGCGGGCCATCGCGGAAGTGGCGACCGCCGTTACCGAAGGCGACCTCACTCGATCGATCGGCGTCGAAGCGAGGGGCGAGGTGGCCCTCCTTAAGGACAAGATCAACGTGATGATCCGCAACCTGAAAGAGACCACCCAGAAGAACATGGAGCAGGACTGGCTCAAGACGAACATTGCCAAGCACACACGCATGCTGCAGGGCCAGCGCGACCTGCGCACCGTCGCCGACTTGATCCTCACCGAGGTCGCACCGCTGGTCTCCGCGCACTACGGCGCCTTCTACATCGTCGAGACCCGGGATGGCGAGGAGCCGTTGCTCCGGTTAGCTGCGGGCTACGCGGTGGCGGCGGATGATACCCCGAACAAGGCCTTCCGCTGGGGCGAGGGCCTGGTTGGACAATGTGCCCGGGACGGGCGGCGGATTCAGCTCACCACGGTGCCGTCCGGCTATGTCGCGGTGAAGTCCGGCCTCGGCGAAGCCCCACCGGCCAGCATCGTCGTCCTACCGGTGGTTTTTGAGGGCCGGGTCAAGGCGGTTGTCGAGCTGGCGTCGGTGCAGGCATTCGGTCCGACCCACCTCGATTTCCTCGACCAGCTGACCGAGGGCATCGGGGTCGTCCTCAACACAATTGAAGCGAATATGCGCACCGAGGAGCTCCTCAAGCAGTCGCAGATCCTGTTCGCGGAGGCTCAGGAGGCCAGCAAGAGCAAGAGCGCCTTCTTGAGCATGGCCGCCCATGAGCTCCGGACTCCACTGTCCGTGATCACCGGCTACCTGTCCATGCTGCAGGACGGCAGCCTCACGCCCGATAAGTGGGAGCGGCCGCTGCGGGTCTTGATGGGCAAGGCCACCGAGCTCAACAGTATCGTTGACGATCTGCTGACGGCGGCCCGGATCGAAGGGGGTACGGTGCCAACGGATACCAAAACGCTTGATCTGCGCGAGATGGCCCGGCAGGCGATCGCGCGGGCCGAAGCCCGAGCCGGCCTCCTCAAGGCGGAGGTGCTCTACGACGAAGCGGATGAGCCGGTGGCGATCAACGCCGACCGCGAGCAGCTCGCGCGGATCATCGACAACCTGATCAACAACGCGCTGACGTACACGTCCGGGCCCCCATGGGTGAGCCTGACGGTGACGACCGAGGGCGGCCCTGCGCTGATCATCGAAGACCATGGCGTAGGAGTCCCGCGGGACAAGCACGAGAAGATCTTTGAACGCTTCTTCAGGATCGATGACCCCGGGCTGGGTCCGCAACCCGGCACCGGGTTGGGCCTCTTCATCAGCCGCGAGCTGGCGGAGCGGCACGGCGGCTCCCTGACCCTGGAGCACAGCGAGGTCGGCAAGGGCAGCATCTTCGTGCTGCGCCTCCCCGCGGCGACCGGCGTGCATGCCGTCAATCTCCTGTCATCCGCGCCCGCCTTGGAGGGTATCCCCGCCTCCTAGGCTCGGCTGCCATCCAGGTCGATGCCTCAGCGCACGAGGACCTGATCGTGGTTAGCGCCGACTAATCCTTCGCCCGGCGGGGTGGCGATTTCCCATAAAGGCGGCGCAGTTCGCCCTTGGCCGACTCTAGGTTCGTGCGTCGCGCTTTGGGAAGCGTCTTCCCGGCCCGATTGATGTAGAAGGTCAGCATCGACATCGCCGAGCGATAGGGGTTGCTTTTGCGTTGCTTGCTGCGCTCGGCCGAGCGCTTGAGCGAGCGAGCGATGCTGCGTGGATCATCCTTGGCAAATACGCTCTTTTCCAGCTCAAGGGCGTCGCTCGTCTCCGTCACGCGCTGCGACCAGCGCTTCCCCTTACGAGTTGTGGCTGCTATGCCAACGCCTCGCGCGGCACCGACTAGAACGATCGCGGAGGAGCGGCGGAGAAGAGCGAAATGGCTTGCTTCACCTCAAGACTGCCGCATTTTGGACAGGCGTGCTCTTTTTCACGCTCCGCGTAACTGCCCATCACCTCAAAGAGTTCACCACATTTCGCGCATTTGAACTCATAGACCGGCATGGCGCTCGACCTCCTGAACCGTCGATCCGTCCCGTCGCCTCAGATCAGACGTTAGACCGCGAATCTCTCAGCGTCAAGCCGTATAGGCGCCTCTGTCCGATTGAGTCCGGCATGATTACCTGGTATGACTGTCATCCCGGAGCACGTTCGCGCGCAGCTCAAGGCTCGATTCGAGCTCCGCCTGACCGGCCCGGTGGATCTCACCCTCTACACGCGCCCGGGCTCGTCCCGTCTGATCCTCCCAGCCGGCCTCGGGTGCGCCACCTGCGAGGATGCCCGTCAGATGGCGGAGCTGCTCCGGGACGCTGCGCCGGAGAAGGTGACGCTGGACGTGGTTGACACCAGCCGCGACCAAGGGCGCGCGGAGGCCGATCAGGTCAACGACGTCCCCACCATGGCGCTTGGCGTGGATGGTGAATCCGGGCGAATCCGTTTCCAGGGGCTGCCCACGGGCACCGAGTTCCCGGCCTTGATTGACGCGATCGAGCGCGTGTCCCGGGCGGAGCACAGCCTCAATGCCGTGAGCCTGGCAGAGTTGGCGAAGCTGAAGGAGCCGACCGAGGTCATGGTCTTTGCCACGCCGACCTGACCGTATTGCCCTCAGGCCGTGAGCCTGGCCAACCGGATTGCGCTGGCGTCGCCGCAGGTCCGCGCGGTCTGCGTCGAGGCTAACGAGTTTCCGAGGCTTTCGGCGGAGTTTGGAGTCCGAGGAGTCCCGCACACCGTCGTCAACCGCGGAGGCGCGTTCGTGGGCGCGCTTCCCGAGCGCGACTTCGTCGCCGCCGTCCTCGAGGGTGCCGGTATCCCGGTAGACGAGGGCCCGGGTCCAGGCGGTCCCTCGACCGAGCTCGGCGGCTGAAGTCCGATACCAATGCCGATTATTGACGGCCATCAGATCACGATCTCCAATCCGGACAAGGTCATGTTCCCCGCCGACGGGATCACCAAGGGCGACCTCGTCGAGTACTACCAGCGCGTCGCCGAGCGCATGCTCCCCCATGTCCGTGGCCGTCCACTGCACATGAACCGGTTCCCGGACGGGATCGGCCGTATCGCCATCCAGCAGAAGCGGATACCCGAGTCCTTCCCCCAATGGATCAAGCGGGCGACGGTGGACCTCCACCGAGGGGGCACCATCACCCACGCCGTGATCGACAACGCAGCGACGCTCGTCTACCTCGCGAACTACAACATGATCACCGCGCACGTCTGGCTCTCTCGCATGGAGGCGCCTGAACAACCGGACCAGCTGATCTTCGACCTGGACCCGTCAGATGAGGACTTCCGCCTCGTCCGCCGGACGGCAATCAGCCTCAGGACGCTGCTCGAAGAGCTGAGACTCGTCGCTTACGTCAAGACGACCGGGTCACGGGGGCTGCACGTCGTGGTGCCGATCAGCATCGCCCCCAGCTTCGAGGAGGTGCACGTCTTCGCCGACGTCATCGCGCAGCGGCTGGCTGCAGGCGACCCGGACCACCTTACCACCGAGTTCATCAAGCAGAAGCGCGAAGGCCGGCTCTTCATCGATGTCAACCGGAATGCGTACGGCCAGACCGTCGTCGCCCCATACTCCGTCCGCGCCAGGCCGGCAGCGCCGATTGCGGTGCCGATCGCCTGGGCGGACGTCGACAGCGACGCACTCCGGCCCGATGGCGTGACGATGCGCAACGTCTGGGACTGGCTGAAAGGCCGCGACGATCCGTGGGAAGACATGGCGCGGGCGGCCGTCGCGTTACCTCGCCTGACGGAATCGAGCAAGCCAAACCGGTCCGGGCGCCGGCGGGGAGTCAGCCGCCTCGAGCGTTCCGGCCGATGAGGCCGTCACCAGCGCCGAGTGACATCGTCATCGAGGCCACAGCAATTCAGCAGGAGGTCATTACTGAGCTGCGGAAGTCGTCCTACGCCGACCTACAACGGTTCTTCGAGACAGCGCTGCGCGAGGTGACTGGTAGCTCCGGCAGGCTCTATCACGTTGAGATTCTCTCGTTCTGGGACGAAAAGCCGAGAGGCAATTTGCGCGTGAGGGTTTCCATTTTCCCGCGGGGCCGAGATCGCCTAAGATCCCGATTTCCAGCTTCATAGTCGCGCCAGATGGGCATTTCGTCGGGGAGTAAATCGTCACCAACGAGATGTTCCGGCCGGTGATTTAAGCGGGGTCTTCCGCGCCGTGCTCCCCTCCAAGTACGCTCAGAAATGATGGAGCAGCTGAGCGGACGCGACCGCACCGCTCGCCCAGAATTTGAAGTCGTTCCAAATGGCCACGGCCAGGGCCTAAGCGTCGAGGGTCTCACCAAGCGTTTCGGGCCGCTGGTGGCGGTCGATGGGCTCTCCATGCAGGTACGCCCTGGACAAATCCTCGCCCTCCTCGGCCCAAATGGCGCCGGCAAAACCACGACCCTCCTCTGCCTGGCCGGACTCCTTCGACCTGACGCCGGACAGATCGCCTTGCAGGGAAAACCGCTTGGACCCGAGCGAACCCGCGCGATGGCGCTCATCCAGGAGACCCCCGAGGTCTACGACATGCTCACCGTCTGGGAACATATGGTCTTCGTCGCGCGCAGCTGTGGCGTCAAGGGCGCGTGGCCGTTGCGCGCCGAGCAACTGCTCGAGCGACTCGACCTCGCCGAGAAGCGCGACACCCTGGGGGAAGCGCTCTCCAAGGGGATGCGTCAGAAGGTCTTGATCGCGGCGGCGGTCCTGGCCGACACACCCGTGCTCCTCCTGGATGAACCCATGATCGGCCTGGACCCGAAGGGCCAGCGCGAGCTCAGAGAGATCCTGGTGGAAATCCGCGAGCGCGGAGCCGCCATCATCGTCAGCACGCACTTGCTCGAGTACATCGACACACTCTGCGACAGCGTCCTGATCCTGAAGCAGGGACGCGTCTTGATGAGCGGCTCGATCAGCGAGATCATGCACGAGCGGGCGAACCAGCGACTCGAGGACGTCTTCCTCGAAGTTACCCGGTGATCCGCAGCCTCACGCCGGCGCTGTCCGCCGGCGACAGCCTGCGCTCCCTCATTTATCTCGACTGGCACATCTTCCTCAATCGCCTGCGCACCATTCGGCGTGATCCCAAGCGCCTGCTGATGTGGGGCGTCTTCATCCTCGTGATTCTTACCGTCATCCCGCAACGGTTCCTCTTGAGGAGTTCGGCCGCGCCCATCTTTTCGGGAGTGGGCACGTTTCTCAACATCGTCGCAACATTTGTTCCGGCACTTGTCCTGGTCTTCCTGGGCTTGACGATCGCGAACTCCCGGAAGGCGATGGGCTTGTTTCGCTCCGCCGCCGATGCTCGTTTTCTTTGCGGCTCAGCGCTTCCCCCACGCGTCGTTGTCTTGTGGCTGGACTTTCGCATGCTCCGCCTGCTGCTGATGCAACTCCCCGCGTACGGGTTCTGGTTTCTGATCTTTGCGTCCAACATCCGCAGCGCCATCGCCGGCATCCTGGCGTTCGGGCTTGCGATTGGTCTCTTCTTCGGCATCGTTCTGGGCATCAACCTCCCTCTTGTCAGGCTGAGCCGTAGCAAGTCGGCGGTCATCAGGGTTATCGGCGTCAGTCTTGCAGTCGTCGGCCTCGCATCGCTCGGGACGGCGGTTAGTCGTGTCAGCCATCTGGCGCTAGTCCCGCCGGCGATAGCCCCGATATTGCTCGGGGTGCCCCCGGGCAGTTGGATGGTGGGCGCGTTTCACGCAAACGTATGGGCGTTCCTGGTGCTCGCCATCTGCATGATGATTGCGTTTGCTCTGACACTCCTGGTCGCGGACGATGTTTATCCGGAGGTCTGGGAATCGTCCCTCCGCATGATTACGGTCCGGCGATTGATGCGCCAGAGCGGCGGATTTCTTAGCCCACGAGAGACCCGCCAGGCAATGCGCGAGGCTGGCATTCAGCAACGCCAGCGGCCAACGGCCGCCGTATCCAGCCGGGGCCGACACGTGCCGCCCGGAGCATGGACCCTCCTGTGGAAGGAGTGGCTGGCAGCCATACGCGTTCGGGGTGGGCTCAGGTGGCCGGTGATCACGTTGTTGGCGGCCATCGTCATCGGCTGGGGCGCGGGCGGTGGCTTCGGCCGCCTTCCGGCGGTCGTCCAGCTCAACCTGATCGCGCTCCCCCTCTATCTGCTCGTAATCATCAACATGATGATGTCGATTCGCCTCGGCGTCGACCTGCGCAATCCTCTGTGGTGGCTTTCGTCAGCAAGCCTTACTGCGCGGTTGCTGGTCCTGACACTGGCGCGCTCATTGCGACAGGTGATTCCCCTGGCTGCGGGCCTGCTGGCCGCCGCCATCGCGGCCGGGTCGGTAGCCGTCTTCGCACTTGGTCTCCTCATAATTGCTGCGGCGATTTGGGCCGTTCAAGCGATGGGGATAGGCGTCTACACCATCATCCCAACGCCGGTCGACCTTCGCGGCCCGGGTCAACTCCTTCGGATGCTCGTGTTGTTGGCTTTGCTGATTCCGATCGTGATCGTGTTCACCATCGCGGCGGTCCTGTCCGAGCACGTTGCGATCGGACTCCTAACTGCAGCGGCGACCGCCATCCTCGAAGGTTGGGGACTGCTGATGTTTGCCGCGTCGCGCCTCCAGGGCAACGGCCTGGCGTTCGCCCAGGCCGAGCGCCGCTAGCGCGGTCGGCGCCGACTTCAACCCGAGCCAATCCGTCGCGCTCCCTGTAAAGTCCAATCGATGTGACAGGGCACGAGGAGAATCCAGGCCAAAGGAGTGACCGCGCACCCCTTCTCGTTGTAACGCCGCCCGGGGACACAACGCGGACCACTCAGGCCCGGTGGGCTGCGGCGCCCCCGGCACCCCGCTTACTGCTGCTTCCTTCCGGACCTGACAGGGTTCACGGAACCAGGTCGCGCAGGACCAGGCCATCAACGCAGTCGCACGAAACGCCACT
>VBEN01000207.1 GCA_005881175.1 Chloroflexota bacterium
CCGGTGCGAGTGGCGGAGCGCGCTCGCATCGTCTTGTTCGCGGCCTTCGGTCAGCAAGATCTGGAAATCGCCGCCCGCATGGCCATTACGCCGAAGAAAGTTTCGCGATGGCGCAAGCGTTTCCTGGCGCTAGGCGTGGTGGGGTTGCAGAAAGACGCGCCCCGGCCGGGACGTAAACCCACGATCAGCACCCGCCTGACTAAACGCGTGGTGACCATGACCACGCGCCAGCAACCGACCAACGCCACGCACTGGAGCACGCGCACCATGGCGGCAGCGGTCGGCATCAGCGAAGCCAGCGTGCGGCGCATCTGGCGCGCCCACGGGTTGAAGCCGCATCGCGTGGAGACCTTCAAGATCAGCAACGATCCTGCCTTCGCGGAGAAACTGGAAGACATCGTCGGCTTGTATCTCGATCCGCCGGAACACGCATTGGTGCTGTGCGCCGATGAGAAGAGCCAGATTCAAGCTCTGGATCGTACCCAGCCTGGCTTGCCGCTGAAGCGCGGGCGCGGCGCCACCATGACGCACGACTACAAACGAAACGGTACGGCCACTCTGTTTGCCGCGCTGAATGCGGCCAACGGCGAGGTTTTTGGCCTGTGCCAGGAGCGGCATCGCCACCAGGAATGGCTCAGGTTTCTCCGCCTGATCGACCAGACCATTCCGGCGGATCGACAGCTTCACCTGATCTGCGATAACTATGCCACTCACAAGCACCCCAAGGTCCAGCGCTGGCTTCAGCGACACCCGCGCTTTCATCTGCACTTCACTCCCACCAGCGCGTCGTGGCTCAACATGGTGGAGCGATTCTTTCGTGACCTCACTCAGAATCGGCTCCGACGTGGGGTTTTCCGCGACCTGGAAGAACTCATCATGGCCATCGGCACCTACATCGACCGTCACAACGAAAGCCCGAAACCGTTCATCTGGACCGCCCGAGCCGCCGACATCCTGGAAAAAGTGAAACGCGCTCGCCGCTCCCTGAATAAACGTCAATCTGCTTGACGCACTACACTAGTTTGCGTAAAGAATCGGCATAGGGGGAGTGGTCACCCACTCGCCCCTGCCACACCACCGTACATGCGGGTCCGCATACGGCGGTTCGGAAGAGTTGAGTTACCCAGACAAGCGAGGAAGACCGACCGAGTCGAAGTAAGCGTTGGGAAACGCGAGGCTGAGAGCCGGGCTATTCGCCAGGTGCCACGAGCTTCGGCGCTTCCGTTGCTTCCAGATCACGGAGCGCAATCGGCGTCGCGTCCACTGATCCAGTCCGTGCAGCACCGAGGGAGTCTGGCAGTAGCCGAAGTACCCTTTCCAGCCGCGTAGGTAGCTGCCCAGTTCCTTCGTCATCTGTTCCAGACTGATGCCCCGTGTCCGGCGCGTCAGTTCCCGTACTCGTTGCTTACAGCGGAGCAGAGCTTTCGGCGCGATGCGCCGTTTCACTTCGGCCCCTCCCGTAAAGCTAAAGCCCAGAAACTTCCGCTCCTGCGGTCGCGCCACCGCGCTCTTCGTCTCATTCACCTTGAGTTTGAGTCGCCGCCGGATGAAACTCGTCACGCTTCGCATGACGCGCTTCCCCGCCCGCTCGCTCGCCACATAGATATTGCAATCATCCGCGTAGCGCACGAAACGGCGCTGGCGTCGCTCCAACTCCCGGTCGAGTTCGTCGAGCACCAGGTTCGACAGCAGCGGAGACAAAGGCCCTCCTTGCGGAGTTCCCTCCTCCACCGCACTCACCAGTCCATTCTCCATCACGCCCGACTCCAAGAAAGCTCGGATCAGCTTGAGCATTCTCTTGTCGCTCACCCGCCGCGCAATCGCCGCCATCAGTCGGTCGTGATTGACTCGATCGAAAAACTTTTCCAGATCGAGGTCCACCACCCAGTGGTTGCCTTCGGCGATATACTGCTGCGCCTTGGCCACCGCCTGATGCGCCGAGCGTTGCGGACGAAACCCGTGACTGTGTTCGGAAAACGTCCGGTCCCATCTTGCTTGCAGAACCTGCAGCACCGCCTGCTGGATAAACCGATCCAGCACCGTTGGAATGCCGAGCTTGCGCACCCCTCCGTCGGGCTTGGCGATCTCCACCCGCCTCACCGCTTGCGGCTGGTAGGTCCCGTTCAGCAGCTGTTCCCGAATCGCTGGCCACTGCTGCTTCAGGTCGCCCGGTAACTCGTCGACCGTCCTGCCGTCGATCCCCGGACTTCCCTTATTCGACCTCACTCTGCGCAAGGCCTGCTTCAGGTTCTCCCTGGCGCAGACCTCTTCCATCACTTGCTCTGGGATCACCGGGCTTTCGCACGTGCGTTTCGCCGTGAGCGATTCGGTCCCTTCCCGTCGAGCCTTCGGAGCTTCACTCCTCCCCTCGACCGCAAAGGCCAGCACCATCTGTAGCTGGTTCTTCTGCCGCTTGTCGCCCATCGAGTCCGGCCGACTACTCGCCGCTCCCTTCCGTTTGGGCCTTCGTCGCTGGTGCGACTACTACGCCCGCTGCTGACTTCTGCGTCGCGATCCGAGTGAATTGCTCCACCCTCAGTCCCTATTCTGGGACGCGCCGCAGATCTCCCGAGGTAAGTTCGACCGCCTTCGACGCGCAACCGCCGGATTTACCACCAGCAGCCTTGATGGATTGGGGGCTTCGCGGTTTCTTGCCCGTTCGCCCGCTGCCGTAGGCCTCGTCATCCGGTTTTTGTTCATCGGCTCGCGCCTTTGCTCCACGCTTCTTTCGGACCTCGCCTCACGACGACGCCCTTGCGCTTCGCTATCACTTCACCTCCATCAGGTTGTGAAGAGGACTTTCACCTCCAAGCTGTCGAACATGCTCGGCACACAGCAAGAAGCCCAGCCGCAAGGCTAGGCTTCTCTCACTCCGAAGCGATGCAAAGGCTTTATGGAGCGATCCGGTCAG
>VBEN01000023.1 GCA_005881175.1 Chloroflexota bacterium
GTCAACGCCTTCAACGCGGTCACGCACACGACATCGTCGAAATAGACGACTCGCGAGAACGGCCGGGCCCGCGCCCGGCCGTTTCTTTTCTAGGCGATCTTTGCCTGCGGTTCAGCCGGACCGACGTAGTGCTCGGCCAGGGCGACCAGCTCCTCGAGCTCATACGGCTTGGTCAAACACTCGGCGCAACCGGCGGCGATCGCGGTCTCCCGATCGCCGACCATCGCGTGGGCGGTGATGGCAACCACCGGGATCTCGGCCAGCGCCGGGTCGGCCTTCAGCGCCCGGGTGGCCTCCCAGCCATTCATTTCCGGCAGCGAAAGATCCATCAGGATCAAGCCGGGCTTGAGCGCGCCGGCCATCGCCACTGCCGCCCGACCGTTTGGCGCCGACTCACACGTAAAGCCGCGTGAGCGCAGGATTTTGAGCGCCATCTTTTGCATCGTCGCGTCGTCTTCAACCACGAGGATCAGTTGACTCATGCGGCCGCTCCTTGCGTTTTACTCTGACCCAGCAGCTGGCGAACTGCATTGGTCAGGCCCTCCGGTTCGATCGATCCCTTCGCCACGAATCGCTGGATATGACCATTCAGTGTGAGTACGTCTTCCGCAGTGAGCTCTTTCGCGCTCACGATCATCACCGGGATGTTGCTCGCGGCCGGCAAGGCCCGCATCCGCGCCACCATCTCGAAGCCACTCATCCCCGGCATCATCAAGTCGAGCAGGACAAGGTCCGGTGGCGATTGGCTGAGCAGGGTCATCGCCTCATCACCGCTCGCGGCGCCGATAACGGTTGCCTGCTCCTCTTTGAGGATTTTGGCGAGCATGGCGCGGGCCTCCGGATCATCATCGACGACCAGCACCCTCTTGCCACGGAGCTGGGGCAGCAGCCGGTGGATCTTGGCGATCAACGCCCCTCGGTCGTACGGTTTGCCCAGGTAATCGGATGCGCCGAGCGCGAAGACCAGCCGCTGATCCTCGACGATGGTGACAACCAGCACAGGAATGCCCGCCGTCTGCGGATCTTCCTTCAACTTCTCGAGCACCCACCAGCCGGAGGCGTCCGGCATCATGATGTCGAGCGTGATGAGCGTCGGGCGGCTTTCCCGCGCGAGCTGCAGCGCATCGGTGGCGTTGGAGGCCTGCACCGTTTTCCAGCCCTCCTGTTCGAGGTGCCGGGAAATCAGTTGCCGAACACTCGGATCATCGTCCACCACCAGGATCGCGGTCCCCGGCAAGCCGTGGTTCGGCCGACGGAGCGGCCGCTGCTGCAGCGTGGTCACGGCGCCCTGACTCGTAGCCCAGGCGGGAACGGTGAAGGTGAAGATGCTGCCCCGGCCCGGCTCGCTACTGACGGTGATCGCGCCACCGTGCATCTCCACCAGCTTGCGGACGATGCTGAGGCCCAGGCCGGTTCCACCGTGCTTTCGCGTGCTGCTCCCGTCTCCCTGGACGAACTCGTCGAAGATCACCCGCTGCGACTCGGCCGAGATGCCGATGCCAGTGTCCTTAACGGTGATCCGAACCATCCGGCCCGACGGCTGGACGATGACCTCGATATGGCCGCGCTCCGTGAACTTGACGGCATTCGACAGCAGATTGATCAGGACCTGCTTGAGGCGCGCGGCGTCACCTTCGACCGCCGGCAAGCCGGGTGCAAATCGGGTTTCGATGCGAAGCCCCTTTTCCTGCGCGAGTGGGCTGATGCTTTCCAGGATCGACGTGATCAACGCCGGCAGCTCGACGCGTTCCACCGAGAGCTCCATCTTGCCGGCCTCGATCTTGCTCAGGTCGAGGATCTGGTTGATCAGGGCAAGCAGTGACTGGCCGCTCTTGTTCACCTGCGAGATGTCCTGCTGCTGTTCTTCGCTCATTGGCCCATCGATGCCATCCAGCAGAATCTGCGAGAAGCCGATGATCGCGGAGAGCGGCGTGCGGAGCTCGTGTGACACGTTGGCCAGGAACTCCGACTTCAGCTTGTTGGCTCGGGCGAGCTCCTGGTTGGCGGCTTGCAGTTCGGAAGTCCGTTGGGACACTTTCTCCTCGAGCGTCAGGTAGGCGCCGCTGAGCTGGCGGACCATCTGATTGAACGTATGGGCCAGCGCGCGGAGTTCCTTGGCCGCGAAGCGCTCCCGGACAGTGACCGGCGTGACGAAATCCCCCTGCGCGATGCGGCCCGCCGCCCGGGTCAGCTCGTCGACCGGCCGGGTGATCCAGGCCGCCGCCAGAAAGCCCAGCACGAGGGCCAGCACGATCGCCACCACCAGCCATTCCACGGTACTCAAGATCAGCGGCGTCAACTCCGTGCGCAGCTCGGCAACCGGCTGCGACACCCAGACCTTCCAGCCCACCACCGGAACGGTGGCAAAGCCGGCCGCTCGTTGGACGTTGCCATCGAGGTCGGTGTACCAACTGACGCCGGTTTCCTCCCCAAGCGACTGCTGAAAGATCCCGGAGGAGGAGAGATCTTTAGCCTCGCCCCGCCAGTCATCTCGCGGATGGGCGATCACCCGGCCTCGACTGTCGACCACCACCGCCTGTCCGCTTGCGCCGATCCGGCTGTAGTTGGACAGGCGCTGGACTTCGGAGAGATCCACCGTTCCGGCGAGAAACCCGATCAGGTTGCGCTGGGCATCCAGGATTGGTACGGCGATCACGACGGCGGCCACACTGGCATCCCCTTGGGAGCGAACCACGTCAGAATATTTAGGTCCGACTCGCCGCGGATTGAGCACGTCCTTGACGTAGTTCCAGACGCTGTAGTCGACACCGATGCCGGCCGGCGGCGCCGCGGCTACAGCACGCCCCGCCAGGTTCCCTACGTAGAGCTGTAGCAGCGCCGGCTGAGCCGAATGCGCAGCGGCCAATTCCTGGTTCAGGTGCACCGCGTTGAAGCCGGGGTTGTTCAGACGCGCGATGCTGGAGTCGCTATCCGACGCGATCTGTGAGGCTGTGCTCTGCAGGGCCGAGGTCTGATCCAACAAGTAGCCGTAGATCGCCTGGGAGAGGCTTTCCGCCATTGGTTCGTGTTTCTGCTGGATGCTCTCGTTCTGGGTCGTGAAGAGTGCGGAGATGCGCTGCGCGCCAAAGAAGATCAGGGGGCCGACCCCGACCATGAGGAAACCGACACTGATATACCAGCGAAGGCTGTGGATCGAGGCGCGGCCGCCATCGGTCGAAGGCGAGCCCACATCGCAGTAACGGCTCGATCACTCCAACTTTGCGCCGTCCTTCGTTACGCGAACGTTACGCTTGAGCCCTATGCCAGGGCTACGCCCCAAGGATCGCGCCCGCCTCGCCGTCGAGCGACTGGCGGCCATCTATCCGGCCGCCTCCGAGCTCGAACACCGCAACGCGTTCCAGATGCTGATCGCGACTATCCTGTCGGCGCAGACAACCGATCGATCGGTCAATTCCGTGACGCCGGCGTTGTTCGCCAGGTATCCCGACGCTGCCGCGCTGGCCCACGCCGATCCCCAGGCGGTGGAGGCCCTCATCAAGCCGACCGGATTTTTCCACGTCAAGGCGAAGACGATCGTTGCCTGCAGTGCCGCCCTGGTCGAGCGGTTCGGGGGTGAGGTGCCGCCGCGGATGGAGGACCTGGTCACTTTGCCCGGGGTCGGCAGGAAGACCGCCAATGTGGTGCTGGGCGTGGCCTTCGGCATCCCGGGGTTTGCCGTCGACACCCACGTCACCCGGCTCACGCGGCGGCTGGGCCTGACCCGGAGCACGGACCCGGTCAAGATCGAATCCGACGTGACAAAGTTGATCCCGGCTTCCGAATGGACCGGCCTCGGCTTACGGCTGATCCTGCATGGCCGCCGGGTCTGTGTCGCCCGCGTACCGCGCTGCCCCGAATGTATGATGAACGACTTCTGTCCATCGTCGACGGTCCGGGCCAGAAGGCGGCGCCCATTGACGGTGTCCGGAGCCGGCGTAAAGTTGGGACATGGCCGCGGAACGTCCCCCAAGCGCCCCCGTCGCCCAGCAGCCCGCCACTAGTCAGGCGCCGGCTCGGCCCCGGCGACAGTCCACCGTGGTTGGTGGATTGCTCATCCTGATCGGGGCGATCCTGCTGATCGGCCAGTTTGTCCGGATCGACATTGGCCACTTCGGCTGGCCGTTCTTCATCATCGCGCCGGGGGTGCTGCTCCTGTTCGTCGCGCTGACTGCTCGCGGCCCGGCCGGCGAGGGCCTGGCGATCGCCGGCAGCATCATCACCGTGACGGGACTGATCCTGCTCTATCAGAACGTCACTGACCATTTCGAGAGCTGGGCCTATGCTTGGGCGCTGATCCCGGCCGCCGTCGGCATCGGCATGCAGGTCTATGGCTGGGCGGCCGGACGCCCGGGTAACGTCAGGGTTGGTACCCGTTTGCTGGGGGCCAGCCTGGTCGTCTTCTTCCTGGGCCTCCTCTTCTTCGAGGGGGTGATCGGGATCGGCGGCTACCAGTTCGACCAGACGGCGGGTGTCCTGGTCGGGGCGGCCATCATCGGGCTGGGCGCGCTCATGCTCATTGGGAATCTGACCTCCAGCCGCCGGAATTCGCGCTGAGCGCGCCTTAAACTAGGCGTCGTGCGCATCGGCATTCTCACGGGCGGTGGAGACGCGCCCGGCCTCAATGCAGCCATTCGCGGTGTGGCCCGTCGCGCTTTTCAGCGGGGGTTCCAGGTCACCGGCATCAAGAATGGATGGGCCGGCGTGCTGGGCGCCGGTGACCTCGAGGAACTGACACCGGCATCGGTTCGCGGCATCCTCCCGCTAGGGGGCACCATCCTCGGGACGTCCCGCACCAATCCCCTCAAGGATCCCGGTGGCGTGGAGCAGGCGATCACCCTGCTGCGGGCTAACCAGGTCGATGGTCTGGTGGCCATCGGCGGCGACGACACCCTATCGGTCGCGGCGGCGATGAGCGACGGCGGCTACCCGGTGGTGGGCGTGCCGAAGACGATCGACAACGATCTCTCTGTCACTCAGTTCTGCATCGGCTTCGATACCGCGGTCGGAGTCGTGGTCGAGGCTCTCGACCGGCTGCACACCACAGCGTCTGCCCATCACCGCGTCATGGTGGTGGAGGTGATGGGACGGGACACCGGATGGGTGGCGATGGTCGGTGGCCTGGCGGGCGGCGCCGACATGATCATCATTCCGGAATTCGAGGCGAAGCTGGATTCCGTCGTTGCACACTTGCACCGGCGGCGCACCGAGGGCAAAGACTTCAGCATCATCGTCGTGGCCGAGGGGGTGCAAATGCGGGCGCTCGAGCCGGCGATGGCGGTGGCGGCCGGCTCGGAGAAGCGGGATCCAGCGTGGCGGGTCGCCGTCGCCCGTTGACCGTATCTGGGCCACACGGCTCGGCGTGGCTGCCACAGATCTGTTGGCCGACCGCAAGGCCGGCGTGATCCCGATTCGACAGGATGGGCAGATCGCCGTGGTCCCGCTCCGCGACGTCATCGCTGAAACTAAAAGGGTGCCGCGCGAGCTCTACGACCTGCAGCAGGTCTTCGGATAGGCCTAACTGGCCTTTCGCTTCTCCCGGTAGAGCGTGGCATCGGCCGACGCCAGCAGTTCCTCGGCGGTAGCGCCGTCCCGAGGAAACGTTGCGACCCCGAGGCTAACCCCGGGGATCTGCAGCAGCTCCCGGCCCGCCATGAAGCGGTGGCGCGCGATGCCATCCAAGATGCGCTGCGCCACGCTGGTGGCGGCGGAGGCTGGCGTTGCGGGCAGGAGGACCACGAACTCGTCGCCGCCGTAGCGGGCCACGACATCCTCGCCGCGCACTGCGTCCATCAACGCATTGGATACTTCGCGAAGGAGGGCGTCGCCCGCGAGATGGCCATACGTGTCATTGATTCGCTTGAGCTCATCCACGTCCAGGAAGACGATGGAGAAGCTCTCATTGGCTCCACCCGCGCGGACCACCTCTTGCTGAATCCGCTCGAGGAAGAGACGTCGATTATTGAGCCGCGTCAGCGGATCGTGACTGGCCTCGCGCTTCAGGGTGTCGTGCAACTGCGCCACCTCGAGATACGAGGCGAGCTGCGAGCCAACCGCCGACATAAGGGCAACGTCCGCCTCGGAAAAGGCGTCGGCGTGCTGGCTCTCCGCATTGAGCACGCCCACCACGCGACCGCGGCTGATCAGCGGAAAGGCGAGCTCCGAGTGAACCTGCTCGTCGAGTCCGATGTACCGGGGCTCGGCCTTCACGTCGGGGATGACCTGGGGCGTCCCATGAGTAAAGACCCACCCGGTGATCCCCTGGCTGGTGGGAATCGTGAGCCCCCTGATATCGATCGCATAGCCGCTGTGCGCCCCGACGCGCAGCTCATCTTCCTTATCCCCCGGCAAAAGGATCGACACCATGTAGTAGCCCATCACGTCGCGGATGATATTCACGATGCGGCTGAGCAACGTATCGAGGTCGAGCACGGCGTTGGTCTCTTGTGCGATGCGATAGATGATGCGGAGCTCGCGCGAATCGGCGACGCTGAGGATGTCCTTGGGGCCGGCCGGCACACTGGGCGTGGACCTTACCAGGGTATCGAGCATTCGCTGATACCAGGCAGCCTTCGTCGACGCCGCCTGCCGACACATGGCCGTAAAGGCCTCGGTCAACCCCGGATCGAGGATGATACCCGCGAATCGGGTGAGCTCCTGCAAGCCCTCGTCCACCGTGGTTTCTGTCTTGAACGGGAGGTCGAAGGTGACATTGAAGAAAGCGTTGACGATCGAGATGACGCGCGTCTCAGCCGCAATCGCCTCACCCTGGAGCCCATCCGGGTAGCCCTCACCGTTGAACCACTCGTGGTGTGCGCGGACCAGTGGCGCCAGGTCGGCGAGCGGCGCGAATCGTGCCAGCAGGTCCGCCGCGACGCCTGGGTGCGTCATCATCAGCGCCCGCTCTTCTGGGTCCAACCGGCCGCGCTTCTTCAAGATGCTGTCCGGCAAGCTGAGCTTGCCCAGGTCCTGTAGCAGCGCCGCATAGCGCACTCGTCGTCTGCGCACCTGGTCGAATCCGAGGTGCTCGGCGAACCGCTCGGCGAGCTCGGCGTGTTCATCGGCCCGGCTATGGAGTGCGTCGCGGAGCTCGATGGTCCCCGCGAGCGCCAGCACAGCCGCTTCCTCCGTCTGACGCGACTCGACGAGCAGGCGCGCGGCCTCCAGCGCCGCCGCCGTCTGGTTGGCAAAGGCCATGACGGCCGGCAGATCAGCCTGGCGCAGACGAGGGCCCACGACGAGGATGACGCCGGCTGCCTTGTCGCCCACCACAAGCGGTGCGGCAATCATCGTGCTCATGTGGAGCAGCTCGCTCACGCGGCGGGCGTTCGCCGCGACCGTGGGAATGGCCACGGCCATTCGGCCGACCAACTCGTCGGCGTCACCGATGTAGTGGGGCCGGAGCGTGGTGATGACCCCGCGGAGGATGGGAGCCCGATCGAAGGGGATGATCGTGCCGACGGCGGCTTGTCCCGCCACCTTTTCAAAATCGCTGTCAGGCTCCGCAAGCTGGCGAAATACACAGCGCAATCCCGCACCGTCGGCGAGCAGAAAGGCGAACATCGAGAATCCGGCTTCGGCCAGCCGCCGGCCGACGACGTCGAAGATCGCATCCTGCTGGGGGCGGCGGAGCGCTTCGAGCCCCGCCTCTCCCAGGGCTCGCACCAGGCTTTCCGTCGGTGGGTCGGTGGTCGGTGTTTCCGGAAGCTCGTTCGAGGGCAGCGTCGTCAGAAACTGGGTAAACCCTGCCTCGGCCAACCGCTCGGGGCGAAAGAACCAGACGCGGCCGATCTTCTCCGCCGGGAGCCGGCCGTCTCGGGCCTGGCGCCGAACGACTTCCGGATGCCGCCGAATCCCCGCCGCGACCTCCTCCACCGTAAGGAGCCTGGGCAGTCTCATGCTGAGTGGCACGGCCGGTTGTATGACGCGACGCATCACTGCACTCTGCAACGAAGGAAGGTGATCCTTCCTACGTCTTACAGCCGTGGGCGCCCTCCCCTCCGGACCGATGCCGGAACGCCGGACCATCCTGGTCACGGATGACAACGGTGCCAACCGCGACCTGCTGTGCGGCCAACTCTCGACTCTCGGCTTCTGGACAGAAGCCGCCACCAACGGTGAGGAGGCCGTCCGCGCGGCCCGGCGGCTCAAGCCAGACCTGATCCTGATGGACGTCGAGATGCCGGTCATGAATGGGCACGAGGCGTGCAAGCGGCTGAAAGCCGATCCCGCCACCGCTGACATCCCGGTGTTGATGATGACCGGGTTCGACCCTCGGCCGGAACGCTCGAAGATGGTGGAAGCGGGCGGCGACGACCTGATCGTGAAGCCGATCCCGATGCGCGACTTACAGGTGCGCGTTCGGGCGCTGCTGCGCCTCAAGGAGCTTCGCCGCGACCTTCGCAGCACGCAGGAGAGCCTGCGGGAACTGGTGAAGCGGGAAAACCCGACCGAATCCAAGGCGCCCTTCGACGACAGCGTCGCGCTCACGGCCCAGGCGCTGGCGCGCCTGATCGGGCTCGACGCCGAAGACCAGGAGGTCGCGTACCACGCCGGTCTGCTCCATGACATCGGCCAGATCGGCCTTTCCGAGGAGCTTCTGAACAAGCAGGGCGGCCTGACGCCCGAGGAGTTTGCGCAGATCAAGCAGCACACCATCCTGGGTGCCGAAATCGCCGGCCCTTTCCGGCCAGCCTCAGTGCTCGCGCCGGCCATCCGGCACCACCACGAACGCTGGGACGGCACCGGCTACCCCGACAAGCTGCAGGGGCCCGCGATCCCGATGATGGCCCGCATCGTCGCGGTTGCCGATGCTTTCCATGCCATGATCACCGACCGCCCTTACCGCCCGCGTCATACGGTCGCCAAGGCACTCGAGATCCTGGCAGCGGGTACCGGCGCGCAATGGGATCCACGGCTGACCGCCGCGTTCGCCACGTCGTCCTTGCCGCAGCGAATTGCTGGCAGTGCACAGGACGACGAAGCGAAGATCGCCTAGCAGATTGTTGAAGGTCAGGTGAGGAACCCCACCCGACCTTCTCGATTATCTGTAGCTCTTGGTGGTTAGATCGAAGTGGTAGACGCGGCCACTTTGCGTCATAAGGTCTACTACGCTCCCATTGACGGCCGTGACAGTCAGCCAGGTATCCGCTGCAGGTATGGTGTAAAATTCTTCTCCGGCAATATCCCCGGCGCCCAGTTCCGTTAGAAATTTCCTGTACGTTGGTGGAAACCTGACCCCGAGCGCCGATTCGGCATCCGCCACCATTTCGGTCGACCGTTTCCCTACGAAATCGGCCTGGCGGTCATTCCTAGCGACCAGCTGCAGCGCAGCGTCCATGTCTTTCATTGCCATTGCGTCACCGTGCTTGGATCGATGGCGGATTCGTCACGGGGATCGCTGACGTGCAGAACCCGCCCAGTGTAGCCCCCTGGGCTTTGCCCCCAAGCGAGATGGATGTTCCTCAGAAAACGATTCGGCCGGCCCGAAGGCCGGCCGAACCCTTGAATGCCTCAGCGGTCGCTTAGTTGTAGATGCAGGTGGCGTTGCCCTGGATCGCGCCGTGCACGGTACCCTGGGGCGGCGCAGCCTTGTATGTAAACAGCTCGGTACCGGTCGCCGGTGCCCCGCTGTTCCAGTTGGCTGTCGAGCTATGCAGCAGGTTGGCCATGAGCAGTTCGGCCTGGTTGATGGTCGTGCCCGCGGCCGGGCTGGAGACGTCGCTAGCGCCCGGCAGGCTGGCCGGTGCGACGGTACCGACCGGGTAGACGCCGTAGGTGTTCCAGTACAGGTCGGCGGCACCCTGAATGGTCGCGCCGTCGGTCTTCATCCCGTTGCAGGCCGCGTTGGCATTGACACCCGAGATGTTGAAGAGAACGATCGCCGCCAGGATGCCGAGGATCGCGATGACCACGAGCAGTTCTACGAGAGTGAAGCCTTCCTGGCTGCGATGCGAGCGGCGGCGCGCATCTTTGAGTAGTTCGAGAAGCATGTTGTTGTCGTTGACCTCCTTAGCTCTGTCGAGATTAGGGCCGCTTTCTTGCGAGATTCATGAAAGTTCGCTCAGTGGAGTAGCAGTTGTGTCACGGCGACGGTCACCGCTCCGAGCGCCAGCACGATGACCACGAGCCCCACCAGCGGCCGGGTGCGACCTGCCCGCCGCGGCGCCGAGAAATCGACGGCAACGTTGAAAGCGCGATCAGGCCGCGACACGAGTGTCACCTCCCTGTGACGGAGTGAGGCGGTTCCGCCACCTGCTCTGCTGGATCAGCCCAGCCCCGGCAAAGTGGGCTTCCCATGGAAAACCTGGCGGGACCGTGAACCGTGTCGTGGGAAGAGTGACCCTGAAATCAAAGCGCTGCTCGGCCCGCTGGGGGCCGTCAGGGAGGAAGCTGAAACGCCCGCCGAGAAAGAGGGGCGTTGCGGATGTGATCGGAACGTCGGAGGCGGAACCACGAATGAACTTGATCAGCGCGTTGAGTGAGAGCGCCAGCTCATCGAGCTGGGCCTCGACGTCGTCGGCCGGTGCGTCGAGCAGAAAAGTCCGAAAGAACCGCGGCCGCCCTCGTGCCATGAGCACCAGGGTGGCCTCCGCCGCTCCCCACTCCAGAAGCAGCCCATCGGCCACGCCCATGCCGCGCGCCAGGGCCAGGGGCTTCAAGTCCATCCGCTCGACCTGCAGGCCGGCCGCAGCCACTGCCGCAATCAGCGCATCGATCATCTCCCGCCTGGCGGCAGCGAGGTAGACGGCATAGCCGTCGGCATCCCGGATCGCGTTCCAGGCGAAGTACACGTCGGCAGCGGTCATCGGCACCTGCCGGCGGCCCTCGAACATGACCGCACGACTGAGCTCGCTATCTCGAAGGGCGGGCAATCGGAAATCTCGGAAGGCCGTGCCGGTTTCCGCGATGGCGACCCGGGCGCGGGTCGCGGTGAAGCCACCCGCCTCGACAGCACCGCGGACGGCTGCCGTCAGCAATGGGGTAGGCATGCCGTCAATGAGGGCGCCATCGGGAAGGAGGACTTCAGCGTGATAGGTGAGGAGGCGACCATCGGCCTCCATCAGCTTCAGCTCTCGAGCCCCAAGATCGATCGCGCAGACGCGAGTCACTGAAAGCTTTCCCAGGTGACGACTGACGACGTGCCTACCTCAGTGATGAGTGCGGTGAGCGTTCGATTCGTGCCGTTCGCCGTTATCGTGATGTTCCAGGTCGCGCCGTTGCCATGGCAGGGATTGCCCTTGCTGATTCCGACATTGACCGTAATGGCCCCGGTGGCATAGTTGAGGGTCAGCGTGCTCGTCTTGGGAGCATTGCAGCCGTTTCCATTCTTGTCGTCGATGACCTGCATCGCATACGCAAGACCGGCGTCCAGCGCATAGGTCGAGCGAGTATCCGCGCGCACGCTCCCCAGCCCGAGGAAGGCCGCGCTGGCTAGACTGAGTGCGGCCCATACCATCAGGAGGAAGGCGGCCACGAAGGCCAGCACCACGAGAAGCGCCTGCCCGCGTTGGCGAGCCAAGCGTTTAGGCATCAGACACACCCACCCGGCCGGTTGCTCACGTTCAGGAGGACCGCCGCCGCTCCGGTCGCGGAGGGCAGGATGCTCAGCGTGCCGTAGCAACTAACGGGCGCCCAGCTGATGGCGACCGTTCTCATCCCCCGGGCGATGACCTGGGCGGAGCCGGCCGTGCGAACCAGATTGTTGCTACCGTCGATGCTGTAGGTGACGTTGACTGGGGGCGACCCGTACGTGAAGGTAATGGGGTTGCCTGCCGAGACGGTGCCGGTCGGGCGGCTCGTTGTGTTTGCGCTGTTCAGGTCCCGGGTCAGCCACAGGCTGGCTTCGCTGACCGCGGCGTCGGCCGCGATCACCCGCGCCTCGTTGCTGATCGCCCGATAGCCGACGAGGAAGGTGCCCGCCATTGCCAGGCTCACGATGGTGAATATGGCGATGCTGACCATCACCTCGACCAGCGTGAAGCCCCGCTGCCCGCCCATCATGGCTGCTCCTTCATGAAGATCAGCACTTCACTCGATCCGTTCGGCCCGCGAACCGTGAGGGTGATCTTCTGCAGGCCCACGTCGGGGTTGCCGGCATTGAAGTTTGGTGGGTTGGTCAGAGCGCTGTAGTAGAGGACCTGATAGGCGAAGGTGTAACCGCTAACGGCGGGGATGTTCTGATATACGGTCGTGTTACCTGCCGGTGGCGGGCCCGGCGAGTAGACCTGGCTCTTGATGTACTCGGCTTCCGAGCGGGTCAGACGGTCGAGCGTCGTCTCCTGCTGATGCCGGTTGGCGGCGAGGGTGATCGCGGAGAAGGCGCTGAGGATGGCGACGACGATGATCGCCATTAGCGCGATCGCCACCATGGTTTCGATCAGGCTGAAGCCGCGCTTCGCGGTCATTTCAACGCTCCCACCAGGCCGTACATGGCGGAGATCAATGACACGGCGATGAAACCGACCATGATGCCCACCGCCACCGTCATCACCGGCTCGATCAGCGACGTCATCGCCCGGATTCGATACTCGAGCTCCTCTTCGTAGAACTCGGCGGCCTGCTCCAGGTAGGTATCCAGCGTTCCCGTCTCCTCGCCGACGCGAACCATCTGGGTCAGCATCGGCGGAAAAAGGTGCGTGCGGATCAGCGGCCCGGCAAACCCCTCACCGCTCGTCATCTGCTCCTTCACCGTGGTCAGTCCTCGCTGGAAGACCCTGTTGCCGGTGCTGGCGATAACCGCCTCGAAGGTCTGCCCCAACGGCACCCCGGCTTTCAACACCATGGCCAGCGTCCGGGCAAAGCGATTCAACACGGCCGACAGAACGATTGGCCCCAGGATCGGCACCCGGATGGAAAGTTGGTCTTTGACGT
This sequence comes from Chloroflexota bacterium, assembly GCA_005881175.1. Taxonomy (GTDB): domain Bacteria; phylum Chloroflexota; class Dormibacteria; order CF-121; family CF-121; genus CF-13. The sequence continues at coordinate 12,871 of VBEN01000023.1, forward strand.
AGGCCCCGCGTGCGGTTCGCAGCGCGAGGACGATGCCGCCGGCCGCGGCGACGACGACGGCTCCGATGACCAGCCCCCACCGGCGCGTGAAGTCCACGATCCCGATCAGGATCCGTGTCGATAACGGCAGCTCCACCCGAAACTCCGCGAAGATCCGTGTAAAGGCCGGAAGCGCGAAGAAGACAAGGATGATGACGACGCCCGTCGCCACCACCAGGATGACGGCCGGGTAGATTAGCGCCGCCTGAACCCGGCGTACCGTGTTCAGATCGCGCCGTAAATATCCGGCCAGCTCCGTCAGGGTTGCTTCGAGGTTACCGGTGAGCTCGGCAACCCGCACCAGGTCGACGTACAGCGTAGGGAAGACTTTGGGGTGCTTTACCAGCGCCTCAGAGAGGTTCTGTCCGCGCTCGAGATCATCCAGCACGGCCAGGATCACGCGCTTGAACAGCGGTGACGCGGTCTCCTGAGCGATGGTTCCCAGCGCCCGGCTCATCGGCACACCGGCGCCGACAAACGTCGCCAGCTGCCGGGTGAACAGGATGATGTCGGCCCGGGAGATCTGATAGAGGGACGGAAAGTAGTCCGCCATCGTCTTGCGTGGCGGGGCGGGATTGAGCTCGACGATCTTGAGTCCTTCCAACCAGAGGGCTTGTTCGGCGGCAGACGTGCCTTCGGCATCGATCCGCCCCTCGCGCCGTTGCCCGGCCTCGGTGTAGGCCAGGTAGGCATAGCTAGGCATCCATTTCCTCACTCAGGTGAACAGAGCGCATGACCTCACCGATCGTGGTGAGGCCCTCGTCGACCTTCGCCAGGCCGGACGAGCGGAGCGCCGTCATGCCCTGGGCGGTGGCCAGCGTTCGCAGGACCCCTGGCGACGCGTTCCGCAGCAGGAGCCGTTTGATCCCGTCGGTCATACGGAGGACCTCGAAGACGCCGATGCGGCCATGAAAGCCGGTATGGGCACAGAAGGCGCATCCGTTCCCGTGCTTGAAGACCGTGCCCTGACCGCCGATCGCTCGATAGAACTCCAGCTCCTCAGGAGCCGGCTCGTAGGCAAGCGTGCACTCGGGGCAGATCCGGCGAACGAGTCGCTGCGCCAACACGCCGATCACCGCCGAGGTCACCATGAACGATTCGATGCCCATCTCCAGGAATCGGTAGATGGCGCCGATCGCGTCGGTCGCGTGCAGTGAAGAGAGCACCAGGTGACCCGTCAGCGCGGACTGCACGGAGATCTCGGCCGTTTCCTTGTCGCGGATCTCTCCGACGAGAATCGCATCCGGGTCCTGGCGGAGAATGGCGCGCAAGCCGTTCGCAAACGTAATGCCGGCCAGCCGGTTGATCTGAATCTGGTTGACACCCTGGAAGGTGTACTCGACCGGATCTTCGATCGTCATGATGTTCTGCTCGTTACGGTTGAGCTCGTTGAGCGCCGCGTAGAGCGTGGTCGTCTTGCCGCTTCCGGTCGGCCCCGTGACGAGCAGCATGCCGTAGGGCGACTGGACCAGGGCGCGGAACGTCTGGAGCGATGCCGCTGAAAACCCGAGGGTGTCGAGACGCAGGATGGATCGCGACCGCTCCAGGAGGCGCAGCACCACTTTTTCGCCCCAGATGGTCTCGATGGTTCCCACCCGAATGTCGAGCGGCCGGCCATCGACCGTCGTCTGAATCTGTCCGTCCTGGCTGTGGCGCCGGTCGACGATGTCGAGGTTGGCCAGAAGCTTCACGCGCGAGGAGATCGGCGCGGCCAGCGTCGCCGGCAGCCGGGTCGCATCGTGCAGAACGCCGTCGATCCGGAAGCGCACACGCAGGTGATCCTGCTGCGGCTCGATGTGAATGTCCGAGGCTCGCTCTTCCGCTCCCTGGGCGATGATCAGGTCGACGATCTGCACCACCGGCGCGTCTTGCTTGACGTCGGCCAGTCGTCGCGTCGCGAGGGTGGGCCGAAATGTCTCCTCGAAGGAGCGGACGTTGCGGTCCACCCCGGTTCGAAGCTTGTAGGCCTGGGTGATCGCCTTCTCGATGTCCGATCGCACCCCCAGCACCGGCTTGATGCGCCTCCGGGTGAGCACCTTCAATTCGGCGAACAGCGCCAGGTCGCCAGGGTCGACGGTCGCGAGTTCGAGCTCGTCCTTGTCCACCCGTAGGGGCAGGATGGTGTGTTCGCGGGCGTAGGACTCCGAGACCAGGGCGAGGGCATCGTTCTCGATCCGCGTTCGGCTGAAATCGACTTGCGGAACGTTGAAATGCAGACTGAGCACACCGGCGAGCGCCTTTTCGTCGACGAGGCCCTGGGCAAGGAGGATCTGACCCAGCGGGCGGCGCTGCCGCTTTTGCTCAACCAGGGCGGCTTCCAGCTGCTCCGCGGTGAGTAGGCCGTTTTCAAGCAGCAGCTCGCCGAGGCGCTTTTCCTGGCGTAGACCGAACCGCCCGGCAGGCTGGCGCTCCACGGTGCTCACGCGATCGCCCCAGGGATTGGCCCTTCCAGCTGGCGGCGGATCTCTCGGAGCGCGTCCGGCGTGAAGCGCAAGTGCCGGCCCGGGGTGCGGAAAGCGGGCTGAATATCGCCGCGGTTGACGGCGCGGATCAGCGTCGACTTACTGATCCCGAGCCAGCGCGCCGCCTCGCTCGTCGACAGCGCCGGCTTCATGGCTTTCCAACCGGAGCAACCGCGTCAAGTGAGGCAAACCTGCGATTAGGCCGCGAGGCGACGCAACTCCTCCGGATGCTGTGACCGGGCCGCGGCGGCGCCAAAATCGATAAGTCCGGCCTTGACCAATTCGCCCAGGCTTCGCTCCATCGTGTTCATGCCGTCCTTGACCCCGGTCTCCAGCACATTGCGCAGCTGGCGGGTCTTGCCTTCCTTGATCAGGTTCTGGACGGCGATAGAGTTGAGCAGCACCTCGAAGGCCGCGACTCGGCCGGGGCCGTCGCGGCGGGGCAGTAATTGCTGATAGATCACGGCCGCCAGTGTGTTCGAGAGTTGCACCCGGACCTGTTGCTGCTGCTCGGCGGGGAAGACGTCCACCACCCGGTCGACAGCCTGCGCCGTGTCGTTGGTATGAAGGGTGGCCAGGACCAGGTGACCGGTTTCGGCGATCGTGATCGCCGCCGAGATGGTCTCGAGGTCCCGCATCTCGCCGATGAGCAAGACGTCGGGAGATTGGCGGAGGGCTGCCCTCAGTGCGTCCGCGAAAGAGGCGACATCCGAGCCGACCTCGCGTTGCTCGACAATACTGCGCTGGTGCCGGTAGACATACTCGATCGGGTCCTCGATGGTGATCACATGGCAGGGTCGGGTTGCGACGATGTCGTTCACCATCGCCGCCAGGGTGGAGGACTTGCCGGAGCCGGTCGGTCCGGTCACCAGGATCAATCCCTGACCCAGCCGGGTCAGGCCGCGCACCACCATGGGGACGCCGAGCTGATCGAAGTTCGGGATCTGGTACGGAATCAGCCGCAGTGCCAGGCCAACGGATCCCCGCTGTTTGAACGCGTTGATTCGAAAGCGCGCCTGCCCCTTCCAGTTGAAGGAGAAGTCGAGATCGCCCTGTTCCTGGAAGCGGGCCCAGCGCTCGGGCGAGACAACCTCGCGCGCCATCGCTTCGATCTGCTCAGGACGAAGCGGATCGCGGGCGATGGGCACGAGAGCCCCGTCCTTTCGCATGGTCGGCGGCGCGCCGGCCGACAGGATGAGGTCGGACGCCGCCTGATCCAGCAAGACCTGGAGGTAAGCGTCGATGATCAAAGGGTGTGGGTCGGCCTGCGGGCCGGGAGGCGCGATTGATTGCTTGACATCCTGTGCAACCTGCTGGGCGCGGCCTTCTTGCTTCCGCTTGGGGCCGCCCTGGGCAGCTTTTTCGAGGTCGTCCTGGACCGCCTGCCACGGGGAGAGTCGTTGCTCTGGCCGCCCTCGCACTGTCGTACGTGTGGCCACCGGCTGAGTGCGGACGAGCTGGTCCCGGTGATCAGCTATCTGGCTCAACGCGGCCGTTGCCGCGCTTGCGATATCCCGATTGGTCGCGGCGTGCCGATCCGCGAGGGGCTCAGTGGGCTGACCCTTTCCCTCCCGTGGGCCGTCGCCGGCTGCGCCCATCCGGTGTTCGCGCTGGGCATTGGGACCGTCCTGCTGGTGGCGGTCTGGGTCGCGTGGGGGCTGCTGCGACGCCGGGCTCCGAACGCGGGCCACTGAAGCAATTAAGGCCGCAGGCCCGCGTTACCTAGGCAGCCTTGAAGCTGCGGCCGCTGTTCCCTAAAGAAACGCTCGGAATCCGTAAGGTCTTCGGTCTTGTGGTCATGATGGCGGCGGTCGCGGCGGTCGCCTACCTGGAGCGATCCCTCGGCCGCGATCTAGACCTGCGGCTGCTCTACTTTCTCATCGTCCTGTGCGGCGCCATTCTGCTGCCGCGTCTCCTGGCGCTGGCGGTGGCAGTCAGCGTCGCGATCGTGAGCGTGGGTGTGAGCGGCATCGAGGGCACCAGCCTCGTCATCAATGGACTCACCCATCTCTTGATGTACGGCTACGCCGCCTTGCTGACCAACAACTGGGAACAGGAGCGTCGCCGGCTGATGCGGATGAGCCGCGTGGATGAGCTAACCGGCCTGCATAACCTGCGCGCCCTGCAGGAGCAGCTTCCGACCTGGCTGGGGCCGGCCGCCCGGACCGGCCGGCGGATGGCCGTCCTGATGATGGATGTCGACGGGTTCAAGGCGGTCAACGACCGGCTTGGGCACGGCGTCGGCAATGAGTTGTTGAAGGAGCTGGCAAATCTGCTTCGCTTCGCGGTGCGGGTCGGCGATGAACCGTTTCGATTCGGCGGCGACGAGTTCGTTCTGCTGCTTTCCGATGCCGACGGCGCCGGAGCGCAGGTCGTCGCTCAGCGGATCCAGGACATCTACCGATCGATGGGTCAAACCCTGCGCGGCACCGACGTCGAAGTGTCCTTCAGCATCGGCATCGCCGTGTTCCCCGAAGATGGTGCACTTCCAGAGACCTTGCTCAGACGCGCCGACGAGGCGCTGCTGACGGCCAAGCGGACCGGTCCGGCAAAGATTCTGCGGTACCAGGAGCCTGCCGCGGCTTAAGTCCGGCAGGTGAAGGACTGCGGGCTTACCGCGAAGCTGGGGTTGGTGAAGACGAGCTGCACGGTCCCGGCCGAGACCGGTGCCGCCCAGCTATCCGTGACGACGCTATGCGCGGCGCTGTCGCCGGCCGCGATCACGATGCTGTACGTTTGGCTGACCTGCGGGCCGTTGTTGTCCTTGCGGATCCAGTGATACTGGACGGTCCCGCCTGGTCCGCCGGCTTGCATCCTGAACGTACCGGTTGACGTGACCGTGCCGAGCTTGCACTTGGTGGACGCGTTGACATTGACGCTGACGTTTTCGGAGGGCGTGGGAGCAAACGCAAAGGGCGCTGGCGCCGGCGTCGGCGTGGGGGTTGGTGTGGGCGTCGGCGTCGGGGTCGGTGTGGGCGTCGGCGTGGGGGTCGGCGCGGGCGTGGGCGTCGGTGTGGGGGTAGGCGTCGGCGTCGGGCTCGCTGTGGGCGACGGCGATGGGCTGCCGCTTGCCGACGGTGATGCACTCGGACTGGCCGAAGGGGAAGGGCTTCCGCTTGGCGATGGGGACCCGCTCGGGCTGGCGCTCGCCAATGCGCTCGCGCTGGCCGACGTCGAGGGCTTCGGGGTGGGCGCCAGGGCGACGGGCTGCGAGGACGGCCTCGGGCGCGCCGCAAAGAACCGTGGCGGAAGGTTGAATGTCGGAACCAGCAGCCAGAAGGGCGCATGCGGATCATCCGCGAAGTACAGGCTTGCCTCCGGGTCAGCGGCGTTGCCGCTGACGTCGATCCGGAACGGACCGATCTCCCAGTCGGCGGGAATCGAGCGCACCAGGAAGAAGACGAGGATCAGGCCGGCGAAGAACAGCAGGAATCCAAGCCGCCGGCGCCGACGGCGTTTCTTTTCGCCACTCGAGGTCTCAACCTCACCGCTGGGCTTCTGCGGGTTCACCGGCACGGCGACGGCATCCAGGACGACGTCAACGTCAACCGGGGTTGGTTTGCCGCCGTCAGGCACAATGGCCTGCCCCAGCTGGGCGGGCATAGGAGCGGCTGCCGCGATAGGTTTGGCGTGACTGACCTCGGTCCCCATCGACGGGCTGACCTCGGTCGCGGCCGGGCCTCCAACGAGCTTGGCCAGCCGTTCCTCCAGTCTTTCTTTGTCCAGGCCGGAAGTTGCGTCATCCGGCTGAATGGCACGCCAGGGTGTTAGGCGCATCTGCGCCCACCCTAGCGCCGGCCGATTACAACCCCTGTTTCACGCGTGGCCGCCCGGCCGTGCCGCTGTGACAGGCTTGCCACAGCGGGTTTACGACCGCGTTGCAGCCATCCGCGCGGCTCCGACGGCGGCGCGACGAGCGGCTCTAGCCGGGGGGCCAGGACATGGCGCGGCCGCCGAGGAGATGCAGGTGAACGTGATACACGCTCTGGCCGGCCTGCGGTCCCTTGTTAAAGACGAGTCGGTAACCGTCGCGATCCACCTTCCGTTCGTCGGCGACGCGGTTGGCCACCTCCATCATCCGGGCCAGCATCGGACCCTGGTCCCGGGTGAGATCGTGGATGGAGGGAATGTGCTGCTTGGGGATGACGAGCACGTGGGTCGGCGCCACCGGCCGGATGTCCTCGAAGGCGACGATATCGTCGTCGCGGAAGACTTCCTTCGCGGGAATCTCCCTGGCGAAGATCTTGCAGAACAAGCAGTCCTCCGGCATCGGCACAGCTTACCCGCAGAGGAGCCCGTCGTTGCAGCTGGCCAGTGGCCGAATGGTGGCAAGCGCACCCAGGGTCTGACCGCGGGCGGGCGCATATACCGTGATGTAGTTGTCGCTGAGACCACGAATCCGGTTCGGGAAGCGTCGGTCCCAGATCACCTCGAGGTCGCGTTCGACGAATCGTGCCTCGTACGCCCGGCGCTGCGCTTCAGCTTGGATCTGCAGCCGGCGGCTCCGTTCCCGGCTGATCGGGTCATCCACCGGTAGGCCGAGCCTGGGCGCGGCCGTTCCCGCCCTTGGTGAGTAGCGAAAGACGTGCAAGCCGCTAAGGCCGGCCTCGGCAACGACGTTCTCGGTATCGACAAAATCAGCATCCGTTTCGCCCGGGAAGCCGACGATGACGTCGGCGGTCACGGCGATCTCCAGCGATTGCCGCCGCAATGCGGACATCAGGTCCAGATAGTCGCGCCGGCGGTAGAGCCGGCCCATTCGCTTCAACACCCGGTCGCTGCCCGATTGGAGGGGGACATGGAGATGACGGCAGAACCGCGGCGCGCCGGCCAGCTCGACCAGCTCCGGGGTGAAGTCATTTGCGTTGATCGAGCTCAGCCGGAGTCGTGCCGGTGCGATCGCCTCGAGCAGTCGGCGCACGAATGGCGCCAGTGACGCTCCTCGTTCACGGCCGAAGGCGCCCAGGTCGACCCCGCTGAGGACGATCTCTCCATATCCATCGGAGACCGCCTGACGCGCACGCTCGATGAGGCTCGTTTCCTCGTCGCTACGCGACCTTCCCCGGGTTCGCCAGACGATGCAGTAGGTGCAGCGATGATCGCAGCCATCCTGCACCTTGAGGAAAAAACGGGAACGCGCGAACGTCGTCGAGCCCCCAGCCGCAGCCGGGGCGAAGTTTGCCGAAACGTAGTCGAAGATCTCGCTCTTTCGCGCATTCGGGAAGGCCACGTCCGCACTGGGGACGGCGGAGACGCGTGGATGGGGATTGTCGACGTGACAGCCCGTCAGGATGAGATGGGCCTGCGGATGACGACGGCGCAATCCGTGCACCAGTGTGCGCAGTTTGCGGTCTGCTTGCGCGGTCACAGTGCAACTGTTGATCACGCAGATGTCCGCGTTGTCCGCTGACTCCGATACCGAGAAGCCGATGCGTGCCAGCCGGTCTCCCAGCTCAGTCATCTCGGCAAAATTGACCTTGCATCCCAGCGTTTGGATCGACACGTTCATCGTTGTTGGACGAGGATAGCAGCGGCCACGATTGGCGCCAGTCGTGCTCGCAGGATTCGTGGACCGAGGCTCACCGCCAGACCACCGCGCTCGCGCAATGTTGATAGTTCGTTGTCGGTCCATCCGCCTTCGGGCCCGACCGCCATCGCGTACGCGGACGAGCTGTCGAGCGCATCGAGCAGGGACACGCTTGCCGTTGGCTCGAGTACGAGGAGCCGCGTCTCGTCCACCTGCTCGAGGGCGTCTGTCAGCGACATCGGCCCGCTTGCCTCGGGCACCTCACCGCGGTGGCTTTGCTCTGCCGCGGACTCGGCGATCGCCCGCCAGCGTGCCGTCCGCTCCGGGGACGACCGCGCAACCGACCGCTCCGCCTGCACGGCGATGAATCTGTGGACGCCGACGGCGGTACCGCCCTCGATCACCGCGTCGAAATCCGGGTTGGGTAGCAGCGCCTGCAGGAGGGTGACCCTGGTATTCGGCTCACCCTGGACCGGCCGTACCGCGGTGATCTTAGCGACGACACGACTACCAGCCACTTCCACGACGTCGAGCTGATACTCGTGGCCGTTCGATACAGCGACGCCCCGCTCCCCTGCACGGATGCGCAGCACGCGCGCCAGATGGTGACCCTGCTTGCCATCGACGATCACTCGCTCATGGCCGATCCTCGACGGCTCGATGAACAACCAGAACACGCCGGCCCCATGGTATCCGGCCCGACGACAGAAGGCCGTCGAGCTCGCGTTGTATTCGCCAGCATGCCACCCGCCGATGTCCCAACGCAGTTGCATCGTGCGACGCTCAGGATCGCCGCGATCTCCTTCTGGGGACTGGCCACCATCGTGATGGCCACAACTTTCATCGGAAACGACCTGCACGTCAACTACACCACGGAATGGATAGTTACCGGCCTGGCCTGCGTCGCCGGGGTTGTGTGCTGGTTGGTGCCCTGGGGACAAATCCCCGCGAGCCGCTTCATTCCCGTCGTGTTCGGTGGCATCGGGATGTTAACGGTCGGTCTCTTTGCGACGGGTGGGACGCACTCCCACCTCACCGTTCTTTTCCTCGTCATCATCGTGTTCACCGCGTCGATTCTCGAGTTCCGTATCGCCATCGAGGCATTGGTCGTTTCAGTTTTCGCAGCTGGGCTTCCGTTGGTGCTGCAAGGTTGGGACGGGTTCTATGTGCGCTCGCTCGTGTTGTTGGCAGTGTCCATGGTGATCTGTGCCTACATCCCGGCCCTCGGGCGCAAGGCGTTGCGCGACGAGAATCAGCTCGCGGAACGGCGTCGCAGAGAGCTCGAGGAAAGTTACCTCTCAACCATCGAGGCGCTGGCGGCGGCACTGGACGCGAAGGATCGCCACACCGAGGCGCACTCCCGAGAGACTGCCGCCCTGGCACGGGCGGTGGGCCAGCGCCTCGGATTGGAGGAGGAAACCCTGCGCTTCCTCGAGTACGGCGCGCTGCTGCACGATATCGGGAAGATCGGCATTCCCGGATACGTTCTCAACAAGCCCGGGCCGCTGGATGACGAGGAGACCGCCATCATGCGGGAACATCCGGTAATCGGGGAGCGGATCGTCGCCTCAGTGCCGTTCCTGAGTCGGATCCGCCCGATCGTCCGCGCTGAGCACGAACGATGGGATGGTCACGGATATCCGGATGGGCTCAAGGCTGGGCAGATTCCCATCGAGGCCCGCATCATTCACGCCTGCGATGCCTTTCAGGCGATGTCGAGCGACCGGCCATACCGGCGTGCCAGGCCGCGCGACTGGATCCTCAACGAAATTTCCGCGCAAGCCGGCCAGCAGTTCGACCCGCGGGTGGCGGAGGCGCTGCTCGCGGTGATCGCGTCCGGGGAAGCCACCGTCAACGGGACCGCCGATCATGCGGTGCTGGAGGACAGGCGGCTGCCGGAAGCGCACTCCTGGACGCAACATCTCGACGCCATCCAGCAACTGGGGGCGCGCCTCGCGAACATCAGCAGCGTGCCGGAGATCTGCGAGACCATCGGCCAGACCATCACGACCCTGCTGCCCTACGACCAGTGCCGCATCTACCTGCTGGAAGATGACGGACGGACGCTGAGCCCGGTCTACTTCAGCGATAGCCATCGCGCCGAGTACGACGGTGTAACCGCCGAAACGCTGGCCATCCAGATCGGCCAGGGAATCACCGGCTGGGTGGCCGAGACCAAACAGGGGGCGCTGGTTGACGACGCGGAGCGCCATCCGAAGGCGGTCCACATCCCCAGCACCACCGAAAGCGACGAGTCGATGCTGGCCGTCCCGGTGATTTTCGAAGACAACCTGATTGGTGTCATCGTCAACGTCAAAGTCGGCCTCCATCAGTACATTTCCGACCACCTGCGGTTGATGACCATCCTTGCCAACCAGGCGGCCGTCTCGATCTCCAATGCGCGCTTGATCGAGCGGCTCGCCGCCACTGCTCGGACCGACCCGCTAACCGGCTTGTCGAATCGGCGCGCCTTCGAACAGGCGCTCGAAGACCGGCTGGGTGCGCCCGTCGCCGAGCCATTCTCCGTGATCATGCTCGATGTCGATGGACTCAAGCAGGTGAACGACGCCCGTGGTCATGCGGCCGGCGACGCCGTACTGAAGCGGGTGGCGTCGGTGCTCACCGCTCAGCTCCGCCAGGCAGATGTCGTGACCCGATGGGGCGGGGATGAATTCGTCCTCCTGATGCCCGGAACGGACCAGGTGGGCGCCGTCTCGCTGGCCCGCCGCGTCGGTGGAACGTTGCGCGATGCCGAGGACCCGGCCGGCGCGATCTCGGTGTCGATCGGGACCGCCTCGTTTCCTGCGGATGGCAGCAGCGCTGATGGACTGCTGGCGGCGGCGGACCGCTCGATGTACATCGACAAGCGACAGCGGGTCGCCTGATCAGGTGGCGGCGAGCTTACTTAGGTTGCCGCGACCCGAGCCCACTCGTCGATGTTCCAGGTCAGCCCGCTGGGGCCCGGGTCGGCTCGAACCACGTAGTCCATCACATTCGCTTTGAAGCCGCGACCCTCCATCTCCTGCGTCGCACGGCGCGACAGAATGATCACCGGCAGATGCCGAGTACTGTCGGTCGTGCGAAGGCGTTGCAGCGTGGCAAAGCCAACCTCTTCACCCAACCGAAGATCGAGGAAGATCATGTCGGGCCGTAGGGCGGCCACCTCTTGCATCACCTGCTCGTCGTTCGACACCACCTTCACCTGATAACCATCGAGCTCAAGCTTCAGCTTGTACATCTCCGCAACCGCAGGATCGTCCTCGATGAACAAAACCCGGATCGTTTCTTCGACGGGATGCTTCATGGTGGCCATCTGGGTGTCCCTTCACGATTGAGCCGATTCGGCCTGCCTGCCGCTCACACTAGAGGTGTCGCGGACGCCTGTCAATGATCGGCTTGCCTTCTACTCCCGCTGATACGGCTGACGAACTTCTTCGGGTAACTGGTACCAGCTCACCCGATCGCCGATCCTCGCCCGCAACTTCCATTTGAGTGATTTCGGCTGCCTCTCGATCCGCTCCCACAGCTCATCCAGGCGTTGATTGACGCGGTCGGCGTCCACCTCGAGGGCAGTGGCGGCGCCGCGGACGCGCTCGATGTTGAGCTGGAGCGTTCGGTACAGACCCCAGTCCTCAGACGTGAGATGGGCCAGATAGCCCGCGTTCATAGCGTCGTCGTCGTGGTCGGCGATGGGATGATCGAGCAGGAGTGCGATGGTGTCCACCAGGTCCTTCATGTTGATCTCGTAGACCTGCAGCTTGCTGAGTAAAAGATCGGCCGGGGTGAGGGTGGGACCATCATGGCTGAGCCGGCTTCCCAGCTCGATGACATGGCACATTTTCATCCGGTCGATGAAGATATCGATCTGCCGACCGTTCACGCCGTCAAGGTAGAGCAGGCGCTGGTGCCCGTTCAGGGTGTTGAATCGCTGATCGCCCTGGTAGCCGAGCGACTCGAAGAGTTTTTGCACGGACCGCTGCTGCTTCGAGGCGGCGACGAAGTCGAGATCGCCGTACCGGCGCTTGAGCGGCGCCTTCCTGGCGCTCGGGGAATGCAGGTTGACGGCCGCGCCCCCAACCAGCTTGACCGGAACCCTGGCCTGTTGCGCCGCCGCCGCGATCCGCTCCGCCTCAGCGATGATGTCATCGACGGGGACGCTTGCGCCAGCGGCCAGCTCAGGCCTCCTGCACGTCGACGATGATGGTCTTCAGGTCGGTCATCTGTTCGATCGCGCGATGGCCACCGACCCGGCCGATACCGCTCTCCTTGCCGGCCCGGCCGCCGAAGGGGATGTGAGCCTCCCAGTAGTTGGATGACTCGTTCACGTTGACCCAGCCGGTCTCGAGCCGCTGGGCGAAGCGCAGGGCGCGGTCGATGTCCCTGGTGTAGACGGAACCGAGCAGGCCGTAGGGTGAGTCATTCGCGATGGCGAGAGCCTCGGTTTCGTCGGCGAATGGAATGAGGGGAGCGATCGGACCAAAGGTCTCCTCGCGGCTGACCCGCATCGCGGGCGACACATTTCGCAACACGGTGGCCTCGTAATACAGCCGGGTCGGATATCCATCCGCCCGCCGCCCGCCCTTGACCACGGTCGCGCCGCGGTCGACCGCGTCTCGCACGTGTTCGTCCATCTTCTGAGCGACCCCTTCGTTGTTGAGGGGGCCCATCGTCGTGCGGTCATCGAACGGATCGCCCAGCTTGATCGTGGTCATTGCCTCCGTCAGCTGCGCCAGGAAGGCGTCCTGGATGCCGTGCTGAACCAGAATGCGCTCGCCTGCCGTACAACTCTGCCCGGCGCACAGGAAGCAGCCGGTGATCGTGCCTTCCGCGGCGCGGCCAAGGTCCGCATCATCGAAGATGACAATCGGGCCGTTGCCACCCAGCTCGAGCATCACGTGTTTGCCGGCGGCCCGTCGCGCCACCGATCGGCCGGTCTCGGTCGAGCCGACGAAGCCAATGCCGGCGACAAGCGGATGCCCCGCGATCTCATCGCCGACGACCGAACCGGGACCGGTGACCAGGTTCACCGCGCCTGCCGGAAGGTCGGCTTCTGTCAGGCATTCCATCAACTTCACGGAGATGGCCGAGGTCGAGGTTGCCGGCGCCCACACAATGGTGTTGCCGCCGGCCAGCGCCGGGGCGATCAGCTCGGTCGCCATCGTCAGCGGCCAGTTCCAAGGGGTGATCACGCCGTAGACGCCGCGGGGAACCCGCAGGGTAAAGACCAGCTTGTTCTTGGCCATCGACGGGATGACATTGGTCTCCAGGCGTTTGATGTCCTCGGCGGCGATTCGGAAATATTCGACGGCTTCCCCGACTTCGCCGAGCGCTTCCGCCTTGTACGGCTTTCCCTGGTCGAGGCTGAGCCAGCGGGCCAGATCTTCGCGCCGGCTCTCCATCACGTCGGCCACCCGGTGCAACAGGGTCGCCCGCTCGAAAGCGCCGAGCCCGGCCATTGCCGCCCGCGCCCGATGCGCCGCCTCGACGGCGCGGGCCGCATCAGCCCGGGTGCCTTTCGGCAGGGTGGCGATCACCTCGCCAGTTGCGGGGCTTACCGCTTCGAACGTCGCCTCGCTTTCGGAGTCGACCCACCGGCCGCCCACGAACATCTTCAGGGTCGGGGTTTTTTCGACGACCTTCATCGTGCTCCTCCTGCACCCGCCAGCATCGGCAGCTCTTTGAGCCGTGTCATCTGCGGGTCGTACAACGGCTCCTTGACGACGGTGGCCGGGTACCGGCGAGCGAAATACTGCACCTCGACCCGAGAGCCTTCCTCGGCATGGGCCAGCGGCAGGTAACCATAGATGATGCTCTTTCCCACCGTGTAGCCGTAATTCGCGCTGGTGACGTAGCCGAGCACCTGGCTCGTTGAGGAAGCGGACGCCTGGGGAAAAATCGGTTCTTTGCCCAGCACGGCGACGGCCGGGTCATCGAACGTCATGCACGCCAGCTTTCGGGTGATGCCCTGCTGTTTGATCCGCAGGAGGGCATCGCGACCGATGAAGTCCCCTTTGTTGAGACGGACGGCAAAGCCCAGGCCGGCCTCATACGGGTTGTACTCGCTGTGAATGTCGGCACCCCACAGGCGATATCCCTTCTCAAGCCGGAGCGAATCGAAGGCACCACCGCCCAGCGCGATCACTCCGAGCGCCTGACCCGCCTTCCATAGCGTGTCCCACAGACGCAACCCATACTCGGTTGGCGTGTACAGCTCCCAGCCCAGCTCACCGACGTACGAAATCCGAATCGCATAGGTGGGAACCGTGCCGATCGTCAGCGACCTGGCGGTGAGGTAGGAAAACGCGGCATTCGAAACGTCCTCCTGGCTCACGCTCTGCACGAGATCGCGCGCCCGGGGGCCCCAGACGCCGATGCAGCACCAGCCGGAGGTCAGGTCCTTCAGATGGACCCTGGAATCATCCGGCAACTGGCGACGCATCCAGGCCAGGTCGTGCATCCCGACGCCGCCCCCGGTGACCACCCAGAAACGCTCGTCGTCGACCCGGGTGACCGTCAGGTCGGTCATGATGCCGCCGCGTTCATTGAGCATTGCGGTGTAGGTCACCTTGCCGACCGGGTGGTCCATCTGGTTTGCCGCGATCCGCTGCAGATAGGTAAGCGCCCCTGGCCCCGACACCTCGATCTTCTTAAAGGGGGTCGCGTCGAAGAGCACCACCCGCTCCCGCGCCGCCCGATGCTCGAGGGCCTGGATTGGCGACCAGAACCTGGCCGCCCATCCACTCCGCTGAGGGACCGCGCTCTGCGAGTCTCCCTCCCCCCTCGTGGGGGAGGGTCGGGGTGGGGGCCCATTGCCCTCGTACCACTGTGGTCGCTCCCAGCCTGCCCCCTCGAGGAACATCGCGCCCAGCGCCTGCTCGCGGTCGTAGAAGGGCGTCAGACGGAGTTTGCGCGGCGTTTCCATCGGCTGGAGTGGGTGGATGATGTCGTACACCTCGCGGTAGTTCTGGGCACCACGGGTGCGTAGGTACGAGCGTGTCAACGCGTGGGGATAGAACCGGTTCAGGTCTTCTTCGCGAAGGTCGAGATCCGGCTCGCCCTTCACCATCCACTCCGCGACGGCGCGAGCGGCACCAACGCCATGCGTGATCCAGACGGCCTCGCAGGCCCAGAAGCCGCGCACATCGAGGGATTCGCCGATCAAGGAGTGGCCGTCGGGCGTGAATGAGAACATCCCGTTGATCTTCTCTACCAGCTCGGCCGACTTGAGCGCCGGGTAGAGCTCGGCCGCATATCCGAGGGAGGGTTCAAAGAGATCGTCACGGAAGGGTGCGCAGGACGGCATCCGACCGTCATCCCAGGTTGAGCGAAGCTCCGGCGGGTCAAGCAGGACCGGCTCGTGCCGGTAGGCGCCGATCAGGTAGCTGCGGTGATCCTGGCGGAAGTACATCGAGCGATCCTGGTGGCGGACAATGGGCATGGATTGCCAGCCGGTTTCTCCGGACAACTCGGGCAGGGGATCGGTGATGCCGACCAGGTGTTGCAGTGGCTGAAGCGGGATTGGCACGCCGGCCATCCGGCCGATCAACGGGCCCCAGATGCCGGCCGCAGTGAGCACGTGCTCCGTTAAGATGCGGCCCTGGTCCGTCTTCACGGCAACGACTCGCCCCTGGTTGACGTCGATGCCCGTCACGCGCGTGTCGGCGAGGAATCGGGCTCCCGCTGCCTCAGCCATTTTGGCCAGGGCTTCCGACGCCTGTACCGCCCTGACGGTGCCATCGCTCGGCACATGGATGGCGCCGTAGAGCTGATCGGTCCGCATGATGGGCACCAGGCGCGCGATCTCATCGGGGCCGATCAGATGGGTCGTCAACCCCCAGGCGGTCGCATGGCCATGCTTGCGCTTGAGCTCCTCCCACCGTTCCGGCGTCGAGGCCACCTCCAGGCTGCCCACCTCCCAGTAGGTGGGTTCGCCGTCGAGCTGGAGGTTGCGGTAGGTCTCAACCGTGTCCATAGCGAAGCGGCAGGTGGTGCGCGCGACGTTGTTCTGAAACACAAGGCCCGGCGCGTGCGACGTCGATCCGCACGCCCGGAATAGCGGTCCCTGGTCGACGACGACGACATCGGACCAGCCGAGCCGGGTGAGGTGATAAGCCGCGCTGCAACCGACGATCCCGGCGCCGATGATGACTACCCGGGCCCGGTCCGGGAGGCGCTCAGACCCGGGCATGCAGGATGGCGTCCTTGCGGACCTCGATGAAGGCCTGGAGCTGTGCGTCGACACCCGAATCGATGCCCGGATCGGCGTAGTCCTTGAGCAGCTGTTTCCATTTTTCGTTCGCCACCCGGTCGGCGGTCCGCGAGCCGTTCCGCTGCCAGCGGTCGAAGTTCTCGGTCGACGAGATCCAGGGCCGGTAAAAGCCGGTCCGGTAATGCCGCATGGTGTGCTCGGAGCCGAGATGATGCCCTCCAGGGCCGACCTCGCGAATCCCGTCCATGGCGAATCCTTCGTCGTCGAACGGGATGCCGCGACTCAGGATCCACTCGAACATCCGCAGCGCCTCGACGTCGATGATGAATTTCTCGTACGAGGCCAGCAGCGCCGATTCCAGCCAGCCTGCCGCGTGCAGTACGAAGTGCACCCCGCCGAGCACCGTCGGCCACATGCACATCATCGATTCGTACGCTGCCTGAGCGTCCGGGCCCTTCGACGATGTCAGCGCGCCTCCACCCCGAAACGGCAGCTTGTAGTGGCGGGCCATCTGGGCGCTGGCCAGGATGCCCATCGCCGACTCCGGTGTGCCGAAGGCCGGACTACCGGACTGCATGTCGATGTTGGTCAGGAACGACCCGTAGATGCACGGCGCTCCTGGACGGACGAGCTGGATCAGCGTGATCCCGGCCAGCGCCTCGGCGGTCTGCTGCGCCAGTGTCCCGGCAAGCCCCATTGGCGACATCGCGCCCGCCATCAGGAAGGGGGTCGCGATCACGGGTTGGTTCGCGGCCGCGTACTCCAGCAGCGCGCCGAGCATCCGGTCGTCGTACCGAAGCGGGCTGTTGACATTGACCAGCGCCAGCAGCGCGGGCGTTTTCTCGATGGCCTCCCGGCCACCAAAAACGATGGACGCCATCTCGATCGAGTCGCGAGCATTCTCCTCCGAGATCACGCTGCCCATGAATGGCATGTCGGTCCAGCGGATGTGGGAGTAGACCATGTCCAGGTGGCGCGTCTCCAGCGGGAGGTCCTCCGGTTCGACGATCGTCCCGCCGGCACAGTGGATCTGCGGAGTCGCTTGCGCCATCTTGTCGAAGTTCGTGAAGTCGTCGATGGTCGCACCCCGCCGGCCGCGGTCGAGGTCCGTGATGAATGGCGGACCGTAAACCGGGGCGTTGACCATATGGTTGCCGCCGATGACGATGGCGTTTTTCGGATTGCGTGCCTGCACCGGGAAAGTCGCTGGAACCTTCTTGATCTGCTCCTCGATAACGGCGCGGTCGAAGTGAACGCGGTTCTCTTCGATCTTCAGCCCGGCGCGGCGGAAGTGGTCGAGGGCTCGGGGGTGCAAGAAGTCGACGCCGATCTCTTGCAAGATCAGCATGGCGTGGTCATCGATCTGCTGAACCTGCTCCTCGGAGAGGATGTCGTACGGCTTCAGCGTGTTGGTCCACATATCGTGTCAGGAGCCGGCGTGGGCCAGAGCCCGGGCCACCTTGCGGTGGCGTCCCGCCTCGAAGGCACGGGCGTAGATCCGCTCGTAATTTTTCGCGTCCACGTCCCGCGGATTGCCGATGCTCTGCGAGTCGGCGGCAGCCTTCTCGGCGAGCAGCGGGATTTCGTCCTCGGAGAACCCGAGCTCATTGAGCGAAGGGATGTCGAGGTCTTCGGTCAGTTGATAGACGTATTCGACGCCAACCTCGGCGGCCTTCCACACCGGTTTAGATCCGACCTCGAGACCCAGCGCCTGGCCGATCCGGGCGAAGCGCTCGGGCTCGCCGGCATAGTTGTACTCCATCACCGGAGCCAGCAACCGGCCGGTGAGGGCCCCGTGCGGCGCATCGTGCACGCCACCCGCCGTCTGGCTCATCGCATGCGCCGCACCGGCTGAGTCCGTGCCATAGGCCAGGCCGGCCAGCATGGCGGCCATGCTCATGTGGTAACGCGCCTCCAGGTTGTGCCCCTGGGCGTAGGCCACCCGCAGGTAGCGGCCGCAGTACTCCATCGCCAGCAGCGCCACCGCGTCGGTGAATGGCTGATGGTAGGCCATCGTGTAGCACTCAATGGCGTGGGTGAGCGCGTCCATGCCGGTGCCGGCGGTGACTCCTGCGGGGAGGTTGACGCTCAATGCCGGGTCGACGAGCGCGACCCATGATGCGATGTTCGGCGTGCCGCCGACGTTGAATTTCACCTTTCGGTCGGGATCCGTGATCACGGCCCAGAGCGTGACCTCACTGCCGGTGCCGGCGGTGGTCGGAACCGCCACCAGTGGCGGGATGCGCGAGTGAATCGGATCCTTACCCCATTCGTATTGCGCGATGCTGCCACCGTGCACGACGACGACGCCGATGCCCTTGGCCGCATCGATCGAGCTGCCCCCGCCGATCGCGACCAGGCCGTCGCAGCGCTCCGACTGGTAGTAGCGGGCGCCGGCGTCGACCAGGGCGATTCCCGGATTGGCGCGAACCTCGGCGTAGCTCACCGGATCCAGGCCGGCGGCGCGCAGTGGCTTCAGTGCCTCGTCTAGCAGGCCGGCTTTCACGATCCCCTGATCCGTGACGACAAGCGGGCGCTTCATGTTCAATGCCGCGGCCTCCCGGCCGAGGGCGGACAGCGCCCCAATCGCGTGCACCATCCGGGTCGGTGACTGGTATGCCTTCAGGACAGTGTCAAGCACGGCCAACGAATCTCATCCTCCTTCCACCGTTGAGCGGAGACCTTTGGTATACGCCGAAAGTCTCTTCTGAGATCCGAACTCTGTCAAGGGCCCTCACGGCGGGCCTCCCGCAACCAGCCTTCGAAGCGATCCGACTGCATGAGATCAAGAGCCCGATTCCATCGGGTCGTGTAGTAGTCATTGAAATCGAAGTCCAACGTCGAGATCTTGGCCTGGATCGCCCCCCAGAGCGTCCAGCCGACGTCCGACATGAGGGCAAACAGGTTCATCCGGGCCAGCTGCTGGCGGTCGAGCCGGCCGAAGTACGCCTCACAGAGCACGGCTCGCAAGCCATCGTCGAGGCTGGCCTCCTGCGCCGTGTTCCCCAGGTCGAAGCATGGATCGTTGTTCCCACTGAGTTCGTAATCAACGATTCGCAACCAGCGACCGTCGTCGATGAAGTTCTCGCAGAGCAGGTCGTTGTGACAGGAGACGCTGGGGAGCGCACCAACCTGGAGCGCTCGCTCGATTTCCGCCAGCAGCGGCAGCCGCTCTCGATAATCGGCGGGAATCCGGACCTCGTGCTCCTCGACGATCCGCAGGTAGGTCTCGATCAGCCGGAACATGTCGAAGTCCTTCAAGAAGCGAGGCGCTGCGTGCAGACGCTGAAACGACTCGGCCATACGCCGTGCCATCCGCTCCGATTGCAGGGTCTGTGCCGACATCGTGGGTCCTTCGATGAACTCGAGAACCATCACGTTCAGCTCCGTGACGTGTTCCAGCACAGCCGGACCGATGCCGGTGCTGGCCGTGGCTCTGGCGTTATGGACCTCATTTACCCGGTCAATCGATAGCAGCTCCGTCGACGTTCCGGGGATGCGCATCACGTATCGTTCGCCGCCGGCCTCGACCAGGTAGTTTTCGTTGGTCAACCCGCCCGACAGCGAAGAAATCTTGACGTCCTTGCCTCGCCACAGCGAGACGCGACCGACGGCTTCTTCAGCTCGCGACAGGATTTGCGTCATGGCCGACCAGTTGTTCGCGCCTCAACACCGCATCCGTGCTCACCTCGGCCGGCACCCGCCGACCGAAGACGTCTACCTCGACTTGCGCTCCGGGTCCCAATCCGATCGGCAGATAGCTGTAGGCGATGTTGCGCCCGACGGTGAAGCCATACGCGCAACTGCGTATCCGGCCGACGATCGACCCATCCGCATAGACAGCCTCTCCACCGTAGATGGTGACGTACTGGTCCTCGCCGACTAGCAGGGTGCGCAAACGCCGCCTGACGCCAGCGGCTTTTGCGACCATCAGCGCCTCACGCCCATTGAAATCGCCTTTGTCGAAGCGGACGCAGAACCCGAGCCCGGCCTCCAGCGGATTGTCCAGCAGGGTGAGGTCGGTGCCGTAGTAGCGATACCCCTTCTCCATCCGCAGCGAGTCGAGCGCTCGGTAGCCACCTGGTCGAATGCCAGACTTCCGCCCGGCGGCCATCAAGCGATCCCACACCTGCACTGCAAGGCGAGGCTCGACATAAAACTCCCATCCCACCTCGCCAACGTAGGTCACCCGCTGGGCGAAGGCCTCGAAGTCCCCGATGCGGATGTTGCGAGCTTGCATGAATGGGAAGCCTTCCTCCGAGACATCGTCATCGGTCACCCGCTCCAGCACCTCGCGGGCCCGTGGTCCCCACATCCCGATCACGCACAGCTCGTCCGTGGTCTCGCGCAAGTCAACCGGCCCATCCTCTTCGCGTTGCTCCAACCGCAGCCAGCCAAGGTCGCTGTTCACATATCCGGCGCCGGTGACCAGCCTGAAACGATTCGGGCTGAGCCGGGTGATGGTGACGTCCCCAGCCATCCCGCCACGGCGGTCAAGGAGCTGGGTGTAGACGACACTGCCAACCGGCCTGGCGATCAGGTTGCCCGCGACGCGCTCGAGTAGTGGAAGCGCTCCGGGACCATCCAGCTCGATCTTTCCGAACGATGTCATCTCGATGATCCCCGCTCGTTCGCGGAAGGCGCGATGCTCCTCAGCCTGCATCTCGAACCACGGTGGCCGGCTCCAGCCGAAGCGGCGCTGGTCGGCGCCCGCCCGCCGCCATGGACTGCCCGGGTCGAAGTGCTCGGGCCTCTCCCAGCCATGTTTCTGCCCGAAGACCGCGCCGAGGTCCTGCATCCGGTGGTGCAGGGCGCTGGTCCGGCGCGGCCGGCCCCACTCGTCGGCGTCGTATGGATAGCGCAGGAAGTAGTAATAGCGATAGGCCTCTTTCGCCAGCTCAGCCACATAGCGATGGTCGCGGTGGACCGTACCGAAGCGCCAGGGTCGGTAGGCATAGAGGTCCAGCTCGCTATCTCCCGCTGTGATCAGCTCCGTCAGCGATTTCCCGATCCCGCCGGCGCCGCCGAAGCCGTTCAACGACAGTCCGGCCGCCATGAACAGCCCACGGACGCCTGGTATCGGCCCCAGCAGCGGGTTCGCGTCGGGTGTCATCGCGTCCGGATGGCAGACGAGCTTCACGATGCCGGCCTCAGCGATGAAGGGAAACCGTCTCGCCGCCCCTGCCAGCAGGGGCTCAAAACGACGCTGGTCCGGAGGGACCGAGGTCCCGGCGTGCTCCCAGGGAACTCCATCGATCCAGCGGGCGTTGGGGTCCAGCTCGTAGCCGCCCAGCACCACGCCACCCGCCTCGGCCTTCCCATAGATGAGGTTGTCTGGATCGCGAAAGCACGGCATGGTTTGGGGGAGCTCGGCGCCCGGAGCCCAGATGCCGCAGGCGACCACCACCACCTCAGCCTCGATCCGGCCGGCCTCCGTCCGGACCGCCTGCACCGCCCCTCGCCCGGAGAGCTCCAACCCGGTCACGCGCGTACCCGTCATCACCGTCACCCCCAGGTCGCGGGCAGCCTTTGCCAGCGCGAAGGTGGCCGTATGAGGATCAATGGCCCCGTCCGCCGGCACCCAGACCGCCCCGAACAGCGAATCGGTGCTGATGGCGGGCATCAGCTGGGCGGCGTGCTCGGGC
>VBEN01000090.1 GCA_005881175.1 Chloroflexota bacterium
GAGCCCCCGCTTGATCGGGGATCGGCTCTTCTGGAGCGATCCGACGGCAGGCGCGGCGGTGGGCGTGACACTTCGAAGCTTTCCGCTCAGCGCCGTGCACTGCTAAGCGGCCATTTCTGCGGTAATCTTTCCGGCTGTATGGTGCCGTTTTGGTCCGGGAGTGAAACGCCACGGCGGTAGCCCGGTCACCCCAACCGCGGCCTGACGATGAATTCCAGGAGCTGGTCAAGGTGGCGCTCGACGTCGCCGGATCGCTCCAACCTCGCGAAGTTATCTCGCGCATTCTGGAGCGTGGGGTCCACGCGATGCAGGCGGATCGGGCCACCCTTTCCAGCCTGAGCGACGACCACGTGCTGGTCGAAGCGACACACGGCCGAGACGGACAGGTGACCTGGGTCGGCCAGCGCTATTCCCTCGATTACTTCGCCGGCCAGCCGCTCGTCAAGAAAGCGATCGAGACGATGCAACCAACCTTCGGGGGCGGGCTCGCCAGCGACCGGGCGGCCCCCGAGTTTCGGCAGGCGATCGCCGATGTGCAGCATGTGGCCGTCATCCCGCTCGTCCACGGTGGCAAGGCGATCGGCATGCTGGTGCTCAGCCGGTATGAGGACCGGCCGTTCACGAACGAGGACCTTGCGCCGTTGACCTTGCTGGGCGCGATCTCCGGCCTGGCGCTCCGTAATGCGCGCTTGTTTGAGGAAGGCGAGGCGGCCCGCAAACGGGCCGACGAAACCGCGGCACGGCTGCGCGCCGCCGTTGAGGCGGCGGAGGACGTGGCCAGCCAGGTGCAGCTCGACCAGGTGCTGGGCCGCTTGCTCGAGCGTGCCGTCGCCTCGGTCGGCGCCGACGGCGCCTCGGTGGCGAGACTCGAGGGTGAGCAAATGGTGCTCGAGTCGACGACGAGCGGCGCAGCTGTGGGAACGCGCTGGCCAATCGCGCCAAAGGTCCTGGCCGGCGTGAAGACGGGCAAATCTGTCGAGCTCACGGCCGCCGAATACACGGGAGCTCCCGAGGGACTGGAGTCAATCGTGCAACCGTTTCGCCGATTCCTGGTGGCGCCGCTGACGATCGGCGGCGAGACGATCGGCCTGCTGGCGATGGGCCGCCGCAAGGACGAGCCGTTCGATCCCGTAGCCGTCCAATCGCTGCAACAGCTATCGACGCTTGGCGCCCTGTTGCTCCGTAATGCCCGCCTGATCGCGCAGGCACAGGAGGCGGAGCGGGCCAAGAGTGAGTTCATGAGCATCGGCCAAGGCCCTGGCCGACGAGCTTCTGACGGTCGCCCGACTCGAGGGACGCGCGCTGAAGCCCAGTGCGGACCGGTTCCGGGTGAGCGACGTCGTGCAAGAAGCGCTGGTGCGGGCCCGGCCGCGTGCCGAGCTCTCCAAGGGAACGCTCAAGGCCGACATTGCTGATGACATCGAGGTGCAAGCCGACCGGGCGCTGGTCGGCAAAATTTTGGACAACCTGATCAACAACGCGCTGGTCTACAGCGACCACCCGCCGATGGTTCTAGTGACGGGGCGTCGCGACGGCGACCAGGTGGCGATCACTGTCGTCGATGACGGGATCGGCATCTCGTCGCAGGATCAGGGTCGCATCTTCGGCCGGTTCGCGCGCGGAACGGACCGGCGGGTGCTCGAGAAGCCCGGTACCGGTCTCGGCCTCTACCTCAGCCGTGGCCTCGCCGAGCAGATGGGCGGATCGCTCCAGCTCGCGTCGAGCCGGCCCGGGAAGGGCTCGACGTTCGCACTCCGCCTCCCGGTCGGCGTCGCCTAACTCGCCAGACCGCTCAGCAGGCGTCGCGAACTGGCGCTGACTTCTTTTACTGCCGCATCGAACGCCGGGGCGTTGGCCCGGGATGGTGCCCGGTAGCCACTGATCTTCCGGACGAACTGCAGAGCGGCGTCGTGGATTTCCTGCTCGGTCGGCTTGCTTTCTTTGCGGCGCAGGGTCTTGATGCTTCGGCACATGGGCTCATTATCGTTATGGCCATGGCGGGCTGGTCTGGAGTCGATGCCGACGTGGCGGTGGTCGGCGCGGGGCCAGCCGGGGCCGCTGCCGCATTGTTTGCCGCGCGCCGGGGACGTCACGTCGTGGTGTTGGAGAAGCAGGCTTTCCCGCGTGACAAGCCATGCGGCGAAGGCTTGATGCCGAGCGGCCGCTCGCCGCTTCGTGAGCTGGGGCTCGAGGCGATCGTCAGCGCGCAGGGCGCGCCCCCACTCAACGGGGTACAGTTCGGACTTCCCCACCAGCCCCGGGTTGCCGTCCCGTTCCCGGAGCATCGCGGTGATCAGGCCGGACTCGGCATCCGGCGGCTGGACTTCGACGCCCGGCTCGCTGATGCGCTCAGCCGCGATCCGCGCATCGAATTCTGCCAGCGCACAGAAGTCCGTAATATCCGTCCAGATCCCGGCGGGTCCACCGTATCGACGACGAGTGGCGACGTTCGGGCGCGGTTCGTTGCCGTCGCCGACGGCCTTCGCTCCGGCCTTCGGCACCGCCTGGGCTGGACGGTCGGACCGCGGCCGCCCCATCGCTACGGCATCGTCGCCCACTGGCAGGTCGATGCGCCGGTCGATCCCTGGGTGCGGATCACGTTCGGCGAAGGCCTCGAGGTGTACGAGGGCCCGGTGGCGGGCAACCAACGCATGGTCGGCCTCCTCTGTTACCAGGCCCGCATGCGTGAATTCGGTGGGCGGCTTGCCGAGCACTATCGCGACATCGTGCTGTCGCTCCGGCCGGAGCTCAGCGACGCCCAGTTGATCGGCCCGGTCAGCGCGGCCGGTCCGTTCTGGTATCGGGCGTCGACCGTCGCCCGGCATGGGATCTTTCTGGTTGGCGATGCCGGCGGATTCAGCGATCCGATCACTGGCGAGGGCATCGCCGCCGGATTGCGCCAGGCGCGCGCCTTTGCGATGGCGCTCGATTCGCCCAATCCCGAACGCACATACCGGCACGCGCATCGACGCCTGACCAGGGACCCACGTCGCGTCGCCTCGCTCCTTTTGCGTCTGACCCGCACGCCCGCGCTCGTGGAGCGCGGCCTCGACAGCCACGAGCGCGCTCCCCAGACGCTGACCAAACTCCTGGGGATTGGATTCGGTTACTGGGGCTTCAACCGCATCACGCCGCGGGAGTGGATCCGGATGTTCACCGGCCGCTGATCAGGCGCGGCACGAAGCGTGGCTTATCCCCCATCCGCTCGCGGTAGCCCGGGATCGCCATCAACAGGGCATCCTCTTCAACGATGCGTCGGCGAAGCAGGGCGACATTGGCCAGGCCGAGGGCCAGCGCACTCAGGTAGGCGCCGCCGATCAAGGGGAGGCCCAAAAACTCCAGGACCAGGGCGACGTAGTTCGGATGGCGGATGAACCGGTAGGGACCACGATCGACCACGCGCAGATCGCTTGGCACCACGGCACGCACGGTCCACGACCCCCGCAAGCTCGCCAGCACGCTCAGGCGGAGCGTGACGGCCGACAGCGCCGCCACCCATCCCAGCGCGGCTACTGGCGAAGGCGGCGGACGGCGCCGAAGTGCGCGCTCCAGCGCCGGGATCGTGAACAGACCGACATTGACGACGGCAATCCAGCCGAACACGGAACGGCCCGCTTGCGGCGCACCCGGTTGGCGTCGATGGATCTTCCGCTCATTGCGCGCCGAGTAGAGCAGCTCGATGCCGCGCTGGGCACCGAAGACGAACAGGACGATGGCGTAACGGCCGGCCCTCACAAAGTCAGGCGCATCAGGGCCAGCTCAATCGATAAGCCGGGCCCAAAGGCGATGGCCAGCACCCGCCCCGACGATCGCGCCTTTTCGATGGCATCCAGTACGAAGAAGATTCCGGCGCTTGAGGCATTGCCATCCTCACTGAACACCCGGCGCGACATGGCGAGGGCATCGGCCCTTAGCGTCAGCGCCCGCTCGATGGCATCGAAGATCCCGGGGCCGCCTGGGTGCGCGGCCACCAGATCGATCTCAGCGAGGCTCGTGCCGGCGCCTGCGAGGAACGAATCAACCGCCTCGCCCAGGTGTGCCTCCACCATTTGCGGCAGGTCGCGGCTGAGCACCACCTGAAGCCCACCGTCGCGCAGCTCGTAGCCGAGGTGCCTGGCGCCCTCCGGGACGAGCATGGTCCCGCAGTGCTCCACTGTCCACCCGGCCGGCGCATCGCCAGCCCGAACCACGGCCGCCCCCGCACCGTCGCCGAAGACGATGGCAGCGATCAGGTTGTCGACCGAATGGTCATCCGGCTGGAAGGTCAGCGACGGCAGCTCGACGGCAAAGACGAGCGCGGCTCTATCGGGATACGCCCTGATGTAATCGAGCGCGCGCGCCAGCCCGGCAACGCCTCCGCCGCAGCCGAGCTCGGTGATCGGCAGGCGAGCGACCCCAGGCTGAAGGCCGAGGATCGGAATCAGCTCGGCGTCCAGCGAGGGCAGGACGACACCGGTGCACGAGACGCCGACCACCAGCCCGATGTCGGCAACGTCGATCCGGCTTCGTTCCAGCGCGGCGCAGCAGACCTGGCGGGCCAGGACGCGGGCGTGTTCGAGGTAGGCATCGGTCTGCTGACTCTGCGTCCGCCGCTCCATCAGGGAGGTCAGCGGCTGCGCGAAGTGGCGGGTGCGGGCGCCCTCATCGCTCTGCAACTTCGGCATGCGGCGCCCGCGGGCTTTGCCGAGTGCATCCCAAACCTCGTCGACGCTCGCCTTGAGCGGGGGTAGCGCCGTCGCCAGCCCGACCAGGCGACCGCAGCCCGGCACTGGACTACGCGTCATCAGTGTGATGCTAGGCTGGCCCGGTGCGAGTTCGCCCGGCCAGCTTCGAAGATCGTGTTCCGCTGATCGAGCTGATCAAGGGCTATTTCGCCTGTCGCTGAAGCCGACGGGCGCCTGTTGGGTTTCGCCACGATGCCAGCCTGCAATACGCTTCGGCCCGGGGTTACGCGCGGCTGGCTTGGGTCACGGCGCAAGACAATCGTGCGGCGCAGCGCTTTTACGAAAGGCACGGCGGCCGGCGCGGACCGTGGGTCTCGTACAGCGCCACGCCGGCGGCCAGATAAGGCCGTGATCTACCGGGTCAGGCTCTTATCAGGAGGCGGAGCGCCCTTACCGACGTATGTTGAACCTCCCGGCACTGGCGCGCCGGGCTTATAGTTCGGCTGGACCTTCTCAACCGAGGGGGCCGGCGTCGTTTCGCTCTCCAATGTCGGTTCCGAAGCATCGTTAGGATCGGCTGCCATTCGCGCCATTATATGGCCCCCCTCATGACATCCCTAAAACCTTCGCGATGACAAGGAGTAAAGCAAGCCCCGTGATAGCGGCGAGCGAACCGTTCAAGTACCTCCCCTTTCTACTTAGCTTCACGGCGTTCTCTCTAAGCGCCTCAAGCAGGTTGGGCAAAAAAATTTGCTTCATGCGATCCGGGCTGTAACCGGCGAACGTGGCGAACGTCTCTGCATTTGGCGCGTCCCTGTACTTGCCCACCAGGAAGGCCTGACCAGCAAGGACGATCCCGAGGGCTAAGCCTGTCCCAATCAGTGCTCTGGCCACGACGCTAAATCCGGCAACCAGGAAGAGGCCAATCCCGGCTGCCAGTGCTCCCACGACGGCACCTGCTTTCGAATCGAGCTTGTCAATTTGATCGAGTTGGGCGGAAAGTTTCTGACTTGCCACCTCATAAGCCAGCGATATCCCTATTGGCGCCGGGACGGTTACGGTCGGCTTCGGCGGCGGCTCATGATCGGTCAAGGGCGGCTTGATCGTAGGGGGCCGCCGCGACAGCTGTATGTCGGAGCCGCTGGGTGCTGGTCAGGCGGTCTTCCGCTTACGCCGCACAGCCGGCTTGGCCCGCGCTTTCGACGCGCGACGCGCCTGCTCGACGCTCGCTTGCAGCGCGGCCATCAAATCGTTGACGCCAGCGCCGGTCAGTACTTCCGGCGGCGCCGGCCGGGCCAATGCGGCACGCCCCTCGATCAGCGCTTTGACTCGCTGGCGATACTGATCGGGGTAGCGCTCCGGCTCGAAGGGCCCGGACAGGGTGTTGATCAGGAGCGCGGCCATCTCCCGCTCTTTCTTGCGGAGATCAAGCGGCGCCGTCGGTTCCAGCTCGGATGCGGGCAGGATCTCATCCGCGTGAAACAAGGTAGAGAGCGCGATCAAGCGGCCGTGCGGCCGCAGCGCCGCAAGGTAGCGCTTCCGCCGGAGAACGAACCAACAGATCGCGATCCGCTTCGTTTCGCGCATGGCATCGACCAGCAAGCCGAACGCGCGTTCATGGTCCCGTTCCGGGACGGCGTAGTAGCTGACGTCGTAGTAAATCGGGTCGATCGCCGAGCTGTCCACGAATTGCTCGACGTCGATGGTCCGGCTGCGCTCGGGAGCGAGCTCCTCCAGCTCGCCTCGATCGACCGTGACGTAGCGATCCTTCGCCACTTCGAAGCCCTTGAGGACGTCGGCGGCCGAGACCGGTTGGGCCGCGGGTGGCGGCGACCAGGTGGTCCGAGCCGGCGCCGTGGGCGGCGCGGACGGGGAAACACCGATAGCGTCCGGCTTGATCGCCGTTCTCGACCATTCTTGTGGTTCCAGCGCCAACCGAGTCGGCCCGGGCTCGACGACCCGCTGATGACGGATGCGCTGGCCGCTCAGCCGGTCGATCTCGTGAAAACGCACATCCTTGCGGCGAGTCGCCGGGTAGAGCCGAACCGGCACGCTCACCAGGCCGAAGCTGATCGTTCCGGTCCAGACTGCCCGTGCCATCCTTGCTCGAATTATGCGGCCTGGTTCGTCTCCATCGGGTAGCCGGCCGCCCGCCATGCGGGTAGCCCGCCGGTAAGCGTCCAGGCGTCGTAGCCCTGGCGCCGTAGGACGCGCGTCAGCCGGGCGCTGGCTTCCTCGTCCGGGCACGTGCAGTAGGCGATGATGGTCTTGTCGCGCGGTAGGTCCGGCAGCTCGCTGACCAGGTCGGCCGCATGCCGATTGCGATCGAGGATGTCACGTGGCGAAACCCACAGCGCGCCCGGAATCCGTCCTCTGACGGCGGTTCCGATCAGCGGCGACGTGAGATCCAGCACGACCGCCTCACCGGCTTCGATGCTCTGCCGCGCGGTTGCCGGGTCGATCCGATATGGCCGTACATCCATGGTGGTCCCTCCAATGCTTGTCAGGGTCATTGAATCGTTCACATAATGACTAAACCATCGATAAGCCGGGTATATTCCCTCCATGGATACCACCGTGGAGCGCGAGCCGGCACTCGAGCTCTGGAGGCTGCTCCGGGACGAGGCCTTCGCCAGTCTCAAGGAGGATTTCACCGCCCGGGTCGCGGAATGCAGCCTGTCGCTTCCCCAGGGCAAGCTCATCCGGGAGCTCGGCCGGCCGGAGTCACAGCGTGAGCTGGCCCGACGGCTGCACTACGATCCGTCCAATATCACGTCACTGGCCGATTCCCTCGAGGCCCGCGGCCTGATCGAGCGTCGCGCTGACGCGTCCGACCGGCGGTTTCGCCTGCTGGCCCTGACGCCGGCGGGCGAGCGTTTGCGAGCGACGCTGGAAGAGCGGCTGGCCCAACCCCCGGCATTTCTGCGGCGATTGACCCCGGCCGAACAAAAGCAGCTGCTGCAGCTGCTCACCAAGATCTTCGGTGCGCAGCCGCCGCGAGCGTAGGCACCGACTCGTCGTCGGTTAACGGCCGATGTCGCGGCGCTGAAAGCTCAACAGACCAACGGTCATGGCGACGCCGATGACGGCCATCAATATCCAGAAGCCCGTCCAGTAGACGCCGGTCGTCAACGGCGTCCCGTACAGATAGAAGATCCCGAAGTTCTCGACCCACCGAGGCCAGCGGAAGAGCGGGGCAAACTGGGTCAAGAAATAGGACGCCACCGCATAGCCTGACAGCAGGAGCACGGTGGCCCGAGGAATCCACCCGGCAAGCGCGGCTCCAAGCGCGCCGAACGCTAGCCCGAAGGGCAGCAGCAGCGCAGTCGCCAGCACGATGGGCCCGACGCCCAGGCTGATGCCTTGCGCATCCGCCGCCCAGAACGTGACGATGCTCCCCACGACGGCGATCAGCGTGGTCGCAAGCAGCAGCGCGCCTTCACGCTCGAGGGCGACACGCCAGCGCGAGACCGGTGCGCTGAGTACCATCTCCAGCCGCCCCTCGGTATCGTCGGTCGTCCAGCGGCTTACCTGGGTCACGGCAAAGACACCCAACACCAACGGCATCATCGCGAACCAGAAGACGCTGATGACGGCGCGGTTGAGATCACCCTGACCGCTTACATAGGCACGGAAGATCGGGATGTGGCTGACGAGATCGGCCACCGATTTCGCGAGTGAGGTCATGAACAGCGCCAGCAACGCGGTCGAAACCATCCAGGCGATGAGCCCGACTCGCTGCTCATAGATCGTGGCCAGCACGGGCAGGCGCAGCAACGGGTTTCGCGAGGGCTCGGTGACGCCCGCGCGTACGCCCGGCCGGGGGCGTATCAGTCCAGCCCCGAGATCTCGTCTGGCGAAGGCGACGCCGGCCAGCGCAATGAGGGCGATGGCGGCCACCGAAAGCCCCAGGATGCTCGCCCACTCGATCTGCCCACCCGGACTCAGACCATTCGTCCGGTCGTAGTAGTAAAACGGCGAGATGCCGCGGACACGATCGGGACCTTGCAGCGTGCGGCCGAGGCTATTGAGCAGGAAAAGGCCGAGCAGCGCGATGGCGCCCACGCCGGCGGCCACTCGGCGGGAGTCCGCAAATTGCGCGACCAGGAGGGCGATCGCAAAGCATGCGCTAGTGGTCGCCAGCAGCGCCGCACCATCCGCGAGCAGGCCCTGGATAGGAAGGGGCGACCCGACGATGGTCGCCCCGAGCCCCGTCAGCAGCAGCACGATCAGGATGGCGACGGCAAGGGCGATGACAAACGCCCCGGCGCGCGCTGCCGTCAACCGCGCCCGAGAGGTCCCGCTTGCCAACCAGAGCTCGAGCAGTCCGCGATCCTCGTCGCCGCGGATTACGCCGGATCCGGCCATCAGCGCCCAGAAGCCAAAGAACACCGGGAAGAAGCCGAAGGCGCGCCACTGGACATAGCCGGCGAGGGTCTCCGGATGGACGGGCAGCGGGACCAGGTAACTGAGCTGCCGGCCGAGCACCTGCATCTGGAAGCCGAACTGTTGCCGCGCCGCCTCGCTGTTCCCCACGACGGCCTGGAAGCCGAGCGATTGCAGCATCCCACTGAATCCACCGAGCGCCGCAGTCGAAATTAACCCGGTACGGTGGAATCGCAGTCCGATCCGGAGCATCATGTGGCGGCTGACTCGAGCGGGGGTTCGTCGCGGTAATAACTGAGGAAGAGCTCTTCGAGGCTGGGCTCCTCGCTCACGAGGTTGAGCACTCCGCGGCCCGCGATCGCAGTCAGCAGCGGCTCGAATCCACCGCGCACGTTACAGCGGATACGCGATCCATCGACGCGCACCTCGGTCACGCCCTCGGCTCCCTTGATGGCGTCGAGCGGCGGAGCGCCGGCGAATTCGATCTCGACATGGTGGATCCGCAAATGATGGAGCTCGTCGAGGCCGGCGATGCTGACCAGGCGGCCGCGGCGGATGATCCCGACATGGTCGCAGACGTGTTCCACCTCCGAGAGCACGTGGGACGAGAGGAAGACGGTCGCGCCGTCCTGGCGCGACTCAGAAAGCAGGTCGTAAAAGGTCTGCTGGTTGAGCGGATCGAGGCTGGCGGTTGGTTCGTCGAGGATCAGTAGCGCTGGCCGGTGCATGAAAGCCACCAGCAGGCCCAGCTTTTGCTTGTTGCCACGTGAGTACTCCCGGTAGCGGCGGCCGAGATCCAGTTCCAGACGTTGCGCGATCGCCCTGACCCGGGTGGCGTCGACGCCGCCGCGCAGCCCGCCCAGATATGCGACGATCTCGCTGCCCCGGAGCCCACCGAACTGGGGCAGCTCGCCAGGGAGATATCCCACCTTCGTTTTCACTGCGACCGCCTCTCGCTGGCAATCGAGGCCAAAGATCTGCGCGCTGCCGCGGGTCGGAAAGATCATTCCCATCAACAGCCGGATCGTGGTCGTCTTGCCCGCGCCGTTGGGACCAAGGAAGCCGAAAACCTCGCCGGCGCCAACTTCCATGTCGAGGTCGAAGAGCCCGCGTTGCATGCCGTAATCCTTGGTCAGCGCTCGGGTCGTGATCGCCGCCGTCACGGTTTCCCCACCTCTCAGCCGGGCGGATGCCGGACGCCGATTTCATCGAGGTGCTCCAGCAGGTCACGCGGATCCTCGTACACGCGGTAGGCGCCCGCCTGCTGGAGTTCCTCGCGACCGTAGCCGCCTGACAGCAGGCCGACCCCGAGCGCGGGTGCTCGCTGTGCAGCCAGCAGATCCCACACGCTGTCGCCCACCACGATCGAGTGGACGATATCGACACCGAGTCGATCGGCGGCGGCCAGGAAGAGATCGGGATCCGGCTTCGCATGCGCGACGTCCGCCCGCGTGATCACGACCTTCGGCTCCACGCCGAGCATCGCAATCGACGGTCCAGCGGTTTGCGGACTACCGCTGGTGGCGATCGCCCAGGGCACCCCCTGTTGGGTCAGTCGGCTCAGCAGATCGCGTGCGCCCGGCAGCGGCCGCACTTCTCCCATCCGTCGGACGAAGGCTTCGGCGTGCCGTGCACGCAGACCGTTCGCTTCCTCGGAGCTGAGCTGCTTGCCAGTCTCGCGCAGCAGCGCGTTGACGAACAGCCCGCCGCTCATCCCGATCCGGCGGTGGATCCGCCAGACCGAGAGCTCCATCCCCGCCTTGCCGAGCACCTCGTGCCAGGCAAG
>VBEN01000208.1 GCA_005881175.1 Chloroflexota bacterium
GAGCTCGGGCCGACCGGCGTCAGCTGCAGCCAGCGCGACGGCGTGCATCTTTTCGAGTCGGAATTCATCTTCGAAATCATCGATGGTGAGCTGGTGGCGACGAATCTCGGCCGCTGGGGATCGCCCTTGATCCGCTACCGCACCGGCGACCAGGTTGAGGTCGTAAGGACTCCCTGTTCGTGCGGCAGTCCATTCATGAAAATCGTGGGCGGCATCCGCGGCCGGGTCGATGACATGGTCACGATCAGGGGCGTCAATGTCTACCCGAGTCAGGTCGAGGACATCGTCCGCCGTCACCCGACCGTGGTGGAATTCGTCATCGAGTGCCGGACCGACCGGCACATGGACGAGGCCACCGTCGTTGTCGAGCTCGCCGACGGTTCCGCATCTGACGACGTATGCCGCTCAATCACCGAGCAGCTTCGCACCACCCTCGGGGTCAGGATCGAGTGTCGAGCGGTGCCCACTGGGACGCTGCCCAGGCCAGAGCTGAAGGCGAAGCGACTGATTCGCGTCAGTTCGCCCTTCCCCGCTGGCGGGGGAGGCTCGGCGTCGGGGTAATGGCGGAATCCGCAAAGACCGCCGCAATGTATATCTTTCCGCCGTCGATGGCGGTGCCGATGCCAACCTGGCGAAAGTGTGGCCCCAGGATGTTCGCGCGGTGCTCCGGCGACGTCATCCACCAGGCCTCGGCCGCGTTCACCGCATCATCGAATGGCGGTCCTCCCTGCCAGTAGATGTTTTCGCCATCCCAGGCGAAGGCAATGCCGTTTTGCCGCAGCAGCTGGGTGGCGGCGAACTCCTGTGCGCCGGGGCGAATGTGCGTCAGTCCGTCGGTCACCCGCCGCGTCCCCCGGCGACGTAATCGGTCCCGGCTGCTCCGTGGATCGGCGAATCTGCCTCCCGATATCTCGCAACATGGCGGGTGAGGTGATCATCGGGCCCGCCGATGCGATGCCGACAACGACGCCGTTGGCACCAGCATTCGCCTCAGGCTCACCCAGTCCAAACCCGAGCACGGACAGAAGAAGCACGGCGACGAGCAGCGGCGTCCGCGAGGCGCGCCGCAACAAAAAGTAGGGGAAGTGGATCACGCGTTCCACCCACGCATGATGTGACATTAATCATATCACGTTGAAACTCGACCTCGACCGCCGCTTCGAATTGGAGCCGGCGTCAGCCGCCGGTTTTGGAGCTGGTCGTTTCGGCTTGCAGCTGGCGATTCAACGAGTTCGCCTGCTTCGCAAGGCCGAGGCGGGGCAGGTGCAACAGGTCGCTGATGGTTGCCAGCAGCGCAAAGTGATCCAGCCGGGTCGTGATGTCACCCCGGATCTTCGGTGCGACCACCAGCAATGCCACCTGCCCGTCGCCCGTGTCTGACTCGTCCCAGGTAATAAAGAGCACGCCGTCCTTCCGCCAGGCGGCCGAGCTGGTGATCTGGGGCACAACCCGAGATAGCCATCGGTCGGCCGTGCGGACGCCGCAATCGTGGCCGTCGTTGCACAATCCCGGCGTGATCCAGGACAGCCAGGGTGTGTGGCCGTTCAGGTCGGTCACCAGGTCGGTCATCGGCACGACGTTCGGTGGGCACTCGCCGCCGTAATAGGGAAACGGATTGTGTTTCAGCGCATATGGATAGGGGCTGTCGAAGCAGTCGCCGGTAAAGCCTTCCATGTACGCCTTCCAGGAGACGCGAGATTTGGTCAGCTGGTTCCCGATCCCGGTCGCCGGCAGCGAGTGAAACTCGTTGTCGGTAATTCCCCAGGTCGATCCCGACGTCATGGCGAGGTAGTTCGGCAGGCTGGGCTCACCCAAATCGTGATAGTTGGTGGCGACCGCATAGCGATCGGCCAGGCTGCTGATATACGGCTGCTGCAGGGCCTGCTGGGACGAGCTGTTCTCGAGCACGATCACGAAGACGTGTCGCGACGGTCCCGATGGAGATGCGGTCGCTGTCGATCGGGGACCACCTTGCACTCCCGGCTGACAGGCCGTTGCCACGGCTAACGCCAGCAACGCCGGCGCGACGCCACGCACGCTGCGGATAGTCGCGATGTCACAAACTATGCCAGAAGACTGTAAGGACTCTCTGAACAAACGATGAGAGGGCGTTAAGCCGCGACCCGAGCCCGGCTATGCCGCGGTCCGGTCCGCCGAGCTCGCCGAACGACCCCGGATCCAGCCAGTAATCTCCTCGACGGGCAAGGGCCGGCTGATGTGATAGCCCTGAGCGGTCGAGCAGCCGAGCTGCATCAGGATCTGCAACGTGGCCTCGTCCTCAACCCCTTCGGCGACGACCTCGAGCCCCAGGCTACCCGCCAGCTCGATGGTCGCCCGCACGATGGCAGCACTTCCCTCGTCCTTGGCCAGTTGAGCGATGAACGAACGGTCGATCTTGATTTCCTCCACCGGCAAACGCTGCAGGTACGACAGCGATGAGTAGCCGGTTCCAAAGTCATCGATGGAGAACCGCACGCCAACGGAGCGAAGGCGGTGCATGGTCTCGAGCACTCGTCCGGGCTCAGCCATGACCGCGCTCTCGGTGATCTCGAGCTTGATCCGGGCTGCGTCGACCCCGCTGCTCGTGATCGTGTCCTCCAGCATCTGTGGGAAACGTGGGTCGAGGAGGTTGCGCATAGACACGTTGACGGCCACCGGAATCGCGATCCCGGCTTTCTCCCATGCGCCGATCTGCGTCAAGGCCAGCGCGGTCAGGTGAGTGGTGAGCGGCTTGATGAGGCCCATCCGCTCGGCGACGGGGATGAACTCCGCGGGCGGCACCCAACCGCGCTCGGGGTGTTGCCACCGGGCGAGCGCCTCGAGCCCTGTCACGTTGCCGGTGGCCACGGCGACCTGCGGCTGGTAAAAGAGGATGATCTCACGGCGCTCGAGCGCCCCTCGGAGATCGGTGCGTAGCACGAGCCGCCGGGCATCGTAGGGATCATCTTCAGCGCGATAGACCGCGTAGGATCCCCCGGACCGCTTCGCCGCATACATCGCGACATCCGCGCGCTGCAGCAGCGTTTCGGCCGCCGTGCCATGGTCGGGAGCGGCCGCGATGCCGATGCTCGCCGTCACCTCGAGGGCGTGCTCCTCGCTGAGGAACGGGCGCTCCAATGCTCGCAAGAGGCCGTGGGCGACCTGCGAGGCCTGCGCGACGTCTGCGCCTGGCAGCACGATGGCGAACTCGTCGCCGCCCAGCCGGGCAATCATGTTGCCAACTTCCAGTCGCTCGCGGAGCCGCGGTCCGATCTGGCGCAGCAGGACGTCGCCCACCTGGTGACCGAAGCTGTCGTTGATCTCTTTGAAGTTATCGATGTCCAGCAAAAGGAGCGATAGCGGCGACCGGCTCCGGCCGGCGATCATCCGATCAAGCTCCTCTCGGAGCATCAACCGGTTCGGCAGGTTGGTCAGGCTGTCGTGCAGGGCATGGTGCTCGAGCGCCGCCTGCGCCAGCCGTTGCCGGCGGCGAAGCTCCGACTGCTCGATCGCGTTCTTGACCGCCGTCCCCAGACGGCCGAGCCGGTCCTTGAGCACATAGTCCATCGCGCCCTGACGCACGGCGGCCACCGCCAGGTCATCACCGACCGCGCCCGACACGATCACGAAGGGGATCTCCAGGCCGGCATCCTGCATCAGCTTCAGGGCTCGCAGGGCGTCGAACTGGGGCTGGTGATAGTCGGCGAGGACCAGGTCCAACTCAGGGTCGAGATTGGCTTTGAAGCCGGC
>VBEN01000209.1 GCA_005881175.1 Chloroflexota bacterium
CCTCGATACGGCGGGGTCCGAGAAAGACAGCAGCACGCATCGCTACGCCTCCTCCATCTTGAGCTCCGCCGCGTACTCCTCATCGCTGACCTGGGCGCCCCAGGTCGCGCTGCTGCCTTTGTCGTCGACCTCGACCATTGAAAGGTGGGTCATGAAGCGATCTGGCGCGGCGCCGTGCCAGTGATCCTCGCCCGGCTCGAAGAACACGCGATCGCCAGGGCGGATGACCTCGATCAGCCCTTCGCGACGCCCGGGGCGAAATGGACGCTGCTGGCGTTCAGGCGCGAGGCAGCTGAGGGGGCCGCGACGGCGTCGATATACACCTCGCCCGTGAACCACTCGCCAGGCCCTTTAGTGGTCCCCACGTTGTTCCTGGTCATCTTCATGGTTTTCTCCTTCTAAGGTTCGTAGTCGTGAAGGGGTCCATGTCCAGGCCGAACGGGGAACGAGCCGGGTAGCGCGGTTAGTCCCGAGTTGCTTCTTGGCCTGAAGGTGTCAGCTCAAACGAGCCTATCTTCACGTCCCCCGCCGGGGCATAGGAACTCACGATAACGCCAGTTGGCGAGGTCCGGCTTTCTTTCAACGTGAATCCCGCCGGCATCGTTCCCTCAGCAAATAGGCGCTTCCCTGAACCAAGGGCAACTGGGAAGGTCTTGAGCCAGAACTCGTCGACCAGGTCGTTCTTCAGCAAGGTCTGGATCAGGTTGCCGCTGCCATGAACCTGGATCTCCGGGCCATCCTCCTTCTTCAGTTGGTTGATCTTCCCGGCGACATCGCCGTTGATTGGGACCGTAACTTTCCAATCGAGGTTGACCGGCCGATGCGAGACAACATATTTCTTCGCGCGATTGATCCCTGCGCCGGTTTCGTCTTTGACCTGGGGCCAATAGCCCGCGAAGATGTCGTAGGTCTTCCTGCCGAGGAGCAGATCGAACGGGTGGCCCATCTGCTCAGTCATGACGTTTCCCAGGAAGTCGTCGAAGTAGCCGACAGACCATCCCCCGTATTTGAAGCCGCCGCTGTCGTCTTCCCCCGGTCCACCAGGAGCCTGCATAACCCCATCGAGCGTGATGAACGACAAAACGATGAGCTTTCTCATGTCGCTGCTTGCCTCCTTGATGCTGATGCCCTTTCAGACTACGGCACGGTCAAAAACTCATCGGTCGGCGCCCATGCATACTCATGTCTTCGCCTGCAGCGCAGCTCGTGCCGCGGCAACGATGTCGCCGCTCGTGTTG
Organism: Chloroflexota bacterium; assembly: GCA_005881175.1. GTDB lineage: Bacteria > Chloroflexota > Dormibacteria > CF-121 > CF-121 > CF-13. Next base: position 1,239 of record VBEN01000209.1, read on the forward strand.
GCGTGCCCGTCGATGCCCCAGCCACCCTCAGGCGATTCGGTGATCAGTACCCAGGTGCGATCCGCGAGGCCTGGGTCGCCAGCCGCGGCGACGACGATCTCCGTCAGCTCTTTGACAACGCCGAGCTGCTTTTCGCGGTCGAGCACGTGGATCGGCGTGAGCACCTGGACGCGGACGTAGTTGCTGTCGCCGGCCGCGTTCGAGATCGCATCTGCGGGCAGGTCATGGATGAACGCTGCGGTGTTGTCCAAGAACAGCGGAAGCTGGGGTACCCGCTCCCAGCGCATGACGGCCTTCGCGAGATCATGCGCCAGCGTTTGCTTGTCCTTGAAGGTGTCTTCGGCGGCATAGACGTCAATCATCGGCATGGTTATCCCTCCACTGGATTATGATGACCGTCATAGTGGGTAGAGTATGCACTATGCCGACCGTCATAGTCAAACTGGAGAACTGATTGGCGAGGGACAGCAAGGCCAGGATGGTCCGTAGCGCGGCCGCGCTGATCGGCACACGTGGCTTCACCGCGACGTCCTTTTCCGACGTCCTCACACACAGCGGCGCGCCCCGGGGTTCGATATATCACCACTTTCCGGACGGTAAGCGGCAGCTCGGCGAATCCGCGATCGACTGGACCTCCGACCAGGTACTCGGCCATCTCCGGGCCTGTCGAGCGACGACGCCGTCTGATCTGCTGGCCTGCTTTGTTGACCTCTGGCGGCAGTCAGTGCTCGCGTCGCGCGGCTCTTCTGGTTGTGCCGTCGCTGGCGTCGCGATTGACATCGGTGCCTTTGAAGACAATTTGATCGGGCTTGTGCGGACAACCTTTCAATCGTGGGTGGCCGAGCTCGCCGAGCGGCTTATTGAGCTGAAAGTCCCCCCGGACCGTGCAAGGTCCGTCGCCTTTACAGCCGTCGCCAGCATGGAAGGCGCCCTTATCTTGTGTCGCGCCGAGGGAAATAGCCGGCCGCTCGAGGCTGTTGCCACGGAACTGATGCGCCTAGTGCCGACGAAGACGAGACGTAGCGGCTTATAGATGTAGATCCGGCGCGAAAGAGCCCAACGGCCTGCGTCGTTATGGCTATCGAGATGGTCGAGAGTCACGGGGAGCAATCGGGCTGGTTCGATTGGCTGCAGCACGAGAAATCGCTTGTTCCGGAGGGCGCGGAAGATCTTGTCGTTACCTCGGTCGGCGTCTTGCAGCTGAATGGACGCTTCCTCTACCTAAAGCGGACGACTGATCTGGCCGACTTCATCGGTGGAGAGAGACGGATTCTGGAAGCGCTGACTCGGCAGGGGGACACGGTGTTTGTCGCCGTGGGCCCGGATCCAGTGCACGTTCGCCTGTCGTACCGCATGCCCGACCTTGAAAATGCAGTTGCGTTCGATGGGGACGGCCTTCGTGCCATTATCCGGCAATGGTTCGTCTGGGCGAGTACAGAGAGCGCAGGCGCGTAGTCTGTTCGGCTCTCGGGTAGCACCGCTACAGAAAGCAAGTCAGCCATTTAGGTCGGCTGCTATTCAAGGAAGGCGAGAGTAGTCGCGGCGAAGAGTGGCGAGCTGAAGATGGTGTAGTGGGTTAGGCCCGGCAGGATCGCGAGCGCGTGCCCGCCCTTTGGTCGGCCCTCGCCCATCCAGCCGCCGTCCCTGAGGCCGCCATCGAGTAGCTTGAACACCTCGACGTAGTGGCTCGGCGGCGCCATGTCGGCATCCGCAGCAACGATGAGCGTCGGCACCTGGAGACCGCGGACCTGTTCAGTGAAGTCGTAGCCCTTCGACATCGATTCGCCGATCTTGTTCAGTAACCGAGGGAAGTCCTCAGGGCGTGGCGCGACCCGTTGGTACAGCTGGTACATCGGCGTGTCCTTCATGAACTCGGCGGCGGCCGCGTTCACCTGACCCTGTTGCGCCCGCATCTCCAGATAGATCGCGTCGGCCCGGATGTTCGCTGACACGGCGACGAGCCGTCG
>VBEN01000215.1 GCA_005881175.1 Chloroflexota bacterium
GGACGGCCAAAGAGGTCATGTACGGGATGGCGACGCACGACATGTCCCGCTCGGCGCTGCGCACGCGGGCGAGCATGGAGCACCTCTTCATCCTGATCACGATGGGGGACCTGCTCGGCGTGCCAATCCTGCCGCCCTACTACAGCCTGCGGCTGATGCCCTACGTCGTGCCGCAAATCAGCACCTGGAAGCGGCGGATGCTGCGCGAGCGCGACATCACCGACGCGCTGGGCTGATCCGGCATGGCAGCCAAAGCCCCCGCCCAGACCGACCTGCAGCGAGTTTTCGAGCAGCATCCGGAGCGGCGCTACATCATG
>VBEN01000216.1 GCA_005881175.1 Chloroflexota bacterium
AACTACATCCAGGCGGCCAGCGCCGAGCCGGCGATGGAAGAGAGCGCCATCTTCGATGCGGTGGTGGATATCGTCGTCAAGAGCGACTACGACTACTACATCTATGACCTGGTCCCCCTCGGCCACGCGCTTTATTACCTGTCGATGGCGAAGGTCTACGACGAATGGATCAACAAGATCACGCAGCTGCGGCAGCAAATGCGTGAGTACGAGCAGGTCTCCAACGTGATGAAGCGCAAGAAGACGACCGAAGAGGACCAGATCCTCGGAGAGCTGCAAGACATCAAGCAGCGGATCAATGCGTCGTCGCGGATCCTGACCGACAAGGTCAAGACCGCCTTCTTCTTCGTGGTGGTCCCGGAAGAGATGATCATCCTCGACACGCGCAAGGCGGCCGAGCTCTTTACCAAGTTCGACGTCCCGCTCGCGGGATACGTTGTCAACCGCGTCCTGCCTGAGGAGCTCGCTGGCCAGAACGTGCCTGAGTACCTGAAGAAGCGGCTGGCGATGCAGAAGCGCTACGTGGGAGATATCCAAAAGAGCCTGGGGAAGGACGTGCTGGCGTATGTCCCCGAGATGGAGCGCGACGTGACCGGCCTGCCGGCGATCGAGCGCCTGGCCGCCATCATGTACGGGCAATGAGCGTCCAGGCACCGGCAACGCGAGCGGTCACGGATTCGATGGCCGGCTACCTCGACGCCCACCCCGAGCTGAAGTACGTGTTCTTCGGCGGCAAGGGAGGCGTCGGCAAGACCGTGATGGCTGGGGCGAGCGCGGTATGGACCGCGGAGAAGGGAAAGCGTACCCTGCTGGCGTCCACGAATCCGGTGCACAGCCTATCGGGCCTGCTGGACCAGAACGTCTTCGGCAAGCACACGCCGGTGACCGGCGTACCCAATCTGTTTGCCTACGAGATCGACACCAAGGAGACGATCGAACGCTCCAAGCGCGAGATCCGCGAGAAGATCCAGTGGTTCCTGAAATTCGCGGAGATCAGCACCCGAGCCGACGAGTTCGTCGAGTCGGCCACCATGAACCCGGCCTTCGAAGAGTCGGCCATGTTCGAGAACATGATCGACCTCATGTTTCGCAACGAGTACGACGCCTACGTGTTCGACACCGCGCCCACCGCGAATGCCCGGCGGCTATTGGGCATGAGCAAGGTGTACTCCCTGTGGGTCAACAAGATGATGAAGAGCCGGGAGGAGGCGCAGAGCCTGCGCGAGATGCTGTCCTTCACCAAGAAGAAGGAGCAGGATCCGCTGATGCAGTATCTGATTGAGTTCCGGGGCCGGATGGAGCACGCCCGGGAGCTGCTCACCGACCCGAACAAGACCGCCTTCTTCTTCGTGACCCTGCCGGAGGCGCTGCCGATCGCGGTGATCACCCGCTTCATCAACTGGTTCAGCGAGTTCGGAATCCCGGTGGGCGGCGTCCTGGTCAACATGCGGATCGATCGGTCGGTCGTCAACCCCGACACCGCTGAATTCGTACGCAACCGGCTGGCCATGCAGGACGAGCACATGCAGACGATCTGGGAAAAGTTCGACTCCCAGGTTCGCAGCATCGTCCCGCTTTTCGAAGACGAGGTGCGCGGCGTTCAGATGCTGAAGCGGCTGGCCAACGAGGTTTTTACCTCGAAACCGGCGGAATGAACCGATGACTGACTCGGTGGCCTGGGGCAGGCGCACAGCCTCCCTGGCGTTACTGGCCGGTGCCGGATTGATTGTCTGGTTCGCATTCGCCATCGTGACGCCGTACATGATTGACCGTCCGCCAGGGCCCGACAATACGAGCTTTGGCTGGTATTTGGCCTATGAGTCGGTTCCGTTGCTATTGATGGGCAGCGTACTGGTGCTGATGCTGGCCGCATGGCGCCTGGTGCGGCCGTGGACACGCTGGCAGACTTCAATCATCGCGGCCAGCGTCAGCACTGTTGTTCTGTTCGTGGCTGCGCTCGTGGCCAGCCTCTCGAGGAACTAGCGAGCGCTTGCTGACCTCGTCGAAGCCGGTGCGGCCGCCTCTTTCGCCCTTTCACGCGCGGGCTGATAGGTGAAGATCGCCACACCGTCGCCGACCACCTTCGAGTCCACGAGCCGTAAGGTTTTCATGTCGCTGGTCTCGCCGAAGAGGCGCTTGCCGGTTCCAAGAACGACCGGGAACACCATCAGCCGGAGCTCGTCGATGAGATCGTTCTGCAGCAAGCTTTGCACCAGCCTGGCGCTGCCGTGGACCACGATGTTGCCATCGTGCTTCTTCTTTAGCTTTTCAACCTGGTCGGCGACGTCGCCCTTCAGCACAGTGGAGTTATTCCACGTCGGCTTCGTGAGGGACGAAGAGACGACGTACTTCGGCATGGAGTTGAATTTGTCTGCGAACTCGCCGTCCCTGGATGGCCAGGCCGCGGCGAAGCCCTCATAGGTCACGCGCCCGAGCAGCAGGGCCTCGGACGATCGGGTTTCGTCGAGCTTGAATTTGTCGCCCTCATCTCCGCGGCTGAACTTGAAGCTCCAGCCTGCGTACTTGAAACTCTCGCCTCCGCCCGGGGCCTCGATGACCCCGTCAAGCGAGATGAACTCGGTTACGACGATCTTTCCCATGTCGGCCCTCCTTCTCCTTAATTATCGGGGTCATGGTGTCGGGGTGGCGAACCGCAACAGGGCTCGGGCCAATCGGTCGATGATTTGGGAAAAGCGCTCGGGCGTAAGTCGACCGCGTTCCGGAACGTTCATCGCCAGGGTCAGATGAAGGCCACGCCGGCGGATCGCCAGGCGGATCAGGTTTGGCGCCTCGTCGCCCAGTTCGGCGATCAGCTGCCGGGCAATCTTTTCCATGGCGGGGCCGCCCACGGATGCAAGCCGAAAACCGTCGAGGGCCGCCTCGGCCCATCCCTCCTCGATGGAATATTTGCGCGCGTCGGCGGCCAGCACCGATCGAGGCCTGAACAGTTCCAGGCCCCAGATTGGTTGCTGCCGCAGGCTCAGCTGGAGCAGGACCATGTCTCGCCGTCCATTCGCACGGTTGGCCAGCCAGATCACCGGCACGTCAAGGGACTCGACCAGGCCGGTCAGCGAGCCCGCGACAAACGGCGCCTTCAGCCCTTCCACTTCCAGGCGGAAGGACTGGGTCGTGATCCATTGAATGGCCTGCCGGCCGCCAAGGGGATCGAGCGAACGCTTGCACCACAGCGCGAGGCTGCGGCCGCGACGCCGCATCATCTCGTTGCCAACCAGGTACCAGCCGATCAACAGCGCCCCAAGGGCGAATACAAACACCAGCGCCAGGTTCTGTATCGACGGCATGGCGATAGCCTATCCGGGCGGGCGTTCGTCCGAGCTCTTGTCCTGCGTCGTTCCTTCCCGCTGCTGCGCGCGAGCTTTCTCGAAGCACGAACGGCACAATTGCACCTCGGTCAGGACGCCGCGCTCGGCGAAGACGCGCCGGCCGCAATGACGGCAGAGGTACTCTCGCTTAGGCAATGAGCCGCCGTACCTGGGCGCGCTGCCTGGCGTCCTTCAGCTGCTGAGGCCGGTTCGTCAGGTAGGCGATTAACGTCTCGAGGTCGAGCTCCGTATCCCGACCATCTCGATGCAGTCGCACGCGGTCTCGCTCCAGCTGCGCATCGACCGGCTCGCCGTACTCCTCGGCGGCGAAGAGGCCGAAGGCGGCACGCCAGCGCAACTGGGCCTGCCGGTCGCGTGCCGACATCGGCACCTCGATGTCGTCGGC
>VBEN01000217.1 GCA_005881175.1 Chloroflexota bacterium
TGCTTGTTGATGGCGATTTTGCCGCCGCCCCTCTTGACCCAGATGTCCTGCGCCTCCGCCGTGGCCAGGTACTTCAGCAGCGCCCGGGACTGTGGCGTGTCCTTCGTGATGACGAAGGCATCCCCCGCGACCACATGAGCGCCCGTATTCGCGGTGCTCACGTCAGGCAACGGAAAGACCGCATAGTCCGTCCCCGCGGTGGGCTTGGGAGTGTAGGCGTCGAAAAAGCTGGTGATGAACGAACCCTGGTTGAACATGTAGCACTTGGGCGGGCTGGTGAAGAGGCCCTGGCCTCCGTCGCCGAAGGTGGTTGAGACCATGTATTGCTTGCCGCCGTAGACGTTGCTGTCGCCGGAACCCAGGATCTGACCCCAGGTCGTCCAGGCCTGCTTGATCTCTGGCGAGGTCCATTTCTGCTTGCCCTGCCACCACTTGTCATAGACGGTCGGTCCGGACTGGCTCAGGACAATCTCCTTGTGCCAGTCGGTTCCCGGCCAGCCGGACGCGGCCTTGCTCACGAGGGCAACACACCACGGCTTGCCGCCATCGGACTTGATCTTGTTCTGGAGGGTCATCAGCTCGTCCCACGTCTTGGGCACCTGGTAGCCCTTCGCCGTGAAGGCCTTCGGGTCGTACCAGACCAATCCCTTGAGCGACGCCCAGGCGTAGAGGGTATACAGCTTGTTGTCGATCTTTCCCAGGTTGATCCAGTCCGTTCCGTAGTTCGCATTGAGCTGACTCACATCGAGCTTGTCGTCGAGCGCGACGAGCTTGCCCGCCTTGGCCAGCTTGATGAGCGTGCCGACGCCCGGGGCCCCGGTCACGTCGGGCGGATTGCCGGCAGCAATCTTTGTCTGGAGGATCGCATCGAGGTCACGAGTGGCCTCGAACGAGATCTTGACGCCGGTCTGGTCCGTGAACGGCTTCATCACGGCATCGAACGAGTCTTTTTCGGTGCCGGTCCAGGTCCCAAGGATGTGAACCGTGCCGCCAATCTTTCCCGACGAAGTCGTCGTCCCGCAGGCGGTCAATCCCAACACGCCGGCGGAAACAAGGGCCAGAATTCGGATTAGTCTTCCCATCGTGCCTCCTCCCTTTGCCGGGAACACCCAGGCGCAGCCAAAGCAGCGTATGGGGTCCCCGGCTCCGACCCCATAGCCGCGAGTCTAGGACGGCGCCTCGGCGCTGTCAATTAGTCACAGGTTTTGCCGCGATGAGATTAGGAACTATTAGCGCCGCTTCGGAATTTTCGTAATCGGCCGCAGGATTGCGGGGTCGACCTTGAGTTGGCGGTCGAAGGTTAGCAAGCCGTTGCGCTCGTGTTCGACGTCCGCCAGCTGGGTGTAACAGAAGCCCTCGACCGGGCCCTCTGTCATCAGCGCATCCACGTTGTCGCGAAATCGGCGAACCAGTTCCGGCGCATCGCGCGCCTCGGAGTAACCGCCACTCTCGCCGGCGACGGAGATCCCGCCGAACTCCGTGACCAGGACCGGCTCGCCGCGGTGGGCAAACCCGCGCAGATACGGAGGGTGGGGCCGGCCTGCCGGCTCGAGGGCGGCCGACAGGTTGCGATAGCGGCGGCGCAGCTCCGCGGCAGGACGGTAGTCGTGCAGAGTGCACAGGTCGGTCAGCGCGTGCTCCCATCCATCGTTCGAAACCACCGGGCGTGTCTCGTCGAGTTGATGGGCGCAGTGGTAGAGCCTCACCAGCAGGCTCACCAGGTCGTCCTCCCGCACCGGCCGGGGGAACCCGAACGTTTCGTTCATCGGAACCCACGCCACGATGCAGGGGTGGTCTCGGTCGCGCTCGATGGTGGTGGCGAACTCGTTGAGCAAGCGCTGCCCCGCCTGGGGCGTGTGCGCATGGAAGTTGGGCATCTCAGCCCAGACCAGGAAACCAAGGCGATCGGCCCAATAGAGCCAGCGCGGATCCTCGACTTTCTGGTGCTTGCGAGCTCCGTTGAAGCCGAGCGACTTGGCGAGCTCGATGTCCCGGTGCAGGTCGGCATCCGAGCCGGCGGTGTACCAGCCGCCGGGAAAATAGCCCTGGTCGAGGACGAGCCGTTGCACAAAGGGCTCGCCATTGAGCAGGAAGCGTCCGTCGCGGGTGGCAACGGTTCGCAGCCCAAAGTAGCTGGCGACCCGGTCAGTCTCGCGGCCGGCGTTGTCGATGAGCCGAACGATCAGGTCGTAGAGGACCGGCGAGTCCGGACTCCAGGGCGCCACCTTGGAGAAACGGAGCCGACCGCGACCGGGCGCGCCACGCCAACGACCGACCTCTTGTTCACCGAGGCGTGCGGAAAGCTCAACGACGGCACCGGGCGACGATACCGCTATGTCGAATTCGAGGCTCCCGTCGTCCAACCGCGGCCGCAACCGGACGGACGCGACATGGCATTGCGGAAGCGGCTCCAGCCAGACCGTCTGCCAGATCCCGGTGGTCGGGGTGTAGAAGATGCCCTCTGATCTCTCTCGCCAGAACTGTTTGCCACGCGGAATCGTGAGGTCGGTTGCCGGATCGTCGGCGCGCACGACAATCTCGTTGTCACGGGGTCGGACCGCCGCCGTGATGTCCGCGCTGAACGGCGTATGACCGCCCTCGTGGCGGGCCACCTCGCTACCGTTGACCCACACGGTCGCCCCGTAGTCCACGGCGCCGAAATGAAGGATGAGCCGCTCGGCGACGGGCGCGTCAAAGCGGCGCCGGTACCAGACGGTGTCATGCAGGGTCCGCTCGCCGATGCCGGACAGCTCCGATTGGTAGGCGAAGGGCACGATGATCGGTCGGTCGAAGTCCGGCCGGTCAAAGGCGAACTCCCACTCGCCATTGAGGTTGATCCACTGATCCCGCCGCAGGA
>VBEN01000091.1 GCA_005881175.1 Chloroflexota bacterium
GCTGCTCGCTGACCGCCAGCTCTGGAAGAACGCGATTTACTCGATCGCGTTCATTACCTACCTGTGCTCATTCCTGTTCTTCGGTCTGGCCATTGCCGATATCCGGGAGTCGGGAGGGACGATCGCCGCCGTCATCGATCTGATCGTCGCGATGTATTTCGTCATCCAGGTGATTTTTCTATTCGTCCTCTCCGGCGCGGTGGAGCGGCGGCGGCAGAACCAACCGATCGATTTTCCCGACCGACGCGGCAAGGACGATTAGTTCTTGAGGCGTTCGATGATGGTGGCGATCCCCATCCCGTAGCCGATGCACATGGTGCTGAGGCCGTAACGGGCATCCTGGCGCTCGAGCTCGTGCAGCAAGGTCGTGATCAGCCGCGCGCCGCTGGCCCCCAGGGGATGGCCCAGGGCGATGGCGCCACCGTTGTAGTTGACCTTCTCCATGTCGGCGCCAGTCTCCTGCTGCCAGGCCAAGACCACCGGCGCGAAGGCTTCGTTCACCTCGAAAAGATCGATGTCTTTGAGCTGCAGGCCCGCCTTCTTCAAGACTTTCTGTGTCGCCGGAATCGGTCCGGTCAGCATGATGGTCGGCTCGGAGCCGACGATGGCCTGCGCCACGATGCGCGCTCGCGGCCGCAGCCCGAGAGACTTCGCCTTCTCGGCGGTCATCACCAGCACGGCGGCGGCGCCGTCGCTGATCTGGCTCGAGTTGCCGGCAGTCACCACGCCGTCCTCCTGGAACGATGGCTTCAGCTGCGCCATCTTTTCGCGAGAGGGCGGAATGCGGACGCCTTCGTCAGTCTCGAACGAATAGCTCGTGCCGTTGCTCTTTACGTCGATCGCAAAGATCTCGCGGCTGAATCGGCCTTCCTGGATCGCCTGCCCGGCTTTGAGGTGGCTCTGGTAGGCAAACTCGTCGAGCTGTTCGCGCGAGAAACCCCATTTCTTCGCGATCATCTCCGCCGAGTTGCCCTGCGGGATGATCTCGAACAGGTCTGTCAATTTGGGACTCACCGGGCCCTCGCCGGGGCCCAACGCGTCCGAGCCCATCGGCACCCGCGACATGCTCTCCACCCCAGCGCCGATCACCATGTCCTGGGCGCCCGAAAGCACGCCCTGCGCGGCGAAGTTCACGGCCTGCTGCCCCGAGCCGCAGAAGCGGTTGATGGTGGTGCCCGGCACCTCGATGGGAAAGCCGGCGATCAGCACGGCGGCGCGCCCGATGTTCATGCCCTGCTCGCCGGTCTGGGTAACGCAGCCCACCACCACGTCATCGACCTGGGCGGGATCGACACCGGCCCGGTTGACGACTTCCCGAAGCGTCAGCGCCAGAAGATCATCGGGCCGGACGGGGCTCAGCCTGCCACTGCGGCGGCCAATGGCCGTCCGAACGGCTTCGACGATAACGGCGTCACTCATACCAATACACTCCCACGGGCATTAGGCGCCCGACTTCTATCAGTCTAAACTCCGGCATCGTCTAGAATGTTCCGCGACATGCACGCCGGCGCACTGACGACAAAGGCTCGCGATTGGGCTCGGTAATAAAGAAGCGCAGAAAGAAAATGCGCAAACACAAGCACAAGAAGATGCTCAAGGCGACGCGCTGGCAGCGCCGGACGAAGTAGCCAGCTTCTGATTGATGAGTCGTTCCAGCTGCGAGCTGGACGCCTCCCCCGGATACCGGCCGACGACGACCCCCTTTTGGTTGACCAGCACGAACGATGGCGGCGAGTCGACCTCGTAGGCCGCCGCCAGGCTTCCGGATGGATCGTACAGGCTCGGGTAGGAGACCTTGAACTCTTGAACGAAAGCCCGCGCCAGGGCACGATCGTGGTCCAGCATGTCGATGCCGAAGAAGCGGACCCCGCGTGGTGCGTAGAGCGCCGCCAGTGCGTTCAAGCCAGGCTGCTCCTTGCGGCACGGCCCGCACCAGGCGGCCCAAAAGACGAGAACGGATTTGCCCTGCTGGAAGTCAACCGCCAGCCTCGCTCCCTCGAGGGTTTGCCCGGAGAGCGCCGGAGCCGCCGTGCCGACTCGACCATTGGGCACCGCCTGCGAGACGTCCGGCTGCAACGTACAACCGGCGAGCATCAGTACGAGGCCCAGCGGCGCGGCTCGTCCAAGGATCGAGCGGGGGCCGCGGCCCGGCAAGGCTAATTGACCGTGCCGGGTTGGGGCTCGCCGAGCGGTCGCCGAAAGCCGAGCCCTGGCCCGGCCGCCCGAGGCGCGGCCGGCAACAGCGCCTTTTTGAGGACCTCGTCGACGTGCCGGACCAGGACGAGCTCCATCGACTGCTTGACTTCGTCCGGCACCTCGTGCAGATCTTTGCGATTTTTCTCCGGCAAGATGAATGTCTTGATCCCGGCCCGATGGGCCGCCAGAAGTTTCTCTTTCAGCCCGCCGATGGGCAGGACTTTCCCGCGGAGGGTGATTTCGCCGGTCATCGCCACGTCGCGCCGCACCGGCCGGTCCGTCAGAACCGACACGACCGCCGTCGCCATCGTGATGCCGGCCGAGGGTCCGTCCTTGGGGATCGCGCCCGCCGGCACGTGGATGTGAAAGAAGTACTCGTCGAAAAACGCCGGCTTGACTCCCAGCTCCAGCGCATGCGCCCGAGCGTAGCTGACGGCCGCCCGGGCCGACTCTTCCATGACTTTGCCGATCTGCCCGGTGAGGGCGAACTCGCCTCGGCCCTGCATCGCGATCGCCTCCACGGTCATCACGTCGCCCCCGTATTCGTTAACGGCGACGCCGGTGGCGGCGCCCACCTGGTCCTCCAGCTCAGCGATACCGAACTCGAAGCGCGAGGGCCCGAGATAGGCAAACAGGTCCTCGGGGTTCACGGTGACTTTCTCGGTTTCGCCCTCGGCGATGCGTCGTGGGATCTTCCGGGCAATGTTGGCAATCTCGCGCTCGAGGTTTCGGACGCCGGCTTCATGGGTGTATTCGCGGATCAAGACCCGCAACGTCGGCTCGGGTAGCTCGAGGTTTTCTTCCGTCAACCCGTGCTCCCGTAACTGGCGCGGCACCAGGAACTGCTGCGCGATGTGCATCTTCTCGTCTTCGGTATAGCCGGGAAGCCGGATGATCTCCATCCGATCCCGGAGCGGGGGAATGATCGTGTCGACGACGTTGGCGGTCGTTATGAACAGCACCTGCGACAGGTCGTAGGGCACCTCGAGATAGTGATCCGAGAAGTCCTTGTTCTGCTCCGGATCGAGCACCTCGAGCAGCGCCGACGATGGGTCGCCCCGCCAATCCGCGCCGACTTTATCGACCTCGTCAAGCATGAAGACCGGGTTGCGCGCGCCAGCGACCTTCATCTGTTGCAGGATCCGGCCGGGCATGGCGCCGATGTAGGTCCGCCGGTGGCCGCGGATCTCAGCCTCATCATGGATGCCGCCCAGCGACAGCCGCACGAACTTCCGACCCAGCGCCCGCGCGATGGACTTGCCCAGACTCGTCTTCCCCACGCCGGGCGGCCCCACGAAGCAGAGGATGGGTGAGCGCAGGCTCTGGGACCGCTGCCGGACGGCCATATATTCCAGGATCCGTTCTTTGATTTTTTCCACCCCGTAGTGGTCTTCATCCAGGACCCTGGCGGCCAGCTTGATGTCCCAGCTCTCGGCCGCCGGCTTGCCCCAGGGCAGGGCGATCAGCCAATCGACGTAGGTCCGGATGATACCGACCTCCGGCGAAGCGGCCGGAATGCTCTGCATCCGGTCGACCTCCTTCAAGGCGCGTTCCTTGACCGGGTCGGGCATCCCGGATGACTCGATCTTCTCTCGCAGGTTGTGCAGGTCCGCGCCTTCCTCGTCTTCGCCCAGTTCTTTGCGGATGGCCTTCAGTTGCTCGCGGAGGATCTGGTCGCGCTGCAGCTTGCCGATGGTGCTCTGCACCTCGTTCTGGATCTTCGCCTTGAGCTCCAGGATCTCGACCTGCTTGCTGAGGAACAGGGCCAGCAACCGGAGCCGCTCGAGCACGTTCGGCGTTTCCAGCATGTGTTGCTTTTGCTCCAGGGTCTGGTCCGGCGCCGCCGAGACCAGGTCGGCGAGGTAGACCGCGTCGTCCGTCTTTGACACGGTGGCCGCGACTTCCGGGGCGACCGCGGCGCCCGACTCGACGTACTTTTCGTAGAGGCTCTTGACTGAGCGCATGTGGGCCTCCAGCTCGAGGCCCTCCCCCACCTGGTCGATGATCGGCTCGACCTCGACTTCGATGAACGGCTTGAACTGGTTGAACCGGACGATCCGCGCCCGCTGCGATCCGGCCACCAGCATCTGCACACCGGCCGGGGTCTGTCGCATGCCATTGATCTCGGCAATCGTGCCGGTCGCGTAGAGGTCCGAGTCGGCCGTGTCGTCGACCTGGGGGTCCTTTTGCGCCACGAGCAGAACCTGCTTGTCGTGGTCCATCGCGAAGCTGATCGCGGCGATCGACGTCCGCCGCCCCACCGACAGCGGGACGATCAGCTTGGGGAAGACGACGTCGTCGCGCAGCGGCACCAGCGGGAGCCGGCGCAGCCCGGTATTCTCCGTCGGCTCGTCGGCCATGCTCAGACCTGCGCCCCGGCGTCGCTGATCACCGGCTTGAATGGCTTCGGCGGAGCGGCGGCGCCACCTTCCAGGGCGCGCGGTCCGATCAAGCGGGCGATCTGGTCCTCCTCCAGCACTTCTTCCTGAAGCAGCGCCGTCGCGAGGGTGTCCAGCCTCTTCCGGTTCGCGGCCAGGATGCTCTCGGCTGTCTGGTAACCCTCGGTCAGCAGTCGGGTGACTTCTTCGTCGATGATGGCCGCCGTCCGCTGGCTGATGTGGGGGTTGCCCGCCAGCTCGCGGCCGAGGAAGACGGCCTGAGGCGAATCATCGAACGAGAAGAGACCCATCTTCTGGCTCATACCCCAGCTCACGACCATGCGGCGCGCCAGCTCGGTGGCCGTCTCCAGGTCGTTCTGGGCGCCGGTCGTGATGCTTCCCAGTGCCAGATGCTCCGCTGCTCGGCCGCCCAGCGCCATGGCGATCCGGGCCTGCAGATATTCCTCCGACAGGTTATGGCGATCATCGGTGGGGATCGACTGCGTGACACCCAGTGCCTGACCACGCGGCACGATCGTGATCTTGTGGACCGGGTCCGATTGGGGCTGGTACCACGCCACCAGGGCATGACCGGACTCGTGATAGGCGATCACCCGCCGCTCGGCTTCGCTGAGGTAGATCTTGCGCTCCGAACCGAGCACCACCCGGTCGAACGACTCTTCAAAGTCTTGCATCGAGACTGTCGTTCGATTCGTCCGAGAGGCGTGCAACGCCGCCTCGTTGACCAGGTTGGACAGATCGGCGCCGACCAGTCCGGGCGTCGAGCGGGCAATGATGTCCAGGTCGACGTCCGGGGCCAGCGGCACGCTGCGGGTGTGGACCTTGAGGATCGCGGCCCGCCCCCGGCGGTCAGGCCGGTCGACGACCACCCGGCGATCGAACCGGCCCGGTCGGAGCAGGGCCGGATCGAGCACATCCGCGCGGTTCGACGCGGCCACCACGACGACCGCTTCACGTTGGTCGAAGCCGTCCATCTCGACCAGGAGCTGATTCAGCGTCTGTTCGCGTTCATCGTTGCCGCCGCCGAGGCCGGCACCGCGCTGGCGCCCGACCGCGTCGAGTTCATCGACGAAGATCACCGACGGCGCATGCTTCTTCGCGTCTTCGAACAGGCTGCGGACGCGCGAGGCGCCCACGCCAACGAACATCTCGACGAACTCGGACGCCGAGATGCTGAAGAAGGGCACGCTTGCCTCGCCGGCGATCGCGCGGGCGAGCAACGTCTTGCCGGTACCCGGTGGACCGATCAGCAAGACCCCCTTTGGCATGCGGCCGCCCAGTTTCTGGAATTTCTGCGGATCCCGCAGGAAGTCCACCATCTCCTGGAGCTCGAACTGGGCCTGCTCCACGCCGGCCACATCGTTGAAGGTGGTCTTCGGCGTACCCGGCTCCTGCATCCGCGCCCGGCTCCGCCCGAAGGTAAAGATGCCCTGGGCCGCCTGACCGCTGCGCCGCACGAACCAGATCCAGATCGCGATCAGCGCCAGGAAGGGGAGAAAGCTGAAGAGCAGGCTGCCGATGCCGCCGGTGTCCTCCTTGACCTGGGTATCGACATGATTACTCTTCAACAGCGGGAAGAAGCTGGGATCGTTCAACCCGACGGCATCCGGGACGGTCGCCGTGAACTGCGTGTTGGTGACGCCGTTGTTGCTGGTCGCGTTCTTGAGATCACCCTGCGCCGACTGGCCCTGGATGGTGATGTCGGAGACGTTGCCGCTTTCGATCTGCGAGACCAGCTGCGAATAGCTGAGCTCGACGCGGGCGGGTCCTCCGAGCCGAACCAGGAAGGGGAAGAACACGATTACCAGGTACAGCCCGAGCCCGGCGAGCAACGCCAGCCGTAGCCAGGAGCCGGGTTGGCGCGGATTCCGCCCCGGTTGTGGGGTGGGGTTCTGATCGGGCCGGAATTGGGCCATAGGCTTAGTCTATGCGCGCCCCATGAGAATCAAACAAGGTAGATCGGGGAAAGCCTTCGGGTAGCGACCGTATAATGCCCTCCTTGGGGCGATAGCTCAGCTGGCAGAGCACTGCGTTCGCATCGCAGGGGTCGAGGGTTCGAGTCCCTTTCGCTCCACCAAGCCCAGCCTATTGACAGTGGTACTTGTGCCCGTGCAGGACAGCGGTTGTGCCGTCGGGACAGGTGTAGGTGCTCGTGCCCCCCGGGTCGCCGGGGTTGGCGACCGTCTCCTGGATGTCCTGAAAGGTCAGGAGCAGCTGGTTGCCGGTCACCGTGATGGCGGTCATGGCAACCACGGCGACCAGGACCAGGATCAAGGCGAATTCCACCATCGACTGGCCCTTGCGCCGGTTGTGGCGTCGAGATGACTTCATCATTTCTCTTCCGGGGCGAAGCCTTCGGCGCTTTCGCCCTCATACCACTTAACGTTGAAACCCCTTGCAGCCCGCGTTACGCGGCGGACGGCTGAGTTCAGGCCCGCTCAGGATGTGTCCGACTCGTTACCGGGTCAACGTTGCGAACGGCCTAACGCTGTAGCTCGGGCTCACGCGCCGGTCATGCGGCGGCCGGCAGCGCCCGGTTGTCGGCCTCGGGCATCGCCGTTGGTTGGGGTATGCGGGCGAAGGCGGCCCAGATGACGATCGGGGCGGCGCCGGCCACGGCGACCACGATCCGGGCCAGCAGCATCTGGTTCATCGGCGCCGCCAGCAGCAAGAAACAGCCAATGCTGAGTACCCGCCCGATGCCCAGGCACAGTTCCTGGTGCACGATGTAGTCGTAGCGCATGGCCTTCGGCGTGGGATCCCGGTCGATCACCTGCAGCGCCATCGGCGCCAGTGCGTTCCCATGCAGTGGGCCGCCGATGGCGCGGAGTAGGCCAAAGCCGATCAACGCCCAGGCGGTCAGGTAGAGCGGCAGCAGCAGCGTCGACAGCACCAGCAGGGCGCCGCCCACCAGGGCGCAGGCGGTCCGGTGGCGGGGCTTCATAAAGGCGGCCAGGCCGAGGCTGATCGCCACCCCGAAGAGTCCCATCAATCCGTTGAAGTTGCCGACCTGCTGCTCATTCTTCAGCACCAGGTAGGTCAGGATGGTCAGCACCAGGCCCATCAAGCTCCCGGTAAACCCATCGGCCAGGCGCGCGCGGGTCACCCAGTGCCAGTCGGGATTCCGGCGGACCAGCGTTATGACCCGCCGAGCCGAAAGTCGTTCCCGGGCCGCCGACGGCAGCCGGCCGGCCAGCACCATGGCCGCCATCAGCAGGACAGCGGCCAGCGCAAAGACGAGCTCATACCCGCGGTACGGCCCACCGACGCGGGTCCCGGCGACGATGACGGCCCCCGCCGCCGGCGGAAGGACGGCCGTTAGGAGCCAGGTCGCGCTTGCCTGCGCCCCGAAGTAGCGGTCGCGGTCGCGCTCGGAGGTCGTGTCGTAGGTGACCAGGTGGAACCCGGACCAGTAGAAGCCCTCGGCCAGGCCCCGAAGCAGGCCGAGCACGACCACCCACTCGGGGGTGGCGCTGCCGAGGACGAGGATCAGGAGGTAGACGAAGCCGTTGCCGAACAGGCCCAGCCGGATCGAGGCACCGGCGCCCAGGCCGCGCCACACCCATCCGTTGGCCACAAAAGCCGCCGGGATCATCAGGGCGCTGAGTCCGCTGTAGATGGCGATCGGGACGAGGTCGTGGCTCGCCCGCCAGAGGAAAATCGACAGGAAGGTGCCGGCCAGCAGGTTCGCTGCCGTGTAGGCGCCGTGAATCAGCACCATGAAGCTGGCCCGCCGGTCCAGCCCGCCTGACAACCCTATCCGCCGCAAAACCGACCCTTCTTTCGGGCCCGTCCCGCAGACCCGTATCGAGACAACGCTTCGGCCGGTGGCCACTTTCCCGGGTCATTGGCCTGTGACCGGCAACACGGCCAGGTGACGGGGCCGGCGCGGGGCGTCGCCCCACGCGAGTGGCGCTTTAGTGCCATACGAGCGTTTGAGACGTTCGGTTTGAGGCGTTACGTGTCCCGAAAGGGGACGGCAGTAGCCTCGCCCTAGGCGCGGACCAAAGCGCTGCATAAAGGGGGCGCAGTACGGAAATCAACGACGTCCGCTACACCAGCCGGGGCGTGCTGCCGCGGCCCGCGGATGTGCCGCTACCGGCGGCCATCAAGGGTCTGCTGGCATCGCTCCAGCAGGGGGCAATCTCCGCGGCCGCCTACGACACGGCCTTTACGGCTCGACTGCGGGCGGCGGACGATCCCAATGCCCTGGCCTATCCGCAGACGCTGGGCTTCTTGCTGCGCAGCCAGAACGCGGACGGCAGCTTCGGGACCGCGCTCCCGATTCCCAAGGACAAGCTGGTCTCGACCCTGAGCGCGCTGGTGGCGCTGGCCGATCTGCCGCAAAGCCTGCAGGATGGGGCCGCTCACCGGGCGCGAGCGACCGCGCTGCGCTTTGTTTACGAGGACACCGGGGACTGGCAGACCGGCCCGGATCTGGCCGGCTTCGAGCTTGTGCTTCCGGCGTTGCTCGACGAGGCCCGGGCTCGTGAGCTGCCGCTTCCCTATGAGCGCTTTATGGGAATCTCCGCCCAGCGGGACGCGAAGATCGGGCATATCCCACCGCGGCTGATCTACAACGTCGCTACCCCACTGCTCCACTCCCTCGAATACCTGGGCAACCGCATCGACCTCGAGGCGGCCAGGGCGCAACTCTCCCCCAACGGCTCGTTCGCGAACTCGCCGTCGGCCACCGCCTACTTCCTGCTGAGGACGCGCGACGAGCAGGCCAATGAATACATCGCGATGTTGCTCCGCAACCGGGGCGACGGCAGTCTGCCGACGGTGGCGCCCTTCGAGATCTTTGAGATCGCCTGGGTGCTGTACAACCTGGCCCGCGCCGGCCAACGGCCGGCCGAAGCCCAGCCGTTGCTGCGCTACCTCGCCCAGGCGCTCACCGACGATGGGGTGGGCGTATCCAGAGAGGGTCTCCGTCCGGATGCCGACGACACCGCGTTGACGCTGAGCGTGCTGCATCGCTACGGTTACCCGATCTCGGCCGGGCCACTCAGGCCGTTCGAGGGCGTGGGCTTCTTTTTCACCTTCCCGCTCGAGCGCGATGCCTCAGTCAGCGCCAACGCCCATGTGCTCGAGGTGCTTCAGGTTGTGCCGCCCTTTCCCCGCCAGCATCTGATCCAGCAGAAAGTCATCAAGTACCTGCGTGATGC
>VBEN01000024.1 GCA_005881175.1 Chloroflexota bacterium
GGCCATCGAGCCGGGCAACCCAAGCCGAACGGCTGACGCGATGATCAGCAGGTAGAAGAGAAGGGAAAAATCGGTCGGAGCGCCGTATCCGCCCGAAAAATAGAGGATGCTGGTCGCCACCATGAGATCGATGCCGGTGGTGAGAAAGCCGAACCAGCGGCCCGGCCGAAAGCCACGCACCAGGACGACGGAAACCACCAGATTGACCAGGCCCCAGGAGAACAAGATGGTGTCGACGATGAAGACGGAGGCCGACGAATTCTGGTTGCCAAAGTGGTTGAGGATGACGCCCGCCGCCAGCACCACCCAGCGGCCCACCACCGTGATGCGCTCGGCGCTGGCGAGCACGGCCGCCTGACTGTCGCGGACCACGCCCGAGTAGTCGCCAATCGAGGTCTCAGCCTCCGCCACGGCCGTATAACGCGGTTTCCCCCGGAGGGCTTGTCCGACCATTCCAGCGGTGAGCCGCCCACAGCATGCCGAGGAGCGCCCAGAACTCCAGACTCAGGTCGTTCTTGAAGAAGGGGACGTCGACGAGGCCGTGCGCGAACATGGCAACCAGTACGAGGATGACCCCCAGGTCGTAAGGGCGCCAGCGGAGCTCGTGCACCCGCCACCCCCGCCAGCCAAGGACGAAGGCCCGGACGGTCAGCCAGCCGAACGCGAACAGGCCGGGGAGCCCGGTCACTGTCCAGAAGTTCAGCACGATGTTGTGCGGGTAGATGACCCTGGGAAGGTCCTGCCAGAAGGGTCCCATCGCCTGCTGGTAATAGGACAGGCCGATGCCGAGGACCGGATGATGGCTCATCATCCGCAGCGTCTGTTCCCAGATCCGGATCCGGAAGTCCAGCGTGTTGCCCGGCACTGTGTGCAGCTCGTAGGCAATCCGAGCCCGAATCAGCGGGACCTGGCTGATGGCCAGGCCTGCCGCGATGACGGCGGGAACCAGCAGCCTCGCCCATCGATGCGAAATGGCCAGCCCAAGGCCGACCGCCCCGAGCGCGAGGTAGCCGCCACGCGAGAAGCTGAGCAGGCAGGCCGGCAAGGCCAGCATCAGGAACAGCGCGCTGAGCCACCGCACCGCTCGACCCTTGCCGTAGAGGACCAAGCTGGCGGCCATCGCCACCAGCGGCACAAGGTAGAGCGACACCGCGTTGGCGGTCTGGTAGATGGCGACGGGCGGCGTGGTGCTGAGATCGAGGACGTGATGGCGAAGAGCATCGAGCACGATAGCGGCGTTCAGGACCGCGGCCACCGCGCCGCCGACACCGAAACCGAGCAGGATCAGGCCCACTCGCCAGGGCGACGAGGCGATCGTGGCGACGATCAGAAAAAATGCGGCCGGCTCGATGAAGTAGGCTCGATAGAGTCCCAGCGCGGCCCGATGATCGCCGGAGACGAGGACCGAAACGGCGCCGGCGGCGATGAAGACCGCGGCCGGCACCGTGAGGGGGCCACGCCAGTGGATGCCCTCCCGCTGTTGAATCGTTTCCAGCGCGAAGACGGCCATCGTGGCCAGGAGCGCCAGTTCGAGCAAGGTCGTCGGGAGCGGTCCCACGTGCCAGCGGATCACGTAGGCGGGCGCGAGGGCCGCGGCGACCGCGGCGGCGACCAGCGTATAGCGGTATCGCTGGCGCACCGCTGCCGTCGCCGGCTGGGCACCGGGACGGGATTGTGTCATCGCCTCGTCAGACGTGCGCGATAATCCTATGGATCGCTCACCATGAGGCCGGATTGACCGCGAAGGGGATCGGCTTCGACGCGCGCCTGATCGGGGCGCTGGGCATTGGTCGCTATATTAGCGGCCTTCTTCCGAAACTCGCCCTCATCCTCGGTGAGCGCCTCACCGTGGTTGCCAACCGGAAGGATGCGGCGATCGTGCGAGCCTTGATCGGTGGATTGCCGCACCTGATGACGGTTAACGCCCAACCCTATCGCCTGGCGGAACAGTCGTTGCTTCCGCTCAGCCTGCTCCGCGCCGAGCTGGGCTTGATCCATTTCCCGCACTACAACCTCCCTCTGGTCAAGCCCGGACACTTCGTGGTCACCGTTCATGACCTCTTCCCCTTTCAATTTCCCCAGATCCATTCGGGCCCACTGCCGCGGGCGGTGAACCAGATGCTGATGCGCAACGCCGTCCGGCGCGCCGACCGCATCATCACGCCGTCGAAAGCGACCGCACTGGCGGTTAAACAGAGCTTCCCTGCATCGGCCGATCGGGTGCTGGCGATCGCAGAGGCTGCCGACGATCGCTTCAACGCCCTCCGCAATCCGCAGGGCGAGGCCGCCTGGCAGACGCGACTCAAAATCCGCCCACCGTATGTCTTTTATCTCGGTCAGTGGAAGGCATACAAGAACCTGCCGCTGCTGCTGGAGGCATTCCAGATCGTCAGACGCACTCATCCGGCCAGTCAGCTGGTGCTCGCCGGTGACGACCCGCGCCACCCGGAAGTCCGCCAGCTGGCCGCAGGACTGCCCGAGGGTTCCATCGTGCTGCCGGGCCGGCTCCCGGAGAGTGCGGTCCCCGACCTTTACCGGGGCGCGGCCGTCGTGGTGCTGCCTTCACGAGCCGAGGGCTTCGGCTTGCCGGTGATCGAGGCGATGGCCTGCGGAGTCCCGGTGGTTTGCAGCGACCTGCCGGTGCTCCGCGAGATTGCCGATGGCGTCGCCGTCTTCTGCGATCCGGCTGACCCGGCGGCCTTCGCGCGAGCGATGAGTGAGATCCTTGATGGGGGAACCGGTGACCACCGCCGACTTGGGATCGAGCGGGCCAAAGCCTTCACCTGGGAGCGGGCCGCCCAGCAGACGGTGGAAGCCTACGAGATCGTTCTTGGTGTTCGCCTAATAGGCCACCGAACGCCTCGCCGCCGCGAAGATCGTTGACCTGGGCCCAACCGGTGAGGCCGGGTCGCACCTGGTGGCGCTCCAAGTAGCGAGGGATCTCTTCGGTAAAGCGCTCCACCAGAAAGATCGGCATCGGCCGCGGGCCGACCAGGCTCATGTCGCCCTTGAGGATGTTGATGAGCTGGGGCAATTCATCGAGACTGAGCCGGCGCAGCATCCGACCAACCGGCGTGCAGCGGTCGTCGTCCGGCCTGGCGACGACCGGTCCGGTCTGGGCTTCGGCGTCGGGAATCATGGACCGGAACTTATAGACGGTGAACCGCTTGTCGTGGAGCCCCACTCTGGGCTGGCGGAAGAACACCGGCCCCCGGGGCGACGTCGCCTTGATCAAGATCGCGATCAGGAGCATGAGCGGGGAGGCGATGATGAGGCCGGCGGCGCTGACGAGGATGTCGATGGCACGCTTCAGCACGGCGGCCGGCCCCCGCAGGCGGCTTCGGCGGATGCCGATCAGCGGAAGCCCATCGATCGCGTCCACCGCAGCACGCGTGCTCATGACTTCGAGAAGGTCGGGGACCAGCTTGAACTCGGCCTGCAGGTCATCGCAGGTCTTGACCAGGTGCAGGATCTGGTCGTTGGTCGCGCCCGGCACCGCGAGAAAGACCTGGTCGACCCGCATCTGCGGGATCAGCTGCCGGAGGTCGGCGATTTGGCCGACGACGGGCGCGCCGGCGAACGCGCTTCCCACCTGCAGCCGGTCATCGAGAACACCGGCGACGTGATAGCCATATTGCGGGAACATCGCCATCCGCTGAATCAATAGCTGGCTGCCCGTGCCGGTGCCGACCATCAGCACCCGCTCGGTGCCGATGCCGCGACGCCGGAGTCGGGTCTCGTACTGGCGCAGCAGGTAGCGCTCGATCGTCATCAGCACCGCCGCGATGATCACGGTGTACACGAACGTAAGTCGGGCGTATTCGAAACCGCGGTAGAGGGACATGCCCGCCAGCATCAACATCGCGGCCAGGGCGGTGCCGCTGCCCATGGCAAACACCTGGTCGACGAGGGTGCGCCCCCGCCAGGACCGGTATTGCTGATTGATCGCCAGCGAGAAAAGATAGATGGCGATGACCGCGGGGATCGCGGCCACGTAGGGACCGAAGGCGAGCGGTTGCCCGACCACCTGGGGGATCCGGTCGAGGTGGTAGCGGTATTCATAGGCGAGGATCACGGAAGCGCCGGCGATCAGCGCATCTCCCGCAATCAGGACCAGGGGCAGCCAGTTCGGCCTGCGGAAAATGGCGGCCGGGGCGGCCAGCGGCTTCGCCGCGAGCTCGCCGCCCACCGTCCGGTAGGTTTCGGTCACCGCCGAGCCCCAATCCGTTCTCGGACGGCGTTGTGTGCGGCCATCTCCATGGTGTCGTCCAATGCTTCAAAACGGACGGGCCCCCGCCGTTGTAACGCTCGTAGCAGCAAGAAGTCCGCGAAGTGCGGGTTCTTGGGGAGCAGCGAGCCGTGCAGATAGGTGCCGAATACGTTGCCGGCGGCCACACCCTCGGTCGCATCCTCGCCATTGTTGCCCGCGCCTCGGATCACCTGTCCGAGGGGCCGCAGTCCGGCGCCGAGGTAGGTCTTCCCGCTGTGGTTCTCGAAACCCACCAGGGTGGGGGGTTGCAGGCCCAGGTCCCTGGTCTCGATCACGATGTTGCCAATGTTTCGCCTGGCACCTGGCACCGTGTGCAGATCGGCCAGCGCCAGGCCAGGCAACTTCTTGCCGTCAGCCGTCACGTAGTACTCACCCAGCAGCTGGTATCCGCCGCAGACCGCGAGCACCACGGCCCCGCCGTGGATCGCTTCCCGAATCGCATCCACCTTGTGCGCGGCGGCATCGGTGAAGACCAACTCCTGGTCCCGGTCCTGTCCACCGCCCCAGAAGATCAGGTCGATGTCTGACAGGTCCGGGGCTGGGCCCCGTCCGATAGCGCGCACCTCGACCCGGATCCCCCGCCACTCGGCCCGCTTCTGCAGCGTCAGGATATTGCCTCGATCGCCATAGATGTTCATCTCGTCCGCGTACAGGTGCGCAATGCGCAGCATGGGGCCGCTCACATTGGGTATGGTACGGCGCGTGGCTCGCCAGCTGGTCTGCATTCCCACCTACAACGAGGCGAGCAACATCCTGGCGCTGATCGAGCAGGTGCACCTGGCCGCCCCCCAGGCGGACGTGCTCGTCATCGATGACAACTCGCCCGACGGGACCGGCGACCTGGTGAGGGATCGGATGCTCAAAGACGCCCGGTTGGAGGCCATGGCCCGACCCGGCAAACTTGGCCTGGGCACGGCCTACATGGCGGGCTTCGCCTTCGCCCTCCAGCACGGCTATCCCAGGGCGCTGACCATGGACGCGGACTTCTCCCATCCTCCGGAGCGGGTCCCGGCCTTGATCGAGGCCGTGGACGACGGCGCCGATCTATCGGTTGGTTCCCGCTATGTCCCGGGCGGCGCCATTAGGGGGTGGGCGATCAGCCGCCGGATCTTGAGCGCCACGGCCAACCTCGTGGCACGCCAGACGCTGCGACTGCGGACCCGCGACTGCACCGGCGGATTTCGCTGTTACAGCCTGCGGTCGATGCAGTTCCTGGTCACCCGACCGTTGCGTTCTTCGGGCTACTCGGCGCTGATCGAGCTGCTGGCCCGTTGCGAACGGGCCGATCTATCGATCAAGGAGATCCCGATCACCTTCACGGACCGGACACACGGACGATCGAAGATCTCCCGACAGGAGATCTTCCGGGCCATGCTGACCGTGGCCCGGCTCGCCGGGAAGCGTACGTGAGCCGCCGGCGCGCCATCCAGGCGGCCGTTCTGCTGGCCATCGGCCTGCTGATTCTCTATGGCGTCATCCGGACGGTGCACCCAGCCGAGGTCGGGCGCGCCATCCGGGGCGCCAGCCCGGGCTGGATCCTGGTCGCCGAGGCCGCCTTCCTCGCCTTCATCGTGGTGCGCGGCTGGCGCTGGCTGGTGATCCTGCGTGCCTCGGCGCCCCGGGCGGGGCTGGGGGACGCGATGGCGGTGACCGGCATCGGCTTCGCCGTAAACGCCGTCTCGCCCTTCAAGCTGGGCGAGCTGTTGCGAATCGGCGCCATCGCGCCGCGCGCCGGGATCGGGGTGGGTGAGGCGAGCGCGACGGTCGTCGTCGAGCGCGTGCTCGACGTGCTGGCATTGCTCGTGATCGCGGTGGGCGCGGCGGCGATCTCGGGTGCGGGATCGCACAGCTTCGGGCTGTGGAGCGGCGTCGTGCTGATTGCCGCCATCTCCATCGTCATCGCCCTGGTGGCATTCCTGGCGGTCACCTATCCGCAACCGGCCCTGGCCATGATCGAGCGGATCGCGAAACCGTTGCCGGCTGCGGTGGGGAGATTCGTCGACACCTTCGCGGCATCCGTCCTCAAGGGCTTCGCCTCGCTTCGATCACCCCGGCGGCTCGCCGTCGCCAGTCTGTTGAGCCTGCTGGTCTGGCTCTGCATCGTCGTGGGCCTCGTCGCCTTCTTCCGCGCGCTGACACCGCAGCTGTCAGTCGCCACCCTGGTGCTGGCCTGCACCATCTTCGTGATCAGCCAGGCGATCAGCATCACGCCGGGGTCGGTTGGAACCTACGAAGGCTTCTTCCTACTGGTCCTGAGTACGTTCGGCGCCCGACCGGCGGCGCTCGTTGCCGCGGTCGCCGTCCTCAGCCATGTCGGCAACATCGTGATCTTGCTGCTTGCCGGCGGCGCCGGCGCCTTATGGCTTCGCGTCAACCGGCCTTCCCTTCCAGTACGGCTGGAGCGCCCCGTCCCGAGTTAACACCGCGCGCAACTCCAGCATCGCGGTGTAGGTCGGCAGCACGAAGATCGTCTGACCGTCGGCGGTCGCCTCGCTCGCCCGCCTCAGCGCCAGGCGCCAGTCGCTGACCACCTCGATCCGATCGTCAGGGATCTCCGCATATTTCAGCCGCACCCGCAGGTCGAGCGCGCGGTCGCCGCTCACGACGATGTGCCCCGCGACGTCTTTGAGCTGTTCGAAATCGACGTCCCAGATCCAGGATACGTCCCGACCGTCGGCGATCCGGTCGTTGAGCGCGATCAAAAATGAGCGGGCCTTCCCAAACTGGATCGCGGTCCGCAGGACTTCATTGAACCCGGTGGGATTCTTGGCGAGCAAGAGCACAGCCGGGCGACCATCGACCACGGTGTGCTCCATCCGCCCGAACGCCGGCGTGAAGTTCCGCAGCGCGGCGGCGCTGCTGGCGATCGAAACCCCCATCGCCTGGGCCGCCGCCACCGCCAGGACGACGTTGTACGCGTTGTACAGCCCTGATAGCGGCACATCGAAACCGGTCTCGTGCGCGCCATCGCTGATCCGTAGGCGCATCCGCTCCATGCCCTCGATCGCGACCGAGGACGCTCTGACGTCGGGCGACGGCCGGGCAAAGTCGCCGCGCGGGCAATGATAGTGGCCGACGTGCCCGAAATAGACGCCCTCGAACACGAATGCGCTTCCGCATCTCGGACAGAATTTCGCGTCGGCGCCGTGGCTCAGCTCCGGCTGCAACAGTGACGGATCGTCCAGCCCCGCATAGACGACGCGCGGCAGTCCATCGCCCAGCGCCGCCACCATCGGGTCGTCGGCATTCAGCACGGCGGTCACTCCCTCGGGCCCCTGGGTCAGCGCGCGGCGGATGTGGGCCGCCGTCGTCTCCAGCTCACCGTAGCGGTCGAGCTGGTCGCGGAACAGGTTCGTCACGATGATGGTCCCCGGCGCGATTTCCTGGACGAGCCGAGGCAGGCTCGCCTCATCGATTTCGAACAGCCCAACATTCGCGTCCAGCCCGCCGGACCAGCTCGCACGATTCACCAGCGCCGCGGTCACCCCAAAGATCAGGTTGGCGCCGGCCTGGTTGGCGACGGTCCGCCGACCCTGCGCCTCGAGGATGTGCCGCAGGAGCGCCGCCGTCGTCGTCTTTCCGTTCGTGCCGGTGACCACGACCGCGCCTTGGTCGAGCGACCGGGTCAGGGTGGTCAGAATTCTCGGATCCACCCACCGCGAGACATCGCCGGGAAGCGTTGTTCCACCGCCTCGTCGCAAGCCGCGACTCAAGCCTGCCGTCAGCTTGCCCGCCCAGAGCGCCGCCATGGCGCGGGCACCGAACCGTGCAAGCATCAGGAGGCGGCGGGGACGGGATGACAGAGCCAGGCAGGATATCCAAGACGCCGGACCGTGGCCAGCGCCTTCTCCGCATCGCGTTGGTCCTGAAAACCGGCGAAGAACGCCGCCCCCGTACCGGTCATGGCCATTCCCGGAACGGCGGCCCGCAATGGCTCGATGGCCTCATCCAGCGCGGCGAACAACCGGCGGCTCGTCCCCTCTAGATCATTTCCGAACTCGATCGCATTCTCATTCGCCAGCGCCCGGACCAGCGCCGGCGTGCGATGCGCGGTCGGCTCGGTTCCGTCCACCGCCGCGTAGACGGAACGCGTGGAGATCGCCACCGGAGGACACACCACCAGGAAGCGCCAGCTCGCGGGGAACGGCAGGAGTGGCTCGATGGTCGATCCCAGCCCGGTCGCCCGCGCGGTCCCACCAGAGAGAAAGAACGGAACATCCTGGCCGACGTTGGTGGCGACCTCGACGAGCTCGGTCGACGTCAGCTTCAGGTCGTAGAGCTGGTTGGCGGCACGGAGGAACGCGGCGGCATCGGCACTGCCGCCGCCCAGGCCGGCGCCCATCGGGATCCGCTTGAAGAGCCGAAGGGTGAAGGGCAGATTCCGGCTCACCCGGCCTTCCAGCTCGCGGGCCGCCTTCAGCACCAGGTTCTCGCCATCGATCGGCGTGCCCACCACCTCGAAGACCCGGCAATCCGTGCGTTCGACCCAGACCAGGTCATGCAGCGAAATCGTCTGCATCACCGAGTCGATCTCGTGGTAGCCGTCGGGGCGGCGACCGGTGACGTCCAGCGTCAAATTGAGCTTGGCGTATGCGGGCAGGATCAGCGCCACGTCGACACGAACTCTATCCCCCTCCCCCCTTGTGGGGGAGGGTCGGGGTGGGGGCTATACGCGAGAGCGATCACGCCGGATCACCGAGAGCACGACGCCGACTTCCTCACTCCGCAAGCCAAGCTGGATCGCCACGTAGGTCGCCGCCGCGAGCGCGACCGCGGCCAGCGTCGCAATCAGCGGCCGCAGCCCACCCTGCAACGATCCGCCCGTGATTCCGTAAGCGACACCGGTCGTCACCAGGGCCATGGGCACGACCCCGATCAGCGCGCGCCGCACGGTGCGAAGGATGGCGCGTCCCTCCAATCCGCCGAGGCGCCCGCGCAGGGCACGCATGAGCAGAATCGCGTTGAGGGTGGCAGCGATAGAGGTGCCCAGCGCCAATCCGCCCTGGGCCAGCAGCTGGACCAGGATGACATTGGTCCCCAGGTTGACTGCAATCACCACCAGCGAGATGCGGAGCGGCGTGATGACGTCCTGCAGCGCATAGAAGACCCGGACCAGCAGGGCCGTCGCCGCCTGGCCCGCCAGGCCCAGACTGAAGAACGTAAGGGCGTAGGCAGTCTGCCTGACCGACTCTTGGCTGAACTGGCCGCGCTCGAAGAGGGCGGCGGTGATCGGCACGCCCAGGATCGCCAGTCCGACGGAGGCGGGGACGAGCACGAAGATATTGAGCCGCAACGCGAGCGCGGTGCGATGCCGAATAGAGTCGATCGCGCGGACGGCCGCATCTCGCGCCAGGAAAGGAAAGAGGACGAAGGCCAGCGCCTGCGAGAAGGTGCCCAGCGGCAGTTGCGCGATCGTGTCGGCGTAGCGCAGCGCTGCCACTCGACCATGGGGCAGCGATGTGCCCAGAATTGTGTCAACGAAGACGTTGACCTGGGCCGCCGCCAGCCCCAGCGCGATCGGGAACATCAGGCGGCCGACTTTGCGGACGCCCGGATCGGACACGCCCAGCGCCATGGTCGGGCGCCAACCGGTGCGCCAGAGTGACGGCAGCTGCACGCCGACGTGCAGGATCGCCCCGCAAACCACCCCCACGGCCAGTGCGGTCACGCCATATCGTGGCGCGAACACGGCGGCCGCCACGATGATCGCGCCGTTGTAGAAGAGCGGCGCCAGCGCCTGAGCGAAGAACCGCTGATACGCCGTAAGGATCCCAATGACCATGCCGCCGGCGCCCAGGAAGATTGGTTGCAGCAGCAGGATCCGGGTGAGCGCGACGATCAGCTCATGGTCTTTGCCGCTGTAGCCAAACGCGATCAACGAGACGTACCAGGGCGCCACGACAAACAGCACGGCGGCGCCGACGGTCAGGATCAGGAAGGACGCGTTGAGCACCCGACCGGCAATCTGCCGGGCTCGTTCCGGCTCATTCTTCGCGAGGTGCTCGGACAGCACTGGAATGAAAGCGGAGCTGATGGCGCCCGCGAGCAACAGATTGAACAGCAGGTCCGGGACGCCGAATGCCACCCGATAGTCATCGAGGTTGTGGTTGGTGCCAAACGTGTTGGCGATCACCAGCTCGCGGACCGCGCCCAGGACGCGACTCAGCCCGTATGCGACCAGGATGAGCGTGGCGGCAGACGCGATGCGCCGCCGCTCGCTAGACATCGGTGGTCATTATCCCCCCCACCCCGGCCCTCCCTCACAAGGGGCGAGGGAGAGACCGTCTTGAGGTCTCGGATATAATCACCGCTCGCATGGCGAATACCCAGTCGGCAAAAAAGCGCGTGCGCGCCTCGCTGCGGAAGCGCGATCGGAATCGCTCCACCCGCTCGGCGGTGAAGACGCTGGTCTCGCGTGCCAGGCGCCCGGCGCTGCCGGATGCGGCCAGCCTGACGAGCGAAGAGGTGCGCCGTGCCATCAGCGCGCTCGACAAGGCCGCAGAAAAGGGCGTCCTGCATGCGAATAATGCCTCCCGTCGCAAGGCGCGCCTGATGAGTGCGCTCGCCAAGCTGGCCCCGGCTGCCGAGCCGCAGCAAAAGGCCCCTCCCAAAAGTAGAACCAAAGCATCACCGGCCCTGGCAAAGCCGGCGACGAAGACCGGAAAGACCCGCTCCTAGGTCAAGTCGCCGTTGATATAGCTCTGGGCGCGGGCCCAGGCGAGCTCGGCGACGCGGCGCCCGGCGGCCCTCGCCTCGAGGTCAGCCTGCTCGAAATGGATCCCCCCGTAGCGCCGGGAGAGCCCGGCCTGGTTCGCGGCATCACTGAAGGTGTGCCAGCGCAGCGTCAGAGCGCTCGCCGGGACGGCCCCGGGTTCGACCTTCGAGCTCCCGGCTGAAAACGTAACCGATGCGCCGAAGCGATCGCTGCGGGTGAAACGTCTCAGGATTTCCGCCCCGGCCGCGCTGAAAGTACTATGCCCCGAGCTGTACTCCGCAAAGGGCGGCGTCGGGAAGGTGGACGCTTGATACGGCAACCACTCGGAACCGTCCAGCAGCCGGGTACCTCGATACGGCCCACCCCAGGCACGGACCTGCTGTCCCTTAAAGGCGTAGCGGATGGCCGTGATTGGCCGGACCGAATCGAAGGCCCGCTTGTTATCCCAGCAGCAGATGCTGGCATCAAAGATCGCGTTCGTGAGGCCGAAGAAGAGCTTGACGTCGGCCTCCACCCCGTGCCGGTGGGCACCGTGATGGTCACGCCGCGAGACAAACTGAGCGAAGAGGTTCCAGTGTCCGGGCGGTAGTTCGGAATGAGGCCCGTCTGCCCAGTATTCGGCGATCATCTTCTGCTCGTCGGTAAGAGCAGCGCTGAGGCCGAGCAGGGCACCAGCCTGTGACTCAAAGGCGCGCGATCCGAGCCTGGCCGGCCCGCTCGGGGATCGCAACTGGGCGACGCTGCTTAGCCCGAATGGCGTGACGTGCTGCCATTGGGCGCCCACGAAGGCCTGCGTCACAACCGCTCCGCTCGCGTCAACGTAGCGCAGCGGCTGCCACCGATTCGGGTCGTGGACCGCCGCTCCGTCGAAGTGGCTGCCCGGTCGTAGATCCATGGGATCGTTGACCGGCGCGTAGCGCGTGTAATCGGAGTAGGCGACACCGGGATTTCCACCGGGCTCATCGCCCAACTGGTTCGCGCCGTCGCGGTGCCGGTACTCGAGGACCGCCTGGGCGGCCAGATTGCCGACTCCGGCGGCAGTGCTGAGGTCGGTCGTCGTGTTGGCCGGGTCGTACCCCAGCCGCCTCATCAGCGGGTCGAAGACACTCACGCGGTCGCCGGGAAAGAGATCGACGGCCGCGCGGTAGGCGGCGAAGCTGACGGCCGTGTTGATGTTGGCAAGGGTGCGTTCCCAATGCGGTCGCCGGAGAGCTCCGCCGAATCGCGTCCCGATGGCGCGATCGTCGTACGCAGCCCAGGCATCAAAGACGCTCGTATGAACGATGGCCAGCGCGCGGGCAACCATCGGCGGGCCAAGCTTCGAATCCCGGGCGCCCTGAAGTGCCGCGTCGTTCCAGAGCAGAACGACGCTATCGCCGGAGGCGAATACGTCAAGCGGGACAGCGCCGAGCGCTGGGGCGGCCGCCGCCAGCACTCCCCACTTGAGCGCAGTTCGGCGCGTAATCCGCAGAGATTCGCGCTTGCTCATGATCCCCTTCCTCGGTGATGTGACAGGTGAGCGCTGGCGCTGACAGCGCTCCCCGTGCCGGACGACAACAACTTAATGGATCGTAACCTGACCCTCCAGCAGGATCTCCTGGAACGCTAGTCCCGAGATGACCAGCGTCGCCGTGGTGCCAGGGCCCCCTGCCTTCACAGTGAATGTGAAGGGCTCGTTTGTCCCCGCTCCTAGACCCGTGACGGTTGCCGTCCCGTGCAGGACCGCGGTTCCGTCTTTCACCGTTACCGACGTGACCTTGCCCGTCACGTACATCGCGTTCACCTCAAAGTCCCCGCTCTCCGGACTAAAGCTTGTCGCCACCGGGGGCATGAGTGCCAGGCACTCGAAGGCGCCACCCTGCGCATTGGCGTGGAAGGCCAGAACGGTGGTCACCGGTACAAGTCCGGGTCCGCCGCCCTCGATGATGGTCTTTCCGCCACCCGCTACTTGGTGGCCTCCATCTTTCGCGGCTCCAGCGCTTACGGGCAGCGCCGCGGACGCCAAAAGACCGAGCGCCAGCAGGATTCCTGCCCATCCGCCCACGCGACGTAACCATCGAGTCATCCCGCGCCGCGACTGCCTGTTCGAAAATCCGTCTTCTGCGACCATCCCGTGCTCCTCCCCTTTAGCCGATCTACATTCAAGGGAGACGGCTGCGGCCGTCTCCCTTTCATGCCGTGATTGCCACCGTCTAACTAATCGTCGCGCTTACCAAGAAAGTGGAAGACCGTGGGACCACCAAGCCAGTGCGAGAAGTCGACGTACTCTCTGGTTGCGGTAATACCTTCGAACATGCAGTCGGGAGCACCCGGCAGGTGGCAGTCAACTGTCAGCACACCGCTCCTGCCATCGTCGTACTTGATCCTGAGCAAAACCAGACCGGCTGTTGCTGTCGCCTTTGTTCCTCCGGGAATGCAATCCTCGAAGGGAGGGAACTGCCCGCCTGGCGCCGGGGTCCAGCTCAGCAGTTCGGTAACGCGGTAGTGGCCCGAGCCGGGGAGGCAGCGCGCATCAGCGGACGATACCGTCCAGGTTCCCCCGCCGGTGACGCCGCGAACGCATCGATTGCGGACGTTCGGAAAGGTCCCGGAGCCGGTCATCATGATGGTCGTTGCACCTTCGGCTTGCGCGGACGAGGTGCCACCGGGGCTGACGCAGCCGTCGACGATTTGGATCAGGTCCCATCGAACCCGTCCGCGGCCCTCCCCCTCATCTCCGTCGGCGAAGGCTGTGACCGGTGTCCCCAGGGCACCGGCGACACCCGCCGCCCCTACGCCTTTGAGGATCTGTCGCCGCGTGATGCGCAGGTCTTCCATGGCACTCCCTCCTTGAGAGAACAAGCGACCCTGCTCCCGAGGCCCGGTCCCCTTGCCGGGCAGGATCACGCTAAGCGAAATTGGTGCCCTTGGTCAAGCGAAACTTTCACCTTTCTTTACGGGCAAGCTGCGCTGCGTCAGATGAGCTTGAGCGAGGCGGCCAAAGGTTGCCGCCGACGCCGTAAGGGCCTAGCCTGCGGTGCTCAGCACCTGCTCGAGAATGAAGCCCTCAACGGCAAGCCGGGCATCGAGCTCACCCAACTTGATCTGCTCTTCGAGCTTGAGCAGCTGGTGGAACCCGCGGTCCAGCTCGGCGGCGCTGTAGTCGGCCGCCTGGCGGAACGCTTTTTCCAGGACGAAGGGATGCTCCGAAAGTCTCGCCTGCAGGTCGGCTACTGTCCCACCACGATCCCGAATCGCGCGCGCCTGCAGCAGGCGGCGCCAGTGGCTGACCAGCGTGTAAAGCAGCCAGGTTGGTTCACGTCCCGCATCGAGCAATGACTGCAGCACCCCGGCCACCTCGCCCGGGCGCGAGCTCCCCAGGGCATCGGTCAGGGCGAAGATCTCATCTTCGCGCGTGTCGCTGACCAGTGCACGCACCGCGTCCTCGTCGATACGGGTCGATGGCAGCGCATAAATGGCGAGCTTGACGATCTCCTGGTCCAGCAGGCGCAGGTCGGGCGCTGCGCGCTCGAGCAGGAGCCGTACCGCGGTCGGCGTGATCGTCAGCCCGCGTTCTTCCGCGAGCTTGCGCACCCAGCCGGCGCGATCCGACCGGCGGGGCGGCTCGTAGCGCAGGATCCGGGCGCGCTTATCGCGTTCCATCGCCGCCACGGTTTTGTAGATCGGATTACCCGGCGCAATCGCCGCGTGGATGACAAGGATGAGCTGGGTCGTGTCCGGAATGCCCTCCAGATACGCGGCTGCGCGCTCCGCCCCGGCCCCCTTATCCCGTTTACCTGCCAGCAACCCCCAATCCCGGAGCACCAGGACACGGACGGCGTCGATGAAGGGCAGGGTGCCGGCCTTCTCCGCGAAGGCATCAGCGCTCAGGCCGTCAGCCTGCAGATCTTCGTAGTTGAACTCCAGCGTGAGGCCCGAGCGGACGGGCTGCAGCAGGTCGCGAGCCGCCCGGTCAACCAGGTAGCTCTCGCCCCCGTGGACGAGCGTGATCACGAGGCCATGCGGTCTACTTCGCCTGGCTGCTCGCGCCCGCCGTTGGCGCAAAAACCCGGTCGATCTTCGCCGCCATGTAGAAATCGCTCTCGGTCAGGCCGTCGATTTTGTGCGTCCAGAGGTAGGCGCGCACCTCGCCCCAGCGGACATAGAGGTCCGGATGGTGACCTTCGGCCTCGGCGACCGGCGTGATCCGGTTTACGAAATCGACGGCGGCCACCCAATCCTTCACCTTGAACGACTTGATCAGCTTCTTATCGTTTTCGACCTGCCAGTCCTCGAGTTGCGCGAGCAGCGGCGCGATCTGCTCGTGGGTCAACGGGGGCGTCCCCCCTCGGCAGGGAACGCATTTGTTATCGGCGAGATTCGACGATGCCACGGCGGGCTCCTTCATCCATCGCTCTGACTTTATCGATTACCGGCAACTCCGCCGGGTCCGGCTTTCCCTCGAGCCAGGCGTCGCAGATTTCGCGAGCCACCGCCTCGGGCGTTGAGCGGAGACTCATGACCACGATGTTGGCATCGTTCCACCTGCGGGCGCCACGCGCGGTTTCAGCATCATGGCAGAGCGCGGCCCGGATGCCCGGCACCTTGTTTGCCGCAATGGTCGTGCCGGTTCCCGTCCAGCAGAAGAGAACGCCCTGGTCGGCCGCTCCCGACGCGACCCGCTCACCGACAGCTCTGGCCGCGTCGGCCCAATCCATCGGCTGGCCGGTCAGCGCCCCGAGCGGCTCCACCTCGATACCCTTGCTCTGCAGGTACTCGGTGACCACATCGGTGACCCGGGTCTTCTCATCACTGCCGATCGCCATGCGCACGGGTCAATTCTAGGAGCGCTTCAGCGGCGACTCCGACGGCGGCTAGGCCGCGGTCTGGCCCCGAGGCGGTTGCCGCGCCACGAGATAGGCCACGAGGGCGAGGTATTCCTGGGAATCAGCCGAGTCCAACCAGCGAATGTCGGAAGTGCTGCGACGGAATAGTGCAAAGACCTCGGCGACCGTCAGCTTGGCGCCAGTGTAGCCCGGGTGGCACCGGCAAGCGCAGACGATTCCGCAAAAATTGGCTAGCCGCCGATCTGGCTCATGGTCTTCGCCGGACGGACGAAGTCCGCCTGGCCGATCTTGTGCCCCTCTTCCTTCTGCCAGACGGCCGCGACGACGAAGTCGCGGATCTCCGCGTCCGACGCCCCGCCGCGAAGCAGGGCCTTGACGTCGTGCTCCTGGATCGAGAACAAGCAGGTGCGCAGATGGCCCTCGGCCGTCAGGCGAATGCGATTGCAGACCCGGCAGAAGGCGTCGCTGACGGAGGGAATCACGCCGATCCCGCCCGGAGCACCGTCTCGAAACCGGAATCGGGTCGCGGGTGCGGGCCGCTGATCTTTGATGGGCTCCAGGGCGAACTCGCGGTCGATCGCCTCGATGATCTCGCGACTTGCCACCACGCTGTCCATCGACCAGATGCCGTCGGCGTCGAGTGGCATGAACTCGATGAAGCGGACCTCGTAGCCCTCGCTCCGCGCCAGCCGCGCGAAGTCCAGGATTTCGTCGTCGTTGCGCCCGCGCATGACGACCATGTTGAGCTTGATGGGGCTGAACCCGGCCGCGCGCGCTGCGCCCAAACCGCGCAGGACCCGGTCGAGCGCGTCGCGCCGAGCCAGGTCCTTGAAGCGATCCGAGTGCAGCGTATCGAGACTCACGTTGAGCCGCTTGAGCCCGGCGGCGCGGAGGGCCGCCGCCTTTTCTTCCAGCAGGATCCCATTGGTCGTCATGGCGATATCGAGTGCGCCGTCGATCCCGGCAATCATCGCGGTGAGTTGTTCGATTCCTTTGCGCACGAGCGGCTCGCCACCGGTAAGCCGAATGGTGCGGACGCCACACTGATCGACCAGGATCCTGGTCACCCGGACGATCTCCTCGAAGCTGAGCACGTCGTCGCGCGCCAGCCAGGGCAGGCCGGCGGCCGGCATGCAATAGACGCATCGGAAATTGCACCGGTCGGTGACTGAGATCCGCAGGTCATCGGCGATCCGGCCGAAGGTATCGCGGAGATGCACGACAGGCTGGGAGCTGGGCACGAATTTAGTATATGGGGCGTGCAATTAGGCGTCCTGCCCCCGTTCAGTCCGATGGAGGCGAAGGTCCAGTCGGAGCTGCCCCGCGGCGACGCCTGGCAGTACGAGCCGAAATGGGATGGCTTCCGCGCCGTCGCCTTCAAAGACGGCGACGAGGTCGTCATCCACAGCCGCAACCAGAAACCGCTCACCCGCTACTTTCCCGAGCTGGTGCCGGCGATCCAGCGGATCAAGCCGAAACGCGCCGTGCTCGACGGCGAGATCGTGATCTTCACCGGGTTCGGGACCGATTTCGACGCCATGACGCTGCGAATCCACCCGGCCGCCTCGCGCGTCAACATGCTGGCCAAGGAGCAGCCCGCCACCTATATCGCATTCGACCTGCTGGCGGACGGCGATGAGAGCCTGCTCGACGTGCCGCTCAGGGAGCGCCGGCCGCGCCTTGAATCACTCCTCGGTCGCAAGCCCGAGTCGATCAATCTCAGTCCGGTCACGCGTGACCGGGAGGTGGCGCTTAACTGGCTCAAGGAATATCGGGGAACCGGCCTCGACGGCATCGTTGCCAAGCGCGTGGACAGTATTTACCATCCCGGCGAGCGCGCCATGATCAAGGTGAAAGAACAGCGCACCGCCGATTGCGTCGTCGGCGGCTTTCGCTGGGGCAATGACGGGAAACGCGTAGGCTCCCTGCTGCTCGGCGTGTATCGGGGCAAGACCCTCGAGTACATCGGCCATACGTCGGGTTTCGATGACGCCCAGCGCCGCGAGCTGGTTGGTCTGCTCGAGCCGCT
This sequence comes from Chloroflexota bacterium, assembly GCA_005881175.1. Classification (GTDB taxonomy): domain Bacteria; phylum Chloroflexota; class Dormibacteria; order CF-121; family CF-121; genus CF-13. The sequence continues at coordinate 17,841 of VBEN01000024.1, forward strand.
CCGTGGCGGCCCCAGTTTCGAGGGCGGCCGCGCCCCCGGCGGCCCGAGCCGCTGGTCGCAGGATCGCGACCTTGCCTGGGAACCGGTGCGGCCGGAGCTCGTGTGCGAGGTGGCTTTCGACCGGCTGGAGAACGACCGGTTCCGCCACGGGGTCGGCTTTGTGCGCTGGCGACCGGATAAATCGCCGAAGTCCTGCACGATGGCGCAACTCAAGGCCGAGGCCTCGGTCGAGCTAAAGAAGTTGTTCGCCTAGCGCCGGCGGCGTTTGCCGGCGTCGCGCTCCTGCTTCGCCTCGTACTCGCCGGAAACTTCGCGATCGAGCTCGGAGGCCGCGGTCTTGGCCTTCTCCGGGAGGGGCCGATCCTCCCCCTCACGCTCGACCTTCCTCGCGATGTCAGACGGTTCCAGCGGCGGCTCCGGTGTCGGGCCGCCGGTGATCGACTCCGCCTCGGGCTCAGCCATAATTCAGGCCTCCCTTTAAGTTGCTACTTGCGCTATCATTTTAGGATATAATCTGAGGCTTACATGCAAATGAAGCCGCAAAAGGCGCTCAGGGAGGTGCCCCGATGAAAGTACGAGACGCAATGGCCAAGACCGTGACGTCGGCCAAAAAGAACGACAAGGTGATCGACGTCGCCAAAAAGATGAAGCAGGAAGACGCGGGGTTCATCCCGGTCATTGAAGACGGTGGAACGGTGATTGGCGTGATCACCGATCGCGACATCGTGATCCGTTGCATTGCCGAGGGGCACGACCCCCGGGGCGAGACGGCCGAGCACGTGATGAGCACGCAGGTCACGATCATTTCGCCGGAGGACGACATCGAGGAGGCGGGCCGCAAGATGGAACGCGAGGAGATCCGGCGCTTGGCGGTTGCCGAGAACGGTCGCCTGGTTGGCGTTCTCAGCCATGGCAACCTGGTCCAGGCGACCAAAAACAAAACGGCCGAGAAGGTGACGGAGGGGGTGACGCGGGGTGCCTGACCTGAAGCAGGTTGACCTCAAGCAAGTCAGTAGCGACGTCGCCGATCGGGTCGGCCGGGCTGCGAAAGAGCTGACGAGCGGTGCCGGAAACGCCGCTCGGGAGCTCGCCGCCTCCGCTGAGGAGTCGGTCAACACCCAGATCCGTAAGCAGACAAAGGCGGCACGCAAGCGGCTGCCCGCGCGCGGCGGGCCGTCCCCGCTCTCGATCATCGCCGGCGCCATCAGCGGTGCGGTCGCTGTTTATTTCCTCGATCCGGAACGTGGCCGCGCCCGACGCGCCGTATTCGCCGATTGGTCGGCCGCCCGACTGCGCCGTGGCTGGCGCGCGTTGAACCAGTGGGGGAGGCGGACCGGCACCACCGCGGCGGCCCTCCCCCAGCGGATGGTGACGCTGCGATCCGCGCCGTCCCCCGTGGATGATCTGACTTTGCGCGACCGTGTGGAAAGCGAGGTCTTGCGCAATCGTGATCTGCCGAAGGGACAGATCAATTTCGATGTCGAGTCCAGCGTCGTTACCGTTCGGGGCCAGGTGGACAACGCCTACCAGATCGCGACCATTGAGAAGGCCGTCCTGAAGGTGCCGGGCGTCGGCGGCGTTGAAAACCTTCTGCACGTCAGCGGCACGCCGGCCCCCAACAAGGCGGAAGCCCGGGAGAACATCAGCTAAATAGAGCTCGAGTCGGTTTGAGCGGTCGGCATTTCCCCCGCCGGCCGCTCTTTTCGTTGCGGCCTGCTCCCATCCGCGCCTACTAGACTTCAGCCGATGCGCACCGGCACCGCCGATCTACCGCTGCACAGCGGCCGCGCACCCCGCTGGTTGTTCGAGCGCATGACCTCGCTGGCCCGCGAGATGACGCTGGCGATCCTTTCGGAGGAAGGCGCGCCAGGCCTGCTGCGCCGGCTTGCCGATCCGGTCTGGTTCCAGGCCTTCGGCTGCGTGCTCGGTTTCGATTGGCACAGCAGTGGACTGACCACGACCGCCTGCGGCGCGCTGAAGCAAGGCCTGAAGGATCTCTCGGGCGAGACCGGGATCTTCATTGCAGGCGGCAAGGGCAAGACGTCGCGCAAGACACCGCAGGAGATCGAGTCCGCGTGCTGGACCACCGGCCAGGATGCCGCGCCACTCATTCGCGCCAGCCGGCTCTCGGCGAAGGTCGATTCGGCCGCCGTGCAGGACGGCTTCCAGGTCTATCACCACAGCTTCTTCTTCACGAGCGACGGTTCCTGGGCCGTGGTGCAGCAAGGCATGAACGAGCGCTCCCTGATGGCACGCCGGTATCACTGGCTGCCGCCCGAGCGATTCGACTGGGACCCGCATGCCGCCGTCGCGGGGCAGCCCACCCAGGACGTCCTCAATCTCGTGGCATCCGAAGGCGAGGGCAACCGAACGGTCGCCGTCGAGATCGCCCGTGAGAATCCGACCAAACTTGTTATCGAACTTACGCGGATGCGAACGGTCTCCTTGCCTCGCCACCATGAGATCCGGCTGAGCGACATCCACCCCGATCGGTTGGCGCGGATTCTGCTGACGACGTATGAGCGGCAGCCCGAGGACTACACCGCGTTGCTGGCGGTGCCAGGCGTTGGCGCCAAAGCCTTGCGCGCGCTGGCGCTGGTCGCCGAGCTGACCTACGGCGAGCCGGCGTCGGTGCGGGATCCGGTCTCCTATTCCTTCGCCCACGGCGGCAAGGATGGGACCCCTTTTCCGGTCGATCGATCGACGTATGACGCCACCATCGCGTCCTTGCGCCACGCGGTCCAGGACACGCGCGCGGGGCTGACGGAGAAGTCGGCGGCGCTCAAGCGCCTCGCCGGCGTGGAGCGATCGCTCATCTCCACGGCGGCGTCGTGACCGCAACCGGCGAACGAATGGAGATTCCTGCAACCGCCCTGGTGCTCCTGATCGGCGCGGCGGGCTCCGGCAAGTCGACCTTCGCGGCCCGGCATTTCGCGTCCGGCGATGTCGTTTCCTCCGACCAGCTGCGGGCGCGCATCGGCGAGAGCGAATCTGACCAGCGGGCCAACGAGGACGTCTTCGAGCGCTTGCAGGCGCTCGTACAAGACCGGCTGGCCGCCGGCGTGCTGACGATCATCGACGCCACGAACACAGACTGGATGCGACGCACTGCGCTGATCGGGATGGCGCGCCATCACCGGCGTCCGGTGATCGCCATTGTCTTCGACCTCCCGTTGGAGATCTGTCTGAACCGGATTGCGGCGCGCCCGCGCACCGTGCGGGCCGCCGTCGTCAGGCGACAAGTCAGTGAGGTGCGCCACGACCGCGAGCGGCTCGACCTCGAGGGCTTCGCGGCGATCTACGTGCTCGCGTCAACTCATGAGGTCGAGGGCGCCAGCGTGGATATCAAAAAGGGCCCGGTCGTCCGGGCCCTCTCCTCGTAGCAGCGAGCGTCACTCAGTCGCGATGAGCGCAGGCGGTCGCAACCGCGGCAAACGCCGCCTTCAACCCAGCCAGGTCCGTCGTGCGGGGTGCCTGTAACAGGGTCTGTAGGTTCGTGATGGCGGACTGGCAAGCCGCACTCGGAGCCGGCAGGCACGCCGTGCGCGCCGCCGTCAGGGCATTGCGCCACTGTTGCGCCTCCGCCAGGTCTTCGGCGCGCGCGGCCTGCAACGCGGTCAACGACAGCGGTTGCCGGCTGGCCAGCTCCGCGGCGTCCTCGGCCACCTCGGCCTGATGCAAGGCCTTCAAGGCATTGATCGCCTGCTGGCAAGCGGCTGACAGCGTGAACCTGGCCGCCGCCGGCTTGACCGCCGCGAGCGGTTTTTCGGCAGGCCCGGCGATCGCCGGCGCCGTGATGGCCCCGCGGGTTGCCACGGAGACCTCGTCGCGGTCGGCCCTCATGATGGTTGTCGTCCCTGCAACCAGGCTCACGACGCTCCCCGGCGAGCCCTGGTGGCTGTTGCTGCTGGCGTTCGCGGTGAGGGTTGCGATCCCGATGGCCGCGATCGCCCCCGTTATCATCGCCTTTGTTCGCACGATTCGTCCTCCTTGGCGGGTAGTCGTCTTGTAAAACGGCGACGGCTGAGCCCGCTTACGCCCGGTTAAGAATCATCTAGACCCCTAGGCGAACGTTAGTTCGGAACGGCTCGAATCACGGTCGCGGAGTCAGGGCACGAGGTGGACCGGCCCGCCCTTCAGGCCGACGGCCACTGTCACTGTGTCGTAGGTGATGGTCGCCGGACCCGTGACGTACTGCAGCTTCCACCAGTCTTGTCCTGGCGGCGGGTTGTAGGAGGACGGAATCGGAATTTCGAGGTGGATCCACTGGCTATTGGCTGACACCCCGGTGCGGGTGTCCACGGCGGTGAAGGACGCCAGCCGGTTGGTGGAGGCGCTGGCCCAAACCCGATAATTCCGCGCCGCGAGACTCGAGCGCTTTTGGCCCAGATCGTAGATATTGATGCCCAACGGCGAGGTCGCGACCGCCCCCGCCGGGTCCAGGATATTGATGGCGACAAAACCGCTCGTGCTGAAGACGTCGCCGGGGTCCCAGAGATCGATCGTAACCGTGAGGCCGGCGTAGTCACGGGGCAGCTGGAACAGATTCATGGTGAAGCTTCCCCCGAGTCCGGCATCGAATGGGGTGAAGAAGCACATGTCGTACCAAGCCGCTGTCTGGCAGCTGGTGCAGGCAGTGCGGCTGGCATCACCATTGACCGCGCGCAACGCATAACCTTTCTTGCCGATCGTGCTCGAGCTGGTAAAGCTCCGCCCATTGTTGTCCAGGGTGTCGACCCGCAACCGGTAGGTACCGGGCACCAGCACGCCTCCCTGGTCATAGGTGCTGAATGCCCCTGTCTGCTGCAAGCTGACAAGGCCGTCGTCCTGCGGCTCGCTGTACGTGGCGGGGTCAATCCAATTGTGATAGATCAGCATGTTGGTTGGCAGACCACCCGAGTAGCTCTGCGTCACCCTGCGTCCCCGACTCGAGCCGCCCATGACGAGGTACTGGTTCGATGCCATCGACCAGTTGCTGGCGTCGATGGGGTAAACAGTGGTCTGCGAAAGGAGCACGTCGCTGCTGCGAATGAAGAGATTGTTCACCCAGTAAAGGCTGTAGCGCATCGCCGGATAGTTCGCGGCCGTCGCCCCGCCCATGTCGTCGTCCTCGTGATACCAGCTGATCCCACGGGTCGAACACGCGCGCAGAGCCGGGTTCTGGTTGTCGTTATTGCAGAAGTTTGCCGCGGCGCCGTACCCATCGGGGGCATAAGCGGCGTTGTAAATCTGAATCACCCCGCCCGCCCCACCACCAGGGATGGTGACGCGGTAGTTGTAGCCTCCTCGGTCGGAAACCGAAGGATCCATGAGCTCCGTGGCGTTGGCGTAGCTGATCTGGTGGACGTCGTCCGTGGCGCCGGCACCGGCGGGCGGATTGAACGGACTTGGCGTGAAGGCGTCGCCATACCCGCGGTCGGTACCCCAACCCTCAGTCCGCATGAACGAGAACCTTGTGCGTCCCAGCTCGCCGAGCGCAGCGCCCAGCTGGCTCCCGGGCTCGCCCAGGGAGATCGGCGGCAGGTAGGCCGCCACCGCGATCTTCTTTACAACATAGGGGCGGAAGCCGAACGCCTCCATGAAAAATACCGGTGCCGTGCGCTCGACGGTCACCTGGAGCTGGTTCGGGTAGCCGGTGACCCGACTCGGGGTGACCACGATCCCGTTGGCCGCGTCGGCGGTGTCGAACCCGTTGCGCCTTGCCTCGTCGAGGGCGCGGTCGGTCGCATCGTTACGCGATCCCGGCGGCATGGCATTACTCGGGCTGAACTGGTCGGGCATGAAGACGACCCCAGACAGGGCGGCAGCGGCCGCGGCCCGCTCGGTGGCGACGCTATAGAAATAACCGACCACCATGTCGACCCCCAGACCAACCCCAGCGATGAGCAATGTCCCGGCCATGGCGACCACGACGATGGCCTGCCCGAATTGCGAGCGTTTCATCCCAGAATCGGTGCCGCCTTCATGACCGAATAGTCGGAGAGGGTGAGGTTCTTGGGAAAGATGCCGGCCGGAGCGTTGTAGGTCCAGACCAGCCTGACCCCAATGGAAGTCTCGTTGGGGGGAGTCTGCTTTCGCTTGTTGATGGGGAAAGTCTGCGTCCCGACGGTCACGTCACCACCAGGGCTGATGAAGTACTTATCGACGAGATCCACGCCCGACCGATAGTTGCCGTCCTCCCTCGTGGGCGCATAAATATCGATTTCTGACACGGTGCTGGATGTCATGCCGCCGGCCATCGCTAGAACGTTATGGACGATCTGCATGTCGATATCGGCGGTCGTGGCTCCCGGGTTTGACTGCGACCCGCCGAGCTCCGCCGCCAGGCGAGCGCCCTGGCGAACGGCGGACCCGGACGTGACTTTGTCCGAGGCCATGATGCTGGCGTCGAAACCACCCATGAGCAGCAAGGCGAGCAAAGGGGTCAGAATGGCGAGCTCCACGAGAGACTGGCCGAGCCGGCGATGCCGATCGGGCGCACAAGCGAAACGGAGGCGTGTCCGCATGTCAGTAGCTCTGCGGCTCCAGCCGGATGTAATGGGTGACGGTGCTCTGCAGCGGACCGAGCGGCGCCAAAAAGCCAGCCTTCCACCTGTAGGTGAAATGGACGGTAATGCCCAGAAAATCACTGGTGCCGTTGCCGACGTTGCGTGATGCCGCTGTCCAGGGCTCGGGCATCATCGGGGTGCCGTCAACACGGTACCGGTTGAAGAAGATGGTGTCGGGCGTCAGGTTTCCATTCGCGTCCTGATTGAGCTTGTAGACGTCGACCTCATCCACGGAAAAGATTCCGGTGGCTCCGACGTGTTCGCGAATCACTCGGATCGACTGGTCATCGGCCGTGGCCGCATTGCCGAGTTGAGCAGCCATGCGGGCACCGTCAACGGTGGCATAGCGAGCGGTTCCCACGCTGAACATGAGAAGACCGCCATCCAGCACCCCCAGCATGAGCATGAAGAGCACGGGTAGGACAACAGCGAACTCGGTCATCGCCTGGCCGTAGCCGCGTTCCCCTCGACCCCGCCGCCTTACGGGAATCATTACAGCCCCTCATAACAGCAACGTTGAGATCGCGTCCGTCCAATGTCGGCCGGGCAAGTTGCGACAGGTGTCTTGGGCCCGCGATTTCCATTACCGAGCCGCGACCATCGTCACGCCGCCGTGCGCGCGCCGGGGTTGTCCAGTGCATGGCGCGGTCGGTGTAGTGTCAGCGCGTGCCGATTGACGTCTGGATCCCGGCGGGCACGGCGCCCGAGCACCGGGCGCTACTGCCGGGGGGAATCGCCGTTCACCAACTACCGGCGGCTGGGCCTCTCCCCGATCGGCTGGGTCGTGGCGAGTTCCTTATCGCCGATTACAACCCGCCACGCGTGATCGAGTCGATCCATCGGCTCGATGATCTTCGCGTGGTTCAGGCGATGGCCGCGGGAGTCGATTGGTTGCTGGATGCCATCCCCTCTGGCGTGACCCTCTGCGATGGCGCCGGCGTCCACGACGTGCCGGTCGCCGAGTGGGTAGTGATGACGATGCTCGCCGCCTACCACAACCTGCCCACGTACGTCGATGCGCAACGCCGCGAACGTTGGCATCGCGGCGGCATCGATGCCGGAGGCGATGACCTGGAGGGAACGACCGTGCTCATCGTCGGATACGGATCCATCGGTCGGGCGGTCGAGGCGCGGTTGACGTCCTTTGGTGTCAAGCTGCTGCGGGTGGCGCGCCATCCGCGCGAGGGCGTGCATCCGCTATCTGAGCTGGCGGCGTTGCTGCCCGAGGCCGACGTGGTCGTCATCCTCCTTCCCCTGACCGCGGAGACCCGACGCCTGGTGGACGCCCGTTTCCTGTCCGCCATGCGACCGGGAGCGCTCCTGATTAATCCGGCACGGGGCGCGATCGTCGACACTGAGGCGCTAACCGGCGCAGTTCTGGCCAGTCGGCTGCGCGCCGCGCTGGACGTGACCGATCCTGAACCGCTCCCCGACGGCCATCCGCTGTGGTCGGCCCCAGGCGTGCTGATCACGCCGCACGTCGCCGGATCGGTACGAAAACTGTTGGACCGTGCCTGGCGGCTGATCGCCGACCAGGTGCGCCGCTACCAGATTGGCGACCCCCTGCGAAACGTCGTCGTCGACGGCTACTGAAGCTAGCGGTTACGGACCTTTTCCTGGGATGCCTGATAGGCGCGAACCTTTCTGACCTTGGGCTGCGCGTTGACGACGATATAGGGATTTAAGGGATTCCGAGCGGCATAGTCCTGGTGATAGGTCTCCGCTGTGAAAAAGGCCTCCAGCGGCGTGACCTCGGTAACGATCGGGGCGTCGAAGACCCGCGCTTTGTTCAGCTGGTCGATGTATGCCTCGGCCACGCGCTTTTGCTCATCATCGGCGAAGAAGATCGCCGAGCGGTATTGCCGGCCGGAGTCCGGTCCCTGGCGATTGAGCTGCGTCGGGTCGTGCGCGATGGAGAAAAACACCTTGAGGATCTGGCCGTAACTGATCTGGCTCGGGTCATAGAGAACCTCGACCGCCTCGGCGTGCTTCGTGGTACCGCTCGAAACCGTCTCATAGTCTGCGGTCTCGGCTGAGCCACCCGCGTACCCGGATTTGACAGACGAGACACCCTTGAGATTCTTATAGACGGCCTCGACACACCAGAAACAGCCGCCGGCCAGGACCGCCCGGCTCTGTCCGGCCTTGTCGGCGAGGGCGGAGTCGACGATGGGATCAGGGAAGTCCTCAGGTGAGACGCGCGCCATCGCATCATTGTATGTTTCGCGGATATGCTGATGAAGAATGCCTCAGCAAAATGGGGTCAGCCCCAAGCTGGGCGACGTCTTCGCGGTCCCGATCAATGAATCCCAGGTCGGATACGGGCAAGTAGCAGGGCAACGATTTACGTCGTATCTGCTGGCCATTTTCAAGACGGCCTACCGGCGTGGGGAGCACCCCGAGCTCAGTCGCATTACGGCGGATGACATCGCCTTTCTTGCGGAATCGCTCGATGCCAAGATCTGGAATGGCGACTGGGCAATCGTTGGAAACCTCCCGCCTGACCGGTCCCGTATTCGACTTCCTGTCTATAAGGTGACGGTCGGAAATATCAACAGTTGGTTCGTCGAGAGCTATGACGGGAGCCAGCGAAGGCCGGCGCGCCCAGATGAGTTGAACGTCCTGGCACTGCGCACCGTGGTCGCGCCCGTACGCCTCGAGAAGGCGTTGCAGGCATTGCATGGCGCCCGGCCCTGGGAACCCACCTTTGACCAGCTGCAATACAGCCGGGTGAGCCGTCCCGGTGAGAGCTAACGCGGACATTGGGGCATCCGGTCGAAGGCTGAGCTCTGATCGACCAGCAATGACTAGTCGACGGGTCGGAATCCAAGCACGGTTCCTACTAGCTCGACTGTGGAGAGCCGATCGGTTCGGTAGACTGGCGCTCCTCGCAAGGCCAGCAGGACGGCCCGCACCGGCAGACCATCGCGACTGTTCGCCGCGACCTGGATGACACTGAAGCCGTGGCCCGTTCCCTGCCACTGTTGCGGGCCGCCACTGGTAAAGATCGCACCATCGATATCGGGTGGCAACGAGGGCCCGCTCGTCTCCGGTGGCACGAAAGCGAGCACGGCGTGGCCAACCGCAAGCAACCAGCTTCGCCCGTCGCCGGCCAGGTTTAGCGCCACTCCATCCAGCTGCAGCGGGCCTGTGGCCCGCTCCACGGCGATACCGGCACTCTGGGCCTGCTGCACGAGCGCCCGCAGCGTCGCGCTCCACGGGTCGGGATCGGCGATGACAAGCCGGCCGATCTGGAATCGGTCGAGCACAGATGAGGCGGCGCCAATGTTCGTCCGGCGCCCGCCGGTGATCAGCCAGACATCGATCGTCCGCGCCGTTGGCGGCAGGGCCCGACCGATCGACTGCGCGAGGCGGTCGGCGTCAGGCCCGGCATCGATCAGCAGCTGGTGACCGTTCGCGGTCCGGACGAGGACCGCGGACCCGGTGCCGACGTCCAGCGCGTAGACGTGCACCCGTCCATCGGGCGCAATCAGCAGCAGGGCGAGGGCGGCGAAAGCTGCCGCGCCGAGCGCCGCCCAGATCTTTCGCCGCCAGAAAAACTGACGGAGCTTTACGCCGGCGAGCGCCCCGCCGTTGAGGATGGCGGCCGCGGCCAGCCAGCGAGCGGGAAAGTACGGCGTCGGGATCGCGGCGAAAGGCAGGCTTCCCATAAGCTGGATCACCGCCTCGAACCAGCGGGCGACTGCGCCCGCCATCTGCAGCGGAAGCCAGCCGACGATCGGCAGGAAGCTTCCGGCAGCCGCGCCGACGGCGCCGGCGACCATCATGAACGGGACAAGCGGCACAACCAGGAGGTTGGCCAGGGGGGCGATGACCGAGACCTGATGCACTTGCGCAACTAGCAAGGGCCAGGTCATGGCCTGCGCGGATAGGGTGGCGGCCAGCGCCTCGCGGAGCGGTCCGGGAAGCCAGCGCAGCAGCCTCGTCAATGAATCCGCCCAAATAACGATGCCCAGCGTGGCCGCAAACGAAAGGGTGAACCCGACGTCGCGGACCAGGCTCGGCTTGATCCCAAGCAGTACCGCGGCGGCCAGCGCGAGGGCGACGCTCACATGGCTCTGCCGGTGGATCATGCCGGCGAGGATGACCAGCCCACCCATCAGGGTTGCCCGCAGGGCAGCCGGAGAAGCTCCCGATAGAAGGGCGTAGCCGATGATGGCGATTAGGGCCGTGACCGCCGCGCCCCGCGACCAGATACGGCCGAGCCCCTGTTGCACGAGTCGGGCGAGCAGGGCGACATTCAAACCGGATGCGACAACGATATGGACGAGCCCGCTGGCGATCATCTGCTGCGCCAGCGCCTGCGGCAGGGCCGCGCGGTAGCCGAAGACGACGCCCAGCAACAGCGCCGCCTGCGGTTCGGGTAGCGCCCGGTCGACCGTGTCGACCAGCGCATGACGCACGGAATAGAGGAGTGTGTGGGGCGGATCGCCCGGATGTGAGGTGACTCGAACCAGCCGGGCCGAAGGCATCACGCCGGCGATGCCCTGCTCGGCGAGGTAGGTGCGGTAATCGAACTGGTCGAAGCGGGGCGGCGTCAGGATCTCGCCACTGAGCACAACCAGGTCGCCGTAATGCACGGGCGTCGAGCCGTAAGCCGTCGCCAGGATGCGCAGGCGACTGGTCGTCTGGTCCAGGCCGCCGAGCACGTGGTCAAGCTGCACGGTTAGCCGGCGGGTTCCCTTGCGCTCGACCGGGTCATCGTCGACCGTTCCTGAGACGGCGACGGTCTGACCGGCGAGGCTGGCGGGCAACTCGACGGTCGGCGCCAGCACGCCGCGGCCGGCTCCGAGCAGCAACGCGAGCAGGGCCAGTCCGGCGAGTGGCGCGAGCCGCCGGGTGACGAGCGCGACTCCGACGGCCAGCAAAGCCGCCAGCACCAGCCACGGGATCAGCGGGCTCATCAGTATCGCGATAGCCACACCGACACTCCACGAGGCGAGCAGGGCGGCAAGCGTCCACCATGGCCAGGGATTCAGTTGACGGTCAGCGACTTCGCGAGCTCCCCGTAAGTGTTGGCGTCGAGTCCCATCGCCGACTTGAGTTCCGTCAGCAGCACGAAACCGCCGAAGTCCTGCCGGTAACTGATGATCGCGTCGGCCAGCGCCGCGTCCATGCCGGGAACCCTGAGCAGTTGCTCCCGTGTTGCGCTGTTGATGTCGAGCTTGGCTTTCTTTCCTTTCGCGCAGTGGCCGATCAGGGGAACTGCGATCTGACTGGCGTCCCTGACGTGCGCGGCCAGGTTCGGTAGGCAATTCGGATCGGCGTCGTCCAGCAGCCCGCCCGCCGCAACGATCGCGTCGCTGATCCGCAAGGTTGAGCCGAGCGTGTACAACCCGGGATGCCGTACCGCCCCGCTGACGTAGACAATCACGGTGCGCTCCTGGGCCGCCTCGACGTCGTCAGCCGAAATGACTGCGGGCGAGTCAACCGGCGCCGCCGGACGCGGCCAGAGCGTGTAAACGCCCGCCGCCAGAACCGCGAGCGCCAGCACCGCGGCGAGCTGCCAGCTGTGCCGGTACAACCAGCCGTTCAGACCCTGGCGCCATTCGATAAACCGTTCTGTGTGCTTGCGCAAACTTAAGTCAAAGGGCGCGGACAGGTCCTCGGCCGCATGACCGGCGAGCTCTAGCCCGTGACCAGGTTGATCAAACGGTCGGGGACGTGGACCGCGCGTTGAACCCGACGCCCGCCGATGGCCCGCTCGACATTCGGGCTTTTCAAGGCTCGCGCCTGGGCATCGGATTGGTCGATGCCGGCCGGCATCTCGATCCGGTCGCGGAGCCGCCCGTCGACCTGCACGACCACGGTGACCTTGGCTCGACGCAGGATCGTCGGATCGGGCTCGGGCCAGGGCTGATAGACGAGGAGGCCTTCCCCGCCCAGCCGCTGCCAGAGCTCTTCGGCCAGATGCGGCGCGAAGGGACCGAGCAGCCGCGTCAGGTCGCGGCAGGCCGCCTCCCAGGCATCGTTGCGCCGGCCGCCCGCCTGCAGGTAGTCCTGCATCGCATTCGACAGTTCCATCAGCGCCGACATCGCCGTGTTGAAATGGAAGGCCTCGACGTCGCGGGTGACTTTTTCGATCGTCTCGTGCAGCTTGCGAGTCAGCTCTTCGCTGGGTACGCGCGCCATTCCCGGAACCACCCCGTCTTCCTCGCCCACGATCTGCCGCCAGATCCGATGCAGGAAACGCGCGACGCCGTCGACGCCGCGGTCGTTCCACTCAGCGTCCTGATCGGGGGGACCGATGAAGAGCTCGTAGACCCGGCCGGTATCGGCCCCGTACTTCTCCACCATGTAGTCGGGCGTGATGCCGTTGCCCTTCGACTTCGACATGACGTAGCCATTGCGATGGATCATGCCCTGCGTGAAGAGGGCCGCGAATGGCTCGTCGACCGAGACCATCTTCGCGTCGAAGAGCACCTTCATGAAGAATCGCGAGTAGAGCAGGTGCAAAATGGCGTGCTCAATCCCACCGGTGTACTGGTCGACCGGCATCCAGTAATCCACGCGCTTCTTATCAAAAGGCTGGGAGGGATCGTCGCCGCTGGCGTAGCGCAGGAAATACCAGGACGAGTCGACAAAGGTATCCATCGTGTCCGTCTCGCGCCGCGAGGGCTTGCCGCATTTCGGGCAGGTGGTGTTGACGAATGACGGCGTGTGTGCCAGGGGGTTCTGGCCGTCGGAGCGAAATTCGACCTCTGCCGGGAGGCGCACCGGCAACTGGCGGTCGGGCACGGGCACGATGCCGTGGTCCGGACAATAGATGATGGGGATGGGCACGCCCCAATAGCGCTGTCGCGAGATCAGCCAATCGCGCAGGCGATAGGTGATGGTGCGCTTGCCGATGCCCTTCCGCTCGGCTTCGGCCGTGATCCGCTCGATTCCCTCCTTGACGCTGAGCCCGTTGAACGCACCCGAATTGACCAGGACACCGTCGTAGGCCTCGAAGGCTGTGTCGAGAGGCTTGTCCGCCGCGTCGAGACTTGGGCCGATGACCCGCCGGATCGGCAGCTTGTGCTGGCGCGCGAACTCGAAGTCGCGGCTGTCGTGGCCAGGAACGGCCATGATGGCGCCGGTGCCATAGTTGGCCAGCACGTAGTCGGCGATCCAGATTGGAATTCGCTCTTCGCTAAAGGGATTGATCGCATACGCGCCGGAAAAGACGCCGGTTTTCTCGTGCTCCGTGGAGAGACGCTCGATTTCGGTCTCCGCCTTGGTCCGCTCGATGTAGGCGTCCACGGCGGCCCGCTGGTCCGGCGTCACGATCTTAGGGAGGATTTCATGCTCGGGCGCCACCACCATGAAGGTGGCGCCGAACACGGTGTCGGGCCGGGTGGTGAACACCCGGAGCTTGCCCTCGCGCTCAAGGAAGAAGTCGAGGTCCGCGCCTTCGCTGCGCCCAATCCAGTTGGCCTGCATCACCTTGACACGCTCCGGCCAGCGATCGAGCTTGTTGAGATCATCGAGGAGCCGCTGCGCATAGGCGGTGATCTTGAAGAACCACTGCTCCAGCTCTTTTTTCGTCGGCTTGGTGCCGCAGCGCCAGCAGACGCCGTTGACGATCTGCTCGTTGGCGAGCACGGTGTTGTCCTTCGGGCACCAGTTGACCCAGGCCTTCTGCTTGTAGGCGAGGCCCTGCTCGAGGAACTTCAAGAAGAGCCACTGCGTCCAGCGGTAGTAATCCTCGTTAGAGGTCGTCACTTCGCGGTCCCAGGCATAGAGCACGCCCATGAGATCCAGCTCGTGCTTCGAGATGGCGATGTTGCCCTCGATCGATACCCGGGGCGGGATGCCGCTCTGGATCGCGGCATTCTCCGCCGGCAGCCCGAAGGCGTCCCAGCCGAACGGATTGAGCACGTTGAAGCCGCGCATCAGCTTGTACCGAGCGAAGGCATCGCCGATGACGTAGTTCCGGAAGTGCCCCATGTGCAGCGGCCCCGAGGGGTACGGAAACATCACGAGGTTGTAGAACTTCGGCTTGTTACCGTCTTCCCTTGCCCGGAACAGGCCGGCCTTCTTCCAGGCGTCGCGCCACTTTGGCTCGATCGCCTGCGGATCGTAGACGGGGGCAACGGTCTTGGCCATGGGACTAAATGAATGGTGGAGCCGACGAGATTCGAACTCGTGACCTATTGCATGCCATGCAATCGCGCTCCCAGCTGCGCCACGGCCCCACATACGCGGGTCGAGGGTCAAGTTTAGCAACCCGGCCGCGCGAGCACTCACCCCGGAACCACGGGACGCAGTATACACGATTTTGTGGTACTGTCGCGACAGAAGCGAGGCGGTCGACTTCTATGATTCAGCCGGTGCAGCACATCTGGGCCCCCTGGCGGATGGCGTTCATCAAGGCCGACAGGCCGGCGGGTTGCTTCTTCTGTGAGGCGGCCGGCGCCGATCGCAGCCAGGAGGCCGCCCACCTGCTCCTCGCCCGGACCGGCCTGTCGCTGGCAATGCTGAATCGTTATCCCTACAACAACGGCCATCTGATGGTCGCGCCGGTGGTGCACCTGGCAAACCTGGAAGACCTGCCGCCGGCAACGGCGAGCGACATGGCTGCCCTGACGCAGCGCTCGCTTCGCGTACTCCGCGAGGTGCTGAAACCACAGGGCTTCAACCTGGGCATCAATGCCGGCAAGATCGCGGGGGCGGGGGTCGCGGACCATGTTCATCAGCATGTCGTCCCCCGCTGGGACGGCGACACGAACTTCATGCCGGTGATCGCGGAGACGAAAGTCCTTAACGAAAGCCTTACGGCCAGCTATCAGCAGCTCCGCGCGGGGTTCGACCGTATGCCGTAACGGCGATCGTTAGTTGATCGCCGTGCAATTGGGTCGAACGGCGGATGGACCGCACGGAATGCGGTGCTACCGTCGTTTCAGCTATGAAGCGACGGCGAATGAAGTCCGGCCAGGCGCTGATCGAATATGCATTCCTCATGGTGTTACTGGCGACCATCACTTTCGCCGTCGTCGCGCTGGCCGGCAACCAGCTCAGCGGGCTCTACAGCGAAGTCAGCTACGAGCTCACGCACCTCACCGATGCGACCACCCTGGCGCCGGACGGGACGACGCTCAGCCCCGGCGCCACCCCGGTTTCCGGCAGCTGTCCGCCCGGGCAGACACTCCAGTTGAGGGGGCACATGTGGAAATGCAAGTAGATCCGCGCCCGATTGAACTGCCGCGGGCGATGACGCCACGCTGGCTCAGCCGGCTGCTCGCTGACCGCCAGCTCTGGAAGAACGCGATTTACTCGATCGCGTTCATTACCTACCTGTGCTCATTCCTGTTCTTCGGTCTGGCCATTGCCGACATCCGCGAGTCGGGAGGGACGATCGCTGCCGTCATCGACCTGATCGTCGCGATGTATTTCGTCATCCAGGTGATTTTTCTTTTCGTCCTCTCCGGCGCGGTGGAGCGGCGGCGGCAGAACCAACCGATCGATTTTCCCGACCGGCGCGGCTAGGACGATTAGTTCTTCAGGCGTTCGATTATGGTGGCGATTCCCATCCCGTAGCCGATGCACATGGTGCTGAGGCCGTAACGGGCATCCTGGCGCTCGAGCTCGTGTAGCAAGGTCGTGATCAGCCGCGCGCCGCTGGCCCCCAGCGGATGGCCCAGGGCGATGGCGCCACCGTTGTAGTTGACCTTCTCCATGTCGGCGCCGGTCTCCTGCCGCCAGGCCAAGACCACCGGCGCGAAGGCTTCGTTCACCTCGAAAAGATCGATGTCTTTGAGCTGCAGGCCCGCCTTCTTCAAGACTTTCTGTGTCGCCGGAATCGGTCCGGTCAGCATGATGGTCGGCTCGGAGCCGACGATGGCCTGCGCCACGATGCGAGCTCGCGGCCGCAGCCCGAGAGACTTCGCCTTCTCGGCGGTCATCACCAGCACGGCGGCGGCGCCGTCGCTGATCTGGCTCGAGTTGCCGGCAG
>VBEN01000218.1 GCA_005881175.1 Chloroflexota bacterium
CGCTCGAGCTACATGCGCGAGCGGTGATGCCGTTTGAACGGGCGCGAACCGAGCTCTGCTACGGCGAGCGTTTGCGCCGCGCCCGCCGCCGGGCCGAGGCGCGCGGGCAACTCCATGCGGCGCTCGAAACCTTCGAACGCCTGGGCGCGCAACCGTGGGCGAACCGAGCCCGCAATGAGCTCCGCGCCACCGGCGAGACCGCGCGGCGCGACCGGCCGGCTTCGGACGAGCTAACGCTGCAGGAGCTTCAAGTCGCCCTGAGAGTCGCGCAGGGCGCGACAAACCGCGAGGCCGCGGCCGCGCTCTTCCTCAGTCCCAAGACTGTCGAGGCGCACCTGAGCCGCATTTACAGCAAGCTGCGCGTTCGGTCGCGGACGGAGCTGGCGCATCATTTCGCTAACGAGGGTTCCCAGGCGCGCCAGCCTACGCTGGCCGCCAGGCGGTAGCGCCACAGATCCGGCACTGATATTCCGATTGGCGGTTGGCGTTTTGCCGCCCCGTCGCCTTCCAGATCAGGCCCGAGCGCTTCATCACGTGGCAGACACAGGGCTTCGCCTTGGCTTGGGCCGTCGCGGGCTTGTCGTTCATGCTGATACCTCCATTCCTTTAGCGCTGGATTTGAGATCGCCGGCGATCGCAGATGCGACGTACGCGGCGTCTTCGCCGACGCCAAGAAGCAACCCGGATTTTTGCGTATGCATCCATTCCAGGCCGACGAAGTACAGGCCCGGGACGGACGTCACACCGCGCCGTTGGACCGGATGGCCCGACTCGTCCAGGACTGGCAGCCGAATCCAGCCGAAGTCAGAGCGGTAGCCGGTCGCCCAGACGACGCTGCGGATTCCGCACGCGTCCAGGTCCAACTCCCGGATGGGATCGACTTCGTGGGGCACCTCGGGCCCGATGCCACGTGGGTTGAGGTCGTCGGGCAGCGGCATTCCAAGTTTGCTCACGGCCTGGTCGAGCTGCGTGAGGATGCTCTCGGCGAATTCGTCGGCCTTCCTCAGGTTCTCCGGCAGGTCCGCCGCCAGGTGCACCGTTCCGCAGCTCACCATTTGGATTCGGCCGATCAGCACCACGCCGTCCTGCGCGAGCGTGCGCAGGTTGATGTCATGGCCGCCACGTTTGCCCGACACGTACGGGTGGCAAGCGAATCTCTCCAGGGGCGACTTCAGCGAATCCACGGTCCGCTCCATGATCCCGGCCTTGACACCCCACCAGAGCGCGTCTTTGCCTCGATATCGTCGTGGTACACGCGGACAGCTGCTGACCGACAGGAAAACCTGTCGTCCGGCCTCCAAAAGCTCTTCAGCGATCTGCGCGCCGGACTGTCCAGTACCCACGACCAGCACCGCACCGTCAGCGAGCTGGCCCGCGTTCTTGTAGCGGCTGGAATGGACCTGAACGAGCGACGCTGGCAGCTGTTCCGCCACCGCAGGCACCTTCGGCAGCCGGTAGCTGCCGGTTGCGACCACAACGTCTCTTGCCTCGATCGCCGTGGCTCCGCAGTCGAGCATAAAGCCCGCGGCGGACCGCCCCTCGATGGACGCGACTCGGACTCCGGTTCGAACCGGCGGGTTGAATGCGGCCGCATACCGATCGAAGTAGGTCACGATCTCATCCCGCCCCATGAAACCATCCGGATCTGACCCCCGGTACGCAAAGCCTGGAAGCTGCACCGTCCAGTTCGGCGTCACCAGACAGAAGGAATCCCAGCGCTGACTCCGCCAGGACTCGGCGATGCGATCCTGTTCCAGGATCACGTGCTGCCGGCCCTGTTGAGTCAGCCAGTAACTGGTTGCGAGACCCGCCTGCCCGGCCCCGATCACGACGACATCGACGGCCTCCATCGGTACCACTTGATCTCCTGGTGGCTCAGCGTAGAGCAGCGTGGGGCTGCTCGAATCGGGGAAACCCCTGTCATCGTCCGCGTAGTAGGGTGAATGAGTTCGAATCACATCCTGGAGGGATGAGCATGAAGCGATTACTGGCCGCGACCGCAGTCGCAATCGCCGGCCTACTGATCCCCGCTGGTGCGTCGGCGGAACGACTACCAGGCTCGAGTCACGGCGGGGCCCCGCTTACGGCGACGCTCGCCCCATCGGTCAGCGGAAGTAACGGAACCGGCTCCGCAATGGTCACCGTTAATCCGGGCCAGGGAGAGGTCTGCTACGTCGTCTCCGTGGCCAACCTGACCGGCGCCGTTATCGCCGCGCACATCCATAGAGGTCCCGCGGGGACCAACGGACCCGTGGTTGTGCCGTTCAGCCCGTCGCTTGGGCCCGGCTGCACGATGGTGCCGCGAGAGCTGGCGCTCGCCATCCTGCACAATCCTTCCGCCTATTACGTCAACGTGCATACTCCGCTCCACCCCGCCGGGGAGATTCGCGGCCAGCTGACGGGTCCCTGATCTACTCGCACGGAGACGACGCCCGCATGGCAGTTGGTTCCGTTGACGCGCCCTTTCGACATTACCTATGGTCGAATCGCCGGCGACTGGGGAATCGCGACGGTGATGAGTTGCGCACGAACAAGGGAGGAAGACAGATGGCGGGACGTCTGAGAGTCCGATTGCTTCGGCTGGTAGCACTGGGAAGCCTTGCGTCGGCGTCACTGTTCGTGCCGGCCAGCGGCCAGGCCGCCGTCGTGGTCGGCGCTGGTGGAGGAACGCCGGGAACCTCGCTCAACTTCAGCCTGATCGGCCACAATCCGCTCTTCAACCGAGGGATGAATGCGGCACTGGCGAACTTCGACCATTTCCTCTATATCGGAAACCGCACCGACGGCTCCAACTCCTGCGGCGACCTGAATGGCGCGGGGCCGGTCGCTCCGGTCCTGACACCCACGAATCCAGACGGCACCTGCACGCATGTCCATCCGGGCATCTTGATCGTCGACGTTGCAAATCCGGCAGCCCCCACCGTGGTAGGCGAGATCCCGGCGAGCGTGGCCGCACCCAACGCCGCGGGCGACCCAGTGGGCGTCACCTCGCGCGAGCTC
>VBEN01000202.1 GCA_005881175.1 Chloroflexota bacterium
CCCAGCTTGTATTGCGTGCCATTCGGATGGACGATAAAGCGAACGTCGTGGTATCCCTCGCCCGCGAGGGCATCGAGGGCAGTCTCAAGAGCCACAAGTCATTCTGCACTCTCGGTCATTGCGCGATGGTCTCAAGAGAGGGACGGTCAGATGAGTTTGCCAGAATGGTTCGATGGCATCAGAGCTCCGTCGTGCCTCGGCGATGGAGGTCGATGCTGTCACGGCTGAGCATCTGCTGACCCACCGTCGTCAGCTGCACACCATGCCCGAGCTCGCCTTCAAAGAAGTCGAGACATCGCGCTATCTCGCCGAGCGTCTCGAAGCGCTTTCGCCGGACAGACTGGAGGTGGGCGTTGCCGAAACCGGAGTCGTCGCCGACGTGAAAGGCGCGCGACCCGGGCGGGCGGTACTCGTGCGCGCGGATATCGACGGCCTGCCCATCCAGGAGGCGGGTGAGCTGGCCTTCCGCTCCGCCCGTCGGGGCGTGATGCACGCCTGCGGCCACGACGTGCATATGGCAATCGCTCTGGAGGTGGCGCGGGCGATGGCGGAGCGCCGCGCTCAGCTGTCCGGCATGGTTCGCTTCGTGTTCCAACCTGCCGAAGAACGCGGGCTGGGGGCCAAGCCCATGATCGAGGCGGGCGTGCTCGACGGCATCGACCGGGTGATCGGTCTCCATGTGTGGTCCGAACTGCCGGTAGGACAGGTGTCGGTGCGGCCCGGCGCCATGATGGCGGGGTCGGACATGTTCACGCTGACCATCCGAGGAGCGGGTGGCCACGGCGCCCAGCCGCAATACACCGTCGACGCCGTCGTGATCGCCGCCCAGGTGGTGAGCGCCATCCAAACGCTTGCCAGCCGCGAAACCGCACCCGCCGCGCCGGTCGTTATCACGCTGGGCAGCATCCACGGCGGTAGCGCGGCCAACATCGTGGCGAGCGAAGTGGTCATTCAGGGCACCTTGAGGAGCCTGGATACCGAGCTCCGGGCTCGCTTGGTGCGACGAATAGCTGAGCTCGCTGAGGGCATCGCTACCGCCATGCGCGGCCACTGCCAGTTCAGCCTCGAGTCAGCCGTTCCTCCGGTCGTCAACGACGGCTCGGTCGCCACGATGGTTGCCGAAGCGGCCAGGACCGTCGTGGGGGAGGACGCCGTGGTCATGTTCGAGCCACTGATGGTCGCCGAGGACTTCGCCTACTTCCTGCAGGCGCGCTCCGGTTGCTTCTTCTTACTGGGCGGTGCGCCGGAGGGAGCACGAGTCGGCCATCACACCGCCGAGTTCCGGATCGATGAGCGATGCCTGCAGCTCGGTTTTCGGGTGATGATGGCAGCAGTGTTGCGACTGCTGCAGCAGGACTAGGCCGGTACCGTCCTGATCAGAATTTTGGTCGGCGCAAGCTGGGGCGAACGGTGAAGCCAATCAGGATGAGGCTGATAAGCAGGCCGATGAGCATGCTCAGCCAGTTAAGAGGGAAGCCGGCGACGGCGGCCAGCAGCCCCAGCGATGAGGCGAGTAGGGTCAGCATGCCGACCACCCGAACCAGCCGGTTGAATCCACTGCGGTAGGGAACATGGATCCGGGCGCGAACGCCCGCCAGGTCACGGGGCAATTCGAGATCAGGGCTCGGCGATTGGGCGAGGTTCTTGGCCAACTCCGTCTGATATAACGAACCGTGGCCAGCTAAGCCGTCACGCGGTCGTTACAGTCGACTGCCGGGAGCATGACAGCCAGCTCCCCTCGGCGCCCTCCAAGCGAAGCGGGATTCGTGACAGCGCTCCCTATAATTTCGAGCGATGCCCGCTGTCGTTCGCGACATGCGTACGGTCGAACAGGCGATGTCCGGCCAGTTCGCCTTCTGCTTCCCCAGTACCGGCCTTGCCCAGGCCGCCCGGATGATGGCTCAGAACCGGGTCACCGAACTTCCGGTGATCGTGGATCAGCGCTGCCTGGGCTACGTGTCCTACCTCGACATCCTGCAGCGGTACGTCCGGGCGCAGCTGGATGCTCGAGCTGCCGATCTCGTTCGCACCCCGCTCCCGGAAGTTCGGCCGGATGCGCCGCTGGGCGAGGCCGTGCGGCTGCTGCGCGAGACCGGCCGGCAGCTGGTTCTCGTTACCACGTCCGCCGGGATGCCGCTCGGCGCGCTCACCGTGCGCGACATCAGCCGAGCCATGGCCGCTGCCTGATGCCGACCCTGAGCAAGGTCCTGGAGCCGATCGGCGAGACCTGCCCCGCCGACCTCAGCGCAGCCGAGGCGGTCCGGCGCCTGAACACGTCCGGTGCGGACGCGCTGCTCGTCGAAAGGGATGGCGGGATCGTCGGTCTGTTCAGTCATCGCGAGGCGATCGCAGCATTCGCCGACGGTAGCGGCCGGGTGGATGCGTACATGCGCCGCCCACTGCCTGGACGAAATATCGCGGATTCCCTGGAGTCGGGAGCCGACATCATGTATCGGGAGGACACCCCGGTGGTCCTCATGACGGAGGACGAGGGGCCACTCTTCAGGAAAACCTCGAGGACGGTCGGCATCGTCAGCGTCAACGCGGTCCTGACGGAGATCGGAAAGACCACCACCGACACGGCCTCGAACAAGGTGTTTGTGGGCCGCAAGGACCTGAGCCTCAACGTTCCAGTCTCGCCCTGCCAGCGTGCCTGTCCGATCCACCAGGACATCGCGGCTTACGTCGACTACGTATCGCAGGGGCGCTACCTGGATTCCTGGCTCGTGATTCACGAGACCAACCCATTTCCGTCGATGCTGGGCCGTCTCTGCAACCATCCCTGTGAGACCGACTGTAAGCGCGGCTGGGTGCAGGGACCGGAAAATGCGGTGTCGATCAAGTCGCTGAAGCGGTTCGCCACGGACTACGCCTGGGCGCGCCGCGTGAAGATAGATTGGCAGCGAGCGCCGGAGAACGGCAGGCGCGTCGCGATCGTGGGCTCGGGCCCCGCCGGGATGACCGCCGCTCAGGACCTCCGGCTAATGGGCTACCAGGTGGACCTCTACGAGCGCGAGGGCAAGCTCGGTGGCCTGCTCTCCGCCAGCATCCCGCACTTCCGGTTCGACCTCGACCAGCTCAACTGGGAGATCCAGATGATCGTCGACATGGGTGTCAACGTGTTGCTCAATAAGAACGTCGGCAAGGATCCGAAGCTGGAGCAGTTGCTCAACGACTACGACGCCGTCTTCCTCTCGGTGGGAATGATGACGGGTCGCATTCTGCCGGTGCCGGGATCGGATCTCCCTGAGGTGATCTCGGCCATGGAATTCCTTCGGGTGCGCTCCTACGACATCATCCCGGACAACTTCCCGCGCGGCGGCGACGTGGTGGTGATCGGCGGTGGCGCCGTCGCCACCGATGCGGCGCAGACCTCCATCAAGACCGGAGCCCGGAAAGTCTGGATGGTATCGATCGAGCCGGCCGATCGGCTGCCGGCGTTCGGGAATGAGCTGGTCGAGGCGCGCGAGATCGGGCTCCAGCTGCACACCGGCGTGATCGTCAATGCCATCAAGGGTGACGACAGCGGACACGTCAACGGCGTGGAGTTCATTCGGGTCGATGAGACCAAGCTCGAATTCGATCCGGAGAGCGGCAAACTGCTGATCAACACCGTGCAGAAACTCCCCGGGACCGAACACGTGATTCCGTGCCGCTACGCCATCTTCGCCTCAGGGCAGATCATGGACTTTGCCCAGGATCAGGGGGTGCCGCTCACGCCTCGGAAGCTGATGGAGGCGGATACCGGTGGGCATACGAAGACGACAAAGCTATTTGCCGGCGGGGATTGCGTTCAGGGTCCGTCGTTCATTGTCGATGCGGTCGCCTGGGGCCATCGCACGGCGCGCTCGATCAACGAGTTGCTGGGCGCCTCGGTGCCGCGCGACGCCAAGCCGCTGACGGTCATCGAGTCGACCGACGATCACCGCGAGGCTGACTACTACAACCGTGAGGAGCCGCCCATCCTCCCCGCTGAGAAGCGGAGGGACATGACGCCGGTCGAGTTGCCCTGGAACGACGAGCAGGCCATCACCGCGGCCCTGCGCTGTTTCCAATGCGACACGGTGCACCACGTCGACGAGTCCACCTGCATCCTTTGCGGGGCGTGCGACGACGTCTGCCCGGAGAAGGCGCTGGATGTCGTCGTTTACGGGGAGAACCGTGACACCTCGAGCGGGGGTTTCGTCGAAATCTGCAATACCGTGCTCGGTGAGGAGTTTGGCGGGAAGGCCGGCAAGATCCTCGTCAACTATGACCGCTGCACCAACTGCCGGATCTGTGAGGACCACTGCCCGGTCAACTGCATTACCTTTCAGCGAGTCCGGTTCCGCGATGACGCGATGCAGATGATCCCCTTGACTCCCGTCAGCCCCGGCGGAAAACTCCCCGCCAAAGCCGGCGTCTGAGATGGCGCGAGTCACCGTGCGGGAGCCGGTCACAGCGACCGTTGCCGTTGCCGAGCGGCGCTTCCCGCCTCTCTGGCGTGTCGTGCCTCTGGCGTTCTACCTGCTTGCCTTTGCGCTGGTCCGCGGCGACCTCACCCGGCTGCCGGGCGCGGTCGCCGATCTTTCGCTGCACCTGTATTTCGCCGCCATGGTGCTGTACGTCGGTGGCATGTTCTTCTACTTCGCCTTCTTCGCG
>VBEN01000203.1 GCA_005881175.1 Chloroflexota bacterium
AAATGCCGCAGCTGGGCGAGTCGATCACCGAAGGCACCATCTCGAAATGGCTGAAGCAGCCTGGCGACCAGGTCAAGAAATACGAGGGGCTGGTCGAGGTGATCACCGACAAGGTGAACGCGGAAGTCCCCGCGCCGCTCGCCGGGGTGCTGAAGGAGATCAAGGTGAAGGAGGGCACCACCGTGCCGGTGGGGACGGAGATTGCCGTAATCGAGGAGTCGGCGACGGCCACCCGGGCAACAACACCGAGCGCTCCGGCATCGCAGCCGTCGAAACCGGTCGTCGCGGCCAAAAGCGGAGAGGTGCCTGCCCGGGCGCCCGCAGCCGCGGAGAGTGCCGAAGGGCGGACCCGACTATCTCCGGCGGTGCGCGCCCTGATCGAAGAGCACCGGATCAGCGATGCCGAATTGTCGAGCATCAGCGGCTCCGGGATCGGCGGACGGATCAGCAAGAAAGACATCGAGGACTATGTCGCCAAGCGGGCTCAGCCGGCCGCCGCGAACGGCGAGCAGCGTCAGAGGGGAGCGGAGGCTCCGCCGCGACCCGCTGGCGTGGCGGCGGTGCCGGGCACTCCCGTCCCGCTCAGCCCGATGCGGCGCGCCATCGCCAGCAACATGGTCAGGAGCAAGCAGACCATCCCGCATGCCTGGACGGTGGCCGAGGTCGACATGAGCAACGTCGTGCGCTTCCGTCAGCAGGCACGGGATGGCTTCAAGCAAAAGGAGGGGATCGACCTGACCTTCGTGCCGATCATCGTCAAGGCGGTGGTCGAGGGCCTGAAAGCCGTGCCCATCTTGAACGCCAGTTGGAGCGACGATGGAGTCGTGATGCACAAGGACATCAACATCGGTGTCGCGGTGTCTGTGGAGGACGGCTTGATCGTGCCGGTCATCCACCAGGCGGACCGCTTGTCGATCGCCGGGCTGGCCAAGGTCGCGGACGACCTGGCCAAGCGGGCGCGAGCCGGGGCGCTCACCATCCCGGACGTGCAGGGCGCGACCTTCACGGTCAACAATCCGGGGACCTTCGGCACCATACTGTCGTACTCGATCATCGCGTCGCCGCAGGCGGGCATCCTGGCGATGGACGCGATCGTAAAGCGGCCAGTTGTGGTGGACGGAGATGCGATAGCCGTCCGATCGATGATGAATCTCTGCTTGAGCTTCGACCACCGGGTGCTCGACGGCGTCTCGGCCGCCCGATTCCTCCAGGGCGTCCGGCGCTGGCTCGAAGGCTTCTCCGAGCAGATCCCGGTGTATTGAGACGGAATTCGGACGTCCTTTGGGATACTGATAGCAATGGCTGACGTCGCCCCCATCAAGTTCTACGGTCGCTCCAAGCGCAATGCGGTCGTGCCCATCGATACCCGGCGACCCGAATGGCTGCGGGTGAGGCTGCCCGGCGGCCCGAACTACTCCGAGCTCAAGGACATCATGCGTGGGCTCGAGCTGCACACGGTCTGTGAGGAGGCGCGCTGCCCCAACATCGGCGAGTGCTGGGAAGCACGCACCGCCACCTTCATGATCCTGGGCGACACCTGCACCCGGGCCTGCGGCTTCTGCGCCGTGAAGACCGGCCGCCCGGATGTGCTCGACCTGGGTGAGCCGGTCCGAGTCGCGGAGGCCGTGGAGCGGATGGGCCTCAAGCACGCGGTCATCACCTCCGTCAACCGCGACGAGCTGGAAGACGGCGGGGCGGCGATCTTCGCCGGGACCATCAGGCAGATCCGCAAGCGGATTCCGCAGTGCGGCATCGAAGTCCTGATCCCGGATTTCATGGGTGACGAGGCGGCGCTGGCCACCGTGATGCGCGCCCGCCCGGACATTCTCAATCACAACATCGAGACCGTCCCCAGCCTGTACCCGCAGGTGCGGCCGAAGGGTCGTTACCCGCGGTCGCTGGAGCTGCTGCAGCGCGCGAAGCGGATGGACGCGACGGTCTTCACGAAGTCGGGCATCATGCTCGGGCTGGGGGAGGAGATCGACGAAGTCATCCAGGTCTTCCGCGACATGCGGGCCCACGACGTGGAAATCCTGACCGTCGGGCAGTACCTCCGACCGACCGCCAACCATCTGCCCATCGCACGCTACGTAACCCCGGACGAATTCGCCGCGCTGAAAATCGAGGCGCTCAAGTTGGGCTTCCGGCACGTGGAATCCGGGCCGCTGGTGCGCAGCTCGTATCACGCGGCCAGCCAGGTGCCGGCGCGGGCCGCTGCCGGCTGATCATGGATCTGCGTCGGCTCGGGCTCGTGTCCTACGAGGAGGCATGGGCGCTCCAAAATCGACTTGCCGACGCGCGGCGCGCCGGACTGGCGCCCGACACGCTGATCCTCCTCGAGCATCCGCACACCTACACCATTGGACGAAGCGGCACCCGGGACCATGTTTTCCTGACGCAGGCCGAGCTAACGGCGCGAGGCATCACCTGTCTTGATGTGGATCGAGGAGGCGACGTCACCTATCACGGCCCGGGGCAGCTGGTCGGCTATCCGATCTTCGACCTGGGGCCGAGTCCTGACGTCGGCCACTATCTCCGGAGTCTGGAAGACTGCCTGATCGAAACTTTGGCCGATTTTGGGATTGCGGCCGGTCGGCTGAGCGGCTACACCGGCGTCTGGATCGAAGACCGAAAGATTGCGGCGATCGGCGTCAAGGTCTCCCAGGGTGTGACCACCCATGGATTCGCGCTCAATGTGACCACCGATCTCAGCCTCTTTACGCACATCCTGCCTTGTGGCATCCCGGATAAGGGCGTCACTTCCATGGCCGTCGAGCTCGGCCGCGCGCCGGTGATGAGTGAGGTCGAGGACGCCGTCGTGGCCCACTTCTCGAAGCGCTTCGTCCTGCCGGGGACGCCCGCCGCCCACGTTGCATAATTAGTCGCCGCGGGCGGTTAGCTCAGCTGGAAG
>VBEN01000204.1 GCA_005881175.1 Chloroflexota bacterium
CCGCTGTGACGGTCACCGTGATCGCGGTTCCCGCGGTCGCGGCCGCAGGCGCCGACAGCGTGAGGCCCTGCACCCCGGGCGCACCGTTCAGGAACGCCGCGAAGAGGTTCGCCGTCGCCTGCTGGATGCGCGCGTCGGCCCGGCCATACCAGAAGCCATCGAGCGCGCGGCTCCACGAGATCGTTCCCGATGAGAACACCCACGCCCGGCTCGGCGCCTGATAGATCGAGGACTCCGCGTAATTGGCATTTCCAAGGTAGTCGGTGAACGGCGAGTGCGAGAGCAGAGTCCAGTTCGAGGAGTTCGGCGGCGGGTACTGCGGGAAGTAGCGGTCCATCTCGTAGCCGACGATGCCGGGGATCGCATCGCCATCCTTGACGCCGATGCCTGCATACGCCCAGCTACCGCTGTTCGTGATTACGTAGGGCACATTGTTGCTGGGGCCAGAATTCACCGAGCTGGTGAACTGGACGCCCACCAGGGTCTGCTCGGGCCGATTGACAGGGCCATCGCGGAATTGCGTGGTGGTGGTGGGGCCCTGCACCGGATCGAGCCGGGCCAGCCGGTAGTGGACCATCACCCGATTCGGCACGCCGGCGGCCGAGGACTCAAAACGGACCTGCCGGTAGACCGGATCGGCGCCGAAGAAGGCGAGGTTCACGCCCGCGTCGCGCGCGTTCTGGGCGGCATTGAACATCTCGTTGCTCCAGTACTCGTCGTGGCCGGTCGAGAAGTAGGCCTTGTGGTTGAGCAGCGACCCACCACTGGCATGGGTATCGACGTCGGTCGAATAGGTGACATCGTAGCCCGACATCTCGAGCCAGCGGACGAGCTGGACCTCCCAGTTGAGGAACTGGCCGCCACCGCTCGTCGCAAACGGCCGGTCAAAGGAGACCTTGACCGCCCGGGTGGTGCCGGCGACCGTGGTCGCGCCGAAGCTGTTGTAGTCGTACAGGCTCTTGCCGGTTAGTCCGTCGTTGGGGTAGTTGTTGTACGCCTGGTCGGTGTTGACCCCGTGCTGAAACAGAAAGGCGGCCGGCCGGCTGTCGCGGACCACGAAGACGATGTAGTTCTGATAACCGCCGGCATTGGTCAGTACCACCATGTAGACGCCGCTGGTCCAGTCGCTGGGAACGGTGAGGCTGTAGGAGGAGGTCCAGTTACAGGCGATCAACCCCGTGGTGGCGTCGACCGGACAGGTCGGCTGCGTTATCCCACTCAGGGCGACGTGCAGCCGGAGCCTTCCGCCCAGCCCGCCATACCAGCCGATCCGATAGAAATCCATGGTGTAGTTCTGCGCCGGATTGGTGGTGACGTAGAGGTCCAGGGGGTTGCCCTGGAGCACGCTGGTTGCCGAGGCATAGCCCTTGATCTGCTGCACCGAGTCGTAGGCAACCCGAGATCCCAGCTGCCACCCAGAGGAGCCGGGCTGCTGATTCTCGGCGACGATGGGATTGGCGGCGGCCAGCGCGGGCCGGATGGGGGAGGGCAGCACGGAGGCGACCAGCCCCAGCACGAACGTCGCGGAGATCAGCCACCCTTCCGAGCGGTGCCGTCGTCGAAGCATGCGGTTGAACCGTCCCAGGAACTAGACCAGCGTCACCGCGATCGGCGGGCTGGTGGCTGACAGGCTCGAGTTGGCGGTATCCGCGGCCCTGATCGTCTGACTCGGCGGGGTCATCAGGGTGACGGAGAAGGTGTGGATTCCGCCGTCCGCGGCGGTGAACGTGTAGTCCGCCGGCATCTTGCCGAGCTCCAGGGCCACCAGGTCGCTGGTCGCGAAGTAGACGGTCCCGCGGTAGCCGGTGGCCACGTTGCCGTAGCGGTCCTTGAGGGTGACGGTGGCGTTGAACGGCTTGTTCGCCACCACGCTGGCGGGCACCACCAGGCCGAGACTGGACGCCGCCAGCGGTGTGATCCTGATGGTCAGGCTTCCGGTGATCGAGCTGGTGACGGTGTCCGTCCCGGTGATGCTCTGCGAACCCGCCCGGTCCAGGGTCGCGCTGAAGCTGGCGCGCCCGTTGGTCAGCGCGGAGTCGGCCGGCAGTACCACGCCGGCGGAGGTGTCGCTGCTGCGGAAGTGCACCTTTCCGGCGTACCCGGAATCGGTGTTCCCGTACGGATCGAGGGCGCTCACCGTGAAGGGGAAGCTCGATCCCGCCGCGGCCGTGCCGGGCGCGCCCGTCAGCGCCAGCTGGCTGGCCGGCGCCGCGGTCACGGTCAGGTTGACGGTGCTGGAGAGGTTGTTCGCTTTATCGGACACGGTCAGCGTTTGCGTTGGGGCACGGATCAAGGTCGCGGAGAAGGCGCCCTGGCCGTCGACCAGGGTGGAGTCGGGCGGCAGGACGACACCCGCCGTGGTATCGCTGCTGGCGAAGTGGATGGTGCCGCTGTAGGAGGTGACCGGGTTGCCCTGGGCATCCTCGGCCGTCACCGTTACCGTGAAGGGCTGCCCCGCCGTCGTCGTCGCGGGCGCCGTGACCTTCAGGTCGTGCAGGACGCCTGACCCGACCAGGAAGGTGTTCAGGATGTTCGCGGTTGTTTGCTGGATCCGGGTGTCGGTCGGGACGTTGGTCCGGATGCCGGCGTTATCGAAGCTGTCCAGCCCCCAGCTCCAGGACATCGTGCCGGTGGCAAAGACAAAGGCGCCGCTGGGCGCCTGATAGATCGATGAGTTCGAATAGTCGGCGTTGCCGCCGCTGTCGGTGAATGGCGACCGCGAGAGCAGCGTCCAGCTGGTCGCGTTCGGCCCCGGATAGCCAGGCTCGTAGCGATCCATCTCGTAGCCGACGATGCCGGGCACGCCATCGCCGTCCTGCAGTCCGGTGCCGGCATAGACCCAGCTCGCGCTGTTGGTCACCACATGGGGCGCGTTGCTCCCCCACGGCACTTCGGAGGTGAACTGAACGCCCACCAGAACCTGCTCCGGACGGTTCACCGGATCATCGCGAAATTGGGTCGTGGTCGTCGATCCTTGCACCGGGTCGAGGCCGGCGTCTTTATAGAAGACCAGCACCCGGTTGGCGACGCCGGCGGCGGAGGACTCATACCGGATCTGCCGGTAGACCGGGTCCGCGCCGAAGAACGCCAGGTTGACGCCCGCGTCGCGCGCATTCTCGGCAGCGTTGACCATCTCGTTGGACCAGTACTCGTTGTGGCCGGTCGACAGGAACAGGCCGGCGCCGTTATTGGCGAAGGGGCGGTCGAATGACACCTTGACCGCGCGTGGGCTGCCGGCCACGGTGTTGGCCCCCGCGCTGTTGTAGTCGTAGAGACTCTTGCCGGTGACGCCGTCGTTGGGCCAGTTGTTGTAGGCCTCGTCGGTGTTGACCGCGTGCTGGAAGAGCAAGGATGCCGGCCGGCCGTCGCGGACGACGAAGACCACGTCGTTCTGGTAGCCGTCCGCATTGGTCAGCACCGCCAGGTACACGCCGCTGGTCCAATCGCTGGGGATGGTGAAGCTGTACCCCGGGCTCCAGTTGCAGGCGATCATCCCGGTGGTGGCGTCGGTGGGGCAGGTGGGCTGCGTCACCCCGTCGATCGGGCCGGCGTGCAGCCGGAGGCGTCCGCCCAGCCCGCCGTACCAGCCGATCCGATAGACATCGATGCTGTAGCTCTGCGCCGGGTTGACCGTGACGTAGAAGGTCAGGCTGCTGCCCTGGGGCACGCTGGTCGCGGAGGCATAGCCCTTGATCTGGTTCACCGTGTCGTAGGCGATCATCGAGCCGAGCTGCCATCCAGAGGAGCCGGGCTGCTGATTCTCGGTGACGATCGGATTGTCGGCCGCCGTCGCGGTCACCGGGCTTCGCGCCATCCCCGGGATCAACAGCGTCAAGAGCATGAAAGTCGTAACGATGCCTTTGCGTGCCATGACCGGATCGTAGGGGCGCGGGTCCGGAGCGCAAAATGGCCGCCATCGCCCCTTGCGTGCATGGTCATCACGACCGCGTGAGCAGGTTGTCCCGCGGGTGCAGGACCCGCGTCCCGGCCGGCTGCGGCGGAGGTTGATTGACAGGGCGGGAACCGGGAGCGATGCTCGGGAGGCATGCGATCGGCGAATCGCAACACGGTCACGGGACTCCTGAAGCGCCGCCGGGCGTGGATTGTGGCAACCGTTGCTGCCTGCGTCGCCGCCGCCGAGCTGGTCACGGTGCTGACGCCGCCCAGCTATGCGGCCAGCGCCCTGATGGCGCTTGATCAGCGGGCCACCTCGCCCTCGGCCGACCTGAATGCCACGATGACCACCGGGCAGCTGCTCGCGGCGCACGACATCAAGATGGCGACCACGCCATCGGTGCTGAACCGCGTCTGCGCCGATGCCGGCGATCCCTGCGACTACGACGCCTTGAAGGACCGGGTCGCGGTCTCAACCGTGAAGGGAACCGATCTTCTCTCCGTCACGGTGACCGACGCCAGCCCGGCGCGGGCCGCCCAGCTGGCAAATCTCCTGGCGGAGAAGCTCATGGAGCAGGTGCGCTTCGAGGTGGCCAATGCGCTCAAGCCCACCAAGGCCTATCTCGATGGCGAGCTGGCGAGCCTGCGCAAGGACATGGCGGACAAGGCCGCGCCGGTCAACCTGCTGCAAAGCCAGTACACCACGGTCTACAACCGCCGCGAGGCGGTGGCGGAACAGGAATCCCGGCTGGACGGCGCACTCTCGCTCGTCCAGGCGGCGGGCGCGCCGGCGGTTCCCGCCGCACCCGACCCGAAGCGCGATCTGCTGGCCGGCCTCGCCATCGGACTGGTCGTGGCGTTGCTCGTGGCGCTGATCGTCGACCGGTTGGACACCCGCATCTATGACGCGGACCGTCTCTCGGAGGCGACCGCCGCCGAGCTGGTGGTGGCGTGCTAACCCGTCGGAATCGGGGGCCGCGCGCCGACGCGTCGTACGCGGCCGTCTGGGCCAACCTGCGCCGGCGCTACCCGGACATGCGGACCCTCCTGGTTGCCGGCGCGTCGCGCCGCGACGACCCGACCGCCACCGCCCTCGCGCTGTCGGACGCCATCGTCCGCTTCGACAATGCGACGGTCCTGGTGCTGGTGCTGGATTCCGCCATGCAGGATCGGCGCGAGCCGGAATCGGCCAGCCCGTCGGTCACGGTGATTGGGGCGCTCTCGCCGGATCAGGTGCGGATCGCGCTTTCCAATCAGCGAGACACGGTTGACGTGTCGATCGTCGTGGCTCCCGCTCCGCAGACGGCTGTTGATTGCATTGCGGTCGCCGGCGCGGCCGACGCCGCGATCCTGGTGGCAACCGCCGGCCGGACGCCGTTTGCGGAGGCCGAGCTGGCCGCCGCGCTGCTCCGGCAGACCGGCCTACCGCCCGCCGCGGCGCTGCTGCACGGCGCGCCGGGCCGACACAGCCCCCAACCCGCGCCGGCCCGTCCCCGGACCAGCGCGGCGCAGAGCCAACCGATCGCCGAGCTGCGCCGCGCATAAGGC
>VBEN01000205.1 GCA_005881175.1 Chloroflexota bacterium
GGGTGTCGAGCAGCTTGAACGCCGCCCTCCCCCGCCTGGTCAGTTGGATGACCTGGCGGCGGCCATCGGCCTTTGACCGTTCCTGAGTCGCAAGTCCGCTTTTCGCAAATCGGGCCAGGATCCGGCTCAGGTAGCCGGCGTCAATGTCGAGGAGAGAGCGGAGCTCGGCAACCTCCATCGACCCCCGATTGGCGAGTTCAAAGATGATCCTGGCTTCAGTCAGCGAGTAGGGACTACTCAAAAGGCCGTCGCGCAGCAATCCAAGCGTCTTCGTGTAGAAGCGGCTGAACGCTCGAACGGCGTTTACCGGCTCCTCCGGCAGCTGACGAACCGCCCTGGCTCGAGTGGCCACTTTCCTTGCCTCCGTCAACGACTAACTTGACTCAGGCAAGTATAGGCACTTACGACGATCGAGCGGGCTGTTTCATATTCTCGATGGGCACGGGCTCGATCGGGTCAGGCAGCTCGAAGCCGAAGACCCGGGAATAGAAGTAGAGCTCGGCCTCGAGCGCGCGTTTGATGTTCTTCGCCATCCGAAATCCGTGCTGCTCGCCTTCGAACGCGATGTAGGCGACCGGCAATCCCTTTACCCGCATGGCCTCGACGATCAGCTCAGCCTGGTTGGGCGGCACGATCTTGTCCTCCAGCCCCTGGAACAGAATGATCGGTGCCGAGATCCGGTCGACGAAATGGATCGCCGACCGCTCGCGATAGACCTGGCGATCTTCGGCCCAGCGGCCGATCAGGCTCTGGTCGTACATCGACTCGAACTTGTGGGTGTCGGTGTGAAACACTTCGAGGTCGCTGATGCCGTAGTGGCTGGCGCCGGCCTTGAAGAAATCGGTTGAGGTCATGGCGCGCAAAACGGTGTAACCGCCCGCGCTGCCTCCCGTGACCGCCACTCGATTGCCGTCAACGCGGCCGCGCTCGATGACGTAGCGGGCACCGTTGATGCTGTCGTTGACATCGACCACCCCCCACTGCCGAGTCAGTCGTTGCCGGTACTCGCGCCCGAACCCGGTGCTGCCACCGTAATTCACGACCAGGTAGGCAAAGCCGCGCGTCGTCCAGAACTGGTCGGCCAGGTCGAGTGCATTCGATACGGCACTCGTGGGCCCGCCGTGGACATAGACGATCAGCGGCGGCAATTCGCTCGCCGGCGGCGCGTAATCCGGGTTTTTTGGAGGATAGAAGAATCCGTGCGCCGTAACGCCTCCCTCAGTCGGAAACTCGATCGCCTCCGGAACGGAAATGTACTTCGGATCGACCACCAGCTCGGCCGAGCGGCGCAGTACCTCGACGCGACCAGGGTCGAGCTGCACCGCGATCAATGACACGGGCTCTGTTGGTGAGCCGGCGATCGTGACCGCCTGGCCGGAGCGAGCCTGGATAAACGCGGAGAAGGCGGTATACGGCGTGGCCACCTCCTGGAGGCGTCCGGCCTCGGGATCGATGACGGCGATTCGGCCGGCACCCTTGGAACGCACCTGGCAAACGATTCGCTGCTCGGATTCGAAGGCGTAGGTTGCCATGCCGAACAGCCACTGGGCCGTGCCGAACTCCACCGGCAACTCGATCAGCCCTTCAACACCTCCCGCGCGCCAGCGGTAAAGGTTCCACCAATTGTTCCGGTCCGAGACGAAGTAGAGGACGCCGACCGGAGACCAGGCCGGCTGAAAGATCGACTCCTGGTCTCCGCCCGCCAGCTTCCGGGCGTCCTTAAGGCCACCATCATCGGCCAGCTCGGCGATCCATAGCTCAGTCCCGTCCCAGGGCATCTGGGGGTGATTCCAGGTCAGCCAGCACAGCTGCGTGCCGGATGGGGATAGGCGCGGGGCGGCGTAGAAATCGTTGCCCTCCACCAGAGTCACCGCCGGCGGAGCATCGGTCTGCGGCGTCACCGAAAGGCCCACGATGCTGTTGACCACCGAGGCCGCGCCCGTCGAATGGTCCTCGCGCACCGCGATCAGGCGCTGGCGCCGCTCGTCGAGCACGAAGTCAGCGTGCCGAATGTCCTTCTCCGGCGTGATCGGGATTGGCGGGAGTCCAGGATCCTGCCGGTACAGCCGCTGATCTGCGAAGTTCGAGAACCAGACCGTGCCCTGCTTGACCAGGTACGCGCCGCCTCCATACTCATGGACGCGCGTCCGAGCGTTGAACCCTGCCGGAGTTATGTCGTCGATGACTCCCCCGGGGCGCCGGCGGACGACAACGTTGCGACCCGCCTCGGCGGGACGTTGCTCGACCCAGTAGATGTCATCGCCATCGAG
>VBEN01000199.1 GCA_005881175.1 Chloroflexota bacterium
CGCATCATCATCGACGGCGCAGTGGCCTAACGCGCGGGATTCGAAGATGCGCATGTCGGTCGTTGTGCTGGATGACGGCGGGCACCTGATCTCGGCGGACCGCATGGACGGCACGTCATTCAACTCGGAACATCAAGCGAAGGGCAAGGCGTTCACGTCAATTATTTCGCGACAGCCCAGTGCGGCGGTCGCCGAATTGATGACGACAGCCCCCAACCGATTTTACGGCATCATGAATATGTGGCCAGGCCAGGTCTATATTGTTTCCGGTGGACTACCACTCACGGTGAACAACCGCCTGGTTGGCGCCGTAGGAGTGTCGGGCCTGCCATCCGGCGTTGATGAGAAGGCCGCGCAGGCCGGGGTCGCCGCTTGGCAGAAGTATCGTGAAGACCAAAGCAAGTAGTCTCATTTGTTGCGCCGCCTCAGCATAGCTATGAGGCTCATACCGATTCACAATAGGCTGACTCGCGAACGTATGCCTCGACCAAAGGGAGACTGAATATGAGCACGACGTTCATTATTAGAGTCGCAGTTGTCAGCGCGTTGCTCACAGGGATGGGCTGCACGCAGACAGTGGTTACTCCTCTCCCGCAAAGTGTTCGGCGGATCGTGGTTCTGCCACCCTATCAGCCTGACGCGGCCAACACTCGCCTTGGCAAAACAGATAGCGATCTCCAGGGGCTGCCTTCGAGGACGATCGGAGATCTGCTCGCCCAACAAGCGCGCGCCCAGCTTGCGGAGAAAGGGTTCGAGGTCCTTGAACCCAGCGTTGTGAAACTCGCAACCAGAGATCGTGTGCCCACAAGTCCGCAGATGGCAGCACAGATCCTGCAAGAGGCGCATCTTGACGCAACGGCCTTGTACATCGAAGTACGACGGTGGGAGCCGAATACGAGTGGGATGAAAATCGACGGCGTGATCGTCGCATTGGATGTGATGATGGTCGATCCGAAAACGGGCACGGCACTCTGGCGGGTACACCGATCCTCTCGGCCAGTTCCGCTCTACGGCGTTTTGTTGAGGGGCCAAGCCAATATTGTCGTAGCCGAGACGGTTATGAAGGAAGTGTTTGCTTCGGTTGGCTCAAGGCAACCTAGCGCCTGAGTGGATGCAATTTTGGCCGTCGTTCATTATTGGGTCTGACCTCACGTAAGATCAGCGCATGTTATCGTTGCGTATCGGTTCCCGAGAGTTTGCTGAGACGCCGCTGCATTTCTTCGAGTTGATGCCGGAGCATTTCCTGCTGTCTGAGTATTCCTTCTAACTCTTGCTGAGATATCTCCACGTTTTTTTTCGCACTCCTCGCGCCCGCGGCTGAAATGACTTCCGGCACCAACTCGCGCACTTCCGCTTGGTAGTGGGCGGCGGTAGCGTCATCGTGCCGTGTCGCTGCGACAGTGTAGTGATAGAGTGCCGTCCCAGCGCGGCGAGCGGCAGCAATCTCTTTAGATGCCGGGAAGGACGGGTCAGGAATACCTGCCAGGCGCCGTTCAAGACTGTCATAGAACTCGGCTAGAGTTTTTCCGGTGAACCAATCCGTGTCGCTAATCGCGTTTACACGAGTCAATCGCGGAGCCAGGAACTCGATCAGCGGGCGGTCGTCAGTATTAAGCGGCGCGGAGGCGAAGAGATCAGAGACAACGCTGAGGTTGCCAACGTAGAGCATGACGAGGCCCGCGGGAATTGAGAAGAGCGGGTCCTTACTCCACTCTGGTAAATGCAGCACTCGCTCGCGAATGCGTGTGAGATTAAGTGGCCTTGGTTTGAACTGACCGACCAGCCCGACCACCGGGAGCTCCGAATAGAAATCGTCACGCCAGAGGCTCACTTGCGGGAAG
Organism: Chloroflexota bacterium; assembly: GCA_005881175.1. GTDB lineage: Bacteria > Chloroflexota > Dormibacteria > CF-121 > CF-121 > CF-13. Next base: position 1,842 of record VBEN01000199.1, read on the forward strand.
ACTGTAAGAAAGGTGCGCACGATAATGTCGAACTCCTCGCGTCGCAGTTGATAAAGCGGAAACCATTGGCAGAAGAGTCCATCTGGCGTGAGGCGGCGGGCTGCGCTTTCATACATCTCGCGCGCATACAGGTTCCCAGTCCCGGGGTTCCAGGGGACGAACAGGTCGGATACTATCACATCGAAACGGTCATGGTTGGCCGCGAGATAGCGACGACCGTCGTCAATCACAAGGTGGACATCAGGTCGCTCCAATAACTTCGCATTCCAAACTGCAAAGTGCTTACGCGCCGCGGTCACGACCTCCGGCACGAGTTCAACGACTGTGGTCTGTTCTACGCCCAGCGCCGGTCCCGCACTCGCACTGATGCCGGTGGCGAGGCCGATGAAAGCGACACTGTGCGGATTGGGGTGGAGCAGCAAAGGAAGGAGACCCTGGCGGCGCTCGCTGACCGCCGCGGCGCTGCGACCCATCACGTAGTAGTTGTCGAGCCGGAGTTGGAGGTCTCCGCCTCCCTCGGTCACCGTGACAATTCCGCTTGCTCCTTCTGCCATCTCGCGCAGCGTTTCGCCTTCAGACCGAAGATGCACGAGCGGCGCACGCATCGGATTGGCAACCACGGCGGCGAGAAGGACCGCGTAGGCAAGCGGTCTGAAGCGGCCTTGCGCTGGTGCCAACAGATCGGCGAGCAAGAGGTACATCACTGCCGTGGCGAGCAGACTCCCGCGAATCCCGAGGATCGGTATAATAAAGAAACCGGTGGCCACTGTGCCGAGGACGCCGCCGAAGAAATTCGCCGCCGAAAGATCTCCGAGCGGATGCGCCGCGCTTAGCCGATCGCTCCAAGCCGCCCAGAGAGCGGGCAAAACCATTCCCGACGCGATCGCCGTCGGGCCTACCGTTACTGCAGCCAAAGCCGTGATTCGTAGAAGATATTCCAATAACCCCGTACGCATACCGAAGTAAGTAAGCCCATCGGTCAAGTATACGAAAAGCCACAGG
>VBEN01000200.1 GCA_005881175.1 Chloroflexota bacterium
GCCGGCGATGTCGCGGACGAGCTGGTCCTGGAGGTGCTTCTTCCAGTTCCATCCGACCGCGCCGTCGATGTGGCCCTTCTCGTAGTTCGACGGGTCGACGTCGACCTCCACGAGACGCAGTCCGTTGTCCTTCGCGTGGTCAGCGATCCACTCGGTGCTGACCAGCGCCTTCGCTGTGGTTGTCGATGAGCTCAATTCTCAAAACCTCCTGAAATGGCAATGAACCAATGGATTGCCGATGAATCACGAACACGGCCAGATGGGCGCGCCTTTGCGGCGCGAGCAATCGGCCGGTCAGCTACAGAAGCAGGCCGGGTGGTAAACCAGTCGCTGAGCAGGCCAGACGAGATCCTGCATGTCGCGTCATTTTAGACAACACTCGTACGCCGCCACGAATTCCTCGATTATTGGGACGTTGTCGCAAATAGACCTCATCAAATATCAGGCGCTCGGCAACGACTACCTCGTGCTGGACATGCCCGCGCCGCTCGACCAGGTCGTGGCATTGCTGCCCATGCTGTGCGACCGCAATCGCGGCCTCGGTTCGGACGGCTTGCTGGCCTTCGAGCCGTGGTCCATGACCGTTCGCATCTTCAACCCAGACTCGTCCGAGGCGCAGAAGAGCGGCAACGGCCTGCGCATCATCGCCGCGCACGCAGTGCTCGACCACAGCGCGGGCGAGCGGTTCGAGTTGCACACGCAATCGGCCACCAACCACGTCACGATCCTTTCGCAAGACGGCGCCGAGGTCGTCAGCGAGATCGACATCGGGCGCCCGTCTTTTCGCGCCGCTGACCTGCCCGCGCGGTTCGAGGGCGAGCCCGACCGCGTGCGCCTTCACACGCCCGCCGGCGACCTGGAGGCGATGCTGGTGTCCGTCGGGAACCCGCACTGCGTCGTGTTCGGCCAGCCCGTCACGAAGGAGCGCTGCCTCGAGCTCGGCCCCGTGCTCGAGCGCCACGAAGCTTTCCCGGAGCGAACCAATGTGCAGCTTTTCGAGGTCCTTCATCGTGCGCGCCTGCGCATCGAGATCTGGGAGCGCGGCGCAGGCTACACCCTGGCTTCCGGCACCAGCGCGAGCGCGGTCGCGGCCGCGTGCATGCGCGCGGGGCTGGTGGACGATCGGGTCACGGTACAGATGCCGGGCGGCGAGCTCGCCGTGCGCAAGAGCGAAGAGGGGACTCTCATCCAGTCTGGGCCCGCGCGGCGCGTCTACCGAGCGCGAGTCGACCTAGCCGACTTTTCCTAACCGGGCCACCGCGTCCGGCAGCTCGGCCAGCCCGCGCAGCACGGCGTCGGCGATCGATGGGTCGTCCTTCTCGCCCTGACGGTTGACCCACACGCGCGGGATGCCCAGCTCGTGCGCCGGCTTGATGTCGTGGAAATAGCTCTGGGCGACGTGAATCCACACCGCAGCCGACGAGCCGAACGTCGACTTGAACAGGTTGAAGTGCGCGTGGTCCGGCTTGTACGCGGAGACGTCTTCCGCCGTGACAACCGCGTCGAACGCCACGGGCAAGCGCCGCTGCGTTTGGGCGATGAGGTCGCGGTCGCAGTTCGTAAGCAGCGCCATCTTCCAGCCCGCCTTCTTCAGCGCGCCCAGCGCCGCGCCCACGTCTCCGAATGGCGGCCAGTAAGGAATCGTCGAGACCAGCGCGGTCGCGTCGTCAGGCTTCAGGTCGAGACCGAGCTGTGTCGCAACGCGCCGGGTCGTCTCGGTGAGGATCGCGCGGTAGCGCCGGAACGGGCCGTCGGACTCGACCTCGGCCTCGAGATCGATGTAGGCGGCGAGAAAGTCGCTGCCGCGCCCCGGAAACAGCAGCTCGCCCGTGGTCCGGATCCCGTGGCGCCAGTCGATCAGGGTGCCGAAGCAGTCGAACGTCAGCCAGCGGTCAGAGCTCACCCGGCGGTAGGGAGGTACTCCTGAATCGCGTGCGCGAGGTGCTGCATGGTCATCGACTGCAGCCACACGCGGCCGGGCCCCGTCAGCGCGGCCAGGAAGATGCCGTCGCCGCCGAAGAACGCGTTCTTGATGCCCGGGATCGTGGTGATGTTGAACTGCACCGACTCCTGGTACATGCCGACGTGTCCTGGATGCACCCGCAGCGTGTTGCCTGGCTGCAGGTCGTACATCACGACTTCGCCGTGCAGCTCCACCCACGCATGGCCCTGGCCGACGAGCCTCTGCATCCGAAATCCGGTGCCGCCGAAGATGCCGGCGCCGAGGCGCTGCTGAAAGCCGATGGAGAACTGGATACCGGGTGTGCCGCACATGAAGCCGTGGCGGTGGACCATGTAGCCGTACCCAGGCGCGATCTCCAGCGGGAGGATTTGCCCTGGCAGCTTCGCCGCGAACGCGAGCAGGCCCTGCCCGCCGACAGACGTGTACTCCGTCATGAAGAGAGTTCCGCCCGCGACCGCCCTGCCGAGCGCGCCGAGGAAGCCGCC
>VBEN01000092.1 GCA_005881175.1 Chloroflexota bacterium
GGAAGGCGATTCTTTTTTCGCCGCGTTCTCTAGCGCTCCGGAAGCAGTCCGAGCCGCCGTCGCGGCGCAGCGCGGCCTCGCGGCCCATGCCTGGCCGGCGGGCTCCACGGTTCGCGTTCGAATGGGTCTTCACACAGGCGACGGCGTCCTCAGCGGATCGGATTACGTCGGGATGGACGTGCACCGTGCGGCTCGGATCGCGAGTGCGGCACACGGCGGGCAGGTGATCGTTTCCGAGGCGACCCGCGCGCTCATCGAGCAGTCTTTGCCGGCCGGCGCGAGTCTTCGCGACCTCGGGAAACACCGCTTGAAAGACATCCTCCAGCCCGAGCACCTCTACGACCTGGTTATTGATGGGATGCCGGCTGAATTTCCGCCACCACGGACGCTGGAGGCCAGGCCGAACAACTTGCCGCTGCAGCTGACCTCATTCGTCGGACGCGAGGACCAGATCGTTGAGATCCAGGAGTTGCTCCGTCAAGTCCGTCTCCTGACGCTCACGGGTCCGGGAGGAACGGGAAAGACCCGCCTGGCGCTGCAGGTTGCGGCGGAAACAGTGCGCGACTACACGGATGGAGCGTTCTTCGTGGACCTGTCGCCGGTCACGGACCCCGGCCTGGTTCCCGCGGTGATTGCACGCGCACTTGACGTTGCAGAAGTGGCCGGCGTTCCGATACTCGAGACTCTCAAGACGCATCTGCAGCACAAAGAACTCCTGCTGGTCGTCGACAATCTGGAGCAACTCGTGGTCGCAGGCCAGTTCATCGAGGAGCTCGTCGCAGCGGCACCGAAGCTGAAAGTGCTAATGACGTCTCGAATTGTCCTATCAATTCGCGGGGAACAGGAGTACGTCGTTCCTCCGCTGGAACCGCCGGATCCGAAGTCAATTGCCGATCTCGAGACCCTGAGTCGATCCGACGCAGTGCGGCTCTTCACGGAGCGCGCCCTCGCTGTTCAGCCACGCTTCCGTCTCACAAGTGAGAACGCTCAAGCGGTGGCAGAGATAACGGCTCGGCTGGACGGGTTGCCGCTCGCCATCGAGCTTGCCGCCACGCGGGTCAAGGTGCTGACCCCGCAGCAGATGCTGCCCCGGCTTGAGCGCAGTCTCTCCCTGCTGGCTTCTGATGGTCGAACCTTGCCCGAACGCCAGCGAACCTTGCGAGGCGCGATCGCCTGGAGCTATGACCTTCTCAACAAGCCCGAGCAGGGCCTGTTCAGGCAGCTTTCGGTTTTCAGTGGAGGCTGGACGCTGGAAGCCGCCGGGGCGATTGCTGAACCGGAACGGCTTGACCTCGAGGTTCTCGAGGGGCTCTCGGCGCTCGTGGACAAGTCGCTGGTTCGTCCAATCGACCCCGCGGACGGTTTTCCACGGTTCGCCATGCTCGAGACGATCCGGCAGTTCGGTCAGGAAGCACTTTTGACTGAGGGCGAGCTTGATCGCACGCGTCGGCGTCACGGAGAGTATTTCCTGAACCTCGCCCTGCAGGCAGAGGCACAGCTGACAGGCGCGGAGCAAGCTGCGTGGCTCGAGCAATGCGAGCGAGAGCTCGACAACCTGCGGGCATCGCTGCGCTGGGCGATCGACGCCAGCGAAGCCGACCTCGGCCAAGAAGCGGCCGGAGCGCTATGGCGGTTCTGGCAGCAGCGTGGCCACCTGGCGGAGGGACGCGGTTGGCTCAACGAGCTGCTGGCGATGCCATCAGGGCAGGGCAGGACAGCGGCCAGGGCGAAGGCCCTCACCGGCGCGGGCGGCATCGCCTGGTGGCAGATTGACCACGACGGTGCGGGGGCCTTCTACGGCGAGGCGCTTGCCATTGAACGTGAGCTGGGCGAGCCAGCACGAATCGCCGAGGCGCTGTACAACCAAGCCTTCGCTGCCGGGGCGTCCGGAGACATGGACCGTTTAGCAGACTTGCTCGAGGAGAGCCTCGACCTGTTCCGGACCGCGCATGTCGAGCATGGCGTCGCCCGGGCTCTCGCGATGCTGGTGATCCGCGATACTCAGGCCGGCGACTGGCAGAGCGCGATCGCGAGACTTGAAGAAGTTGTCGCGATCTGGCGCGGTCTGGGCGACCGTCTTCAGCTGGCGTTCGACCTGATCTGGCTTGCCTTCGCCTCTGGTCGCGCCGGCCGCCCGCGCGAGGCCAGGTTGGCGGCGCTGGAGGCACTCGCTTTGTTCCGCGAGGCCGGCAACGCGACGGGGATCGCGTTGGCGCTTCGAGACCTCGCCTTCCTGGCGGTGTGGGAGGGACGCCCCCAGGAAGCATTGAGGCTCGCGGGCGCGGCGGAATCCTTGCGGGATCGAATTGGCGGCGGTCCGCCGCCTGGCTTCGGCGGCATGCTGGAAGGGGACCCGGCTGCTGAGGCGCGAGCGCAACTCAGCGAGGACGAGGCGGAGCGATGCTGGCAGGAGGGACGCAGCATGGAGCTGGAGGAGGCGTTGACACTGGCACACCGCGGAGCCGAAGCCTGAGCCGTTTCACCTGCGGCCAATGCCCCGTGGAAAGAACTCGCTGAGCGGAAGCAGCAGCCCGAGGAGCGAGAGCACGATGAAGACCACCTGGTGGCCGTGATCATGGCACCGAAGAGGCGCATGCCGACCGACGCCGCACCGATGGACCGCAGGTATTGCTCGTCGGAGCTGCCCACTACCATGACCACGAGGCCGAAAACGAGCGTCGCAAGGCCGGTCACGAGGAGCGCAATACAGCTCACCCTGAAACGAAGACTCTCGTGTCGCGTCATCACCGCGCGCCTAGCGTAATCCCTTAGTCTCCACGAAACTGAGGGCGATTCAGTCCGGTAAGTTTGAGTCCTCATGGCCCGCCACCTGCTCCTCCTGGCGGGGATAATTCTTCCCCTCGGGCTTGACACCTTCGCCTTGGCTGCCGCCCTCGGAGTGGCCGGTATTCCGGCCAACCGTCGCGGGCCGACCAGTTTGATCCTCGCCGCATTTGAGGCAGGCATGCCCATCGTGGGCTTCCTGATCGGCGGCGCAGTCGGTCAGGTCATTGGCGATTTCGCAGGTTGGACGGCGATCGCGTTCCTCGGCATTGCCGGGCTGTTCATGCTTCGACCGGGAGACGAGGAAAAAGAAGAGGCAAGGCTGAAGCTTCTCGCGAGGGCGCAAGGGTTTGCCATTATCGATCTGGGGTTGGCCATCAGCGTCGACGAGCTGGCCGTTGGATTCAGCCTTGGACTGCTGGGGCTTCCGCTCGTAGTCGCGGTCATCTGGCTCGGGGTGCAGGCGTTCTTGGCGGCGCAAATCGGAATGCGTGTCGGATCAAGACTTGGCGAGGAGCTCCGTGAGCGCGGTGAGCAATTGGCCGGCGTCGTCCTGATCGGTATGGCGCTGCTGTTGCTTGTGCTCAAACTCGTGCACGGCAATATTTAGTCGCAAATCGGAAAAGGAGACCGACGTCATCGGGCGCGAGCGTCTCGACCGGCCGAGAGAATAGCTGGCAGAGTCTCGAGCGATCTGGCGAGAAAGGGCGTGCAAGCGTACAGTTGCCGAGGACGCAGGCAGGTCGCAGAAGAGAGGAGGGTCCCTATGATCAATGCCAGTTATCGCACGACTGCCGAGCAGATCGATCAGGCTAACGCGAGTGGACGGACGCCCGTCGTTTTCATCCATGGGCTCTGGCTATTGCCAACCAGCTGGGACCGCTGGGCCGCCGTTTTCGAGCAGGCCGGCTACGCAGCGCTCACGCCTGGATGGCCGGATGATCCTCGGACGGTCGAAGAAGCGAAGGCTCATCCCGAGGTCTTTGCTCATAAGACCATTGGACAGGTAGCCGATCACTATGCCGACGTCATCGGGAAACTGAAGAAGAAGCCGGCGGTAATTGGCCACTCCTTCGGTGGCCTAGTGACGCAGATCATCGCTGGACGCGGGTTCTCCGCCGTATCCGTGGCGATTGATCCCGCGCCATTCCGCGGAGTGCTCCCGCTACCGTTCTCTTCGCTGAAGGCGGCATCGCCGGTGCTTGGCAATCCAGCCAACCGCAACCGCGCGATCCCGCTGACCTACGAGCAGTTCCGCTACGCCTTCGCCAATGCCGTTAGCGAGGAAGAGGCGAAGGAACTCTACGAAACCTTCGCGGTGCCGGCCCCAGGCGCCCCGCTGTTCCAGGCGGCAGCCGAAAACCTCAACCCCTGGACCGAGGCGAAGGTCGATACCAAGAACCCCAACCGCGGACCCCTGCTGATCATCTCCGGGGACAAGGACCACACGGTCCCCCCGGCGATCGCGAACGCCTCCTACAAGAATCAGAAGGGCAATGAGGGCGTGACCGAGATCGTCGCGATGCCGAACCGTGGACATGCGCTTGTCATCGACAATGGGTGGCGCGAGGTCGCCGATACCGCACTTGCTTTCGTCAAGCGCTTTGTGCCGGTGGCGGTGCCAGCCTAGCTCGTCGGCGAGTCACCCAGCGCCTCGCGCGCACAGCCACTCCGCGGCCGCGGCCATCCGCGCCTGCGTCATCAAGGTCCTGATGAAACCGATCAGAAATGAAGAAGCGGTTGCGCCCCACAGCTCTTATGGTGATCGCATGAACCCCAAACACATCACTAAGGAGAACGGCATGGATCAAGGAATGCGCTTGCTTGTCTTCCCCGTCAAGGATCTCGCGAAGGCGAAGGCGCTTTATCGCGAGCTGCTCGGCGTCGACCCCTATGCGGACGCGCCCTACTACGTCGGTTTCCGCACTGGAGATCTGGAGATCGGACTCGATCCGCGCGACCAGACCGCAGGTCCGCTGCCCTACTGGGAGGTCGACGACATCAGGAGGCGGCTCAAGGAGCTGGTCGACGCTGGCGCCCGGCAGGACCAGGACGTGCGCGACGTCGGCGGCGGGAAGCTGATCGCGACCGTAAAGGATGCGGACGGCAACGTCATCGGGCTGACGCAGTCGCCATAGAGCGCTGCGCATCGCGTACCGCGTGATCGTTGGCGGTAGCGATGCCGAGGCCGACCGGAAGTTCCTGCGCGACGTCATCGGCCTCGACGTGGGCGGCCTGACGGGACCGGCCGCTTGCGTACCATTGATGCAGTTTCTATGGACATCCGCGACGTCGTAAGGCTGCGCAAGGCGAAGGACCGAATGGATCGCGAGTTCGACCGGCCGCTCGACGTGCCGGCCCTTGCGCGGTCGGCCGCGATGTCGACGGGCCACTTCTCCCGCAGCTTCAAGGTTGCGTTCGGCGAGAGCCCGTACAGTTACCTCATGACCCGCAGGATCGAGCGGGCCAAAGCTCTGCTCAGGCGCGGCGACATGTCGGTCACCGATGTGTGCTTCGCGGTCGGCTGTACGTCGCTTGGCTCGTTCAGCTCGCGCTTCACCGAGCTCGTCGGCGAGTCGCCCAGCGCCTATCGCGCGCGCGGCCACGCGCCGGCCGCGGTCATCCCGCCGTGCCTGGCCATGGTGCTGACAAAACCGATCAGAAATCAAGAAGCGGCTGCGCCGCACCGTGCTTAAGCTGATCGCATGAATCTGAAACTTCATGACTGCTTCATCGCCGTCCACGACCACGACGAAGCGCTCGCCTTCTACCGAGATCTTCTCGGGCTCGAGGTGCGCAACGACGTCAAGTACGAGGGCATGCGCTGGACCACGGTCGGGCCCAAGGACCAGCCGGACGTCAACATCGTCCTCGAACCGCCGGCTGCCGACCCGAACGCACCGCCGGCCGACCGCAAGGCTGCGAAGGAGCTGCTCGCCAAGGGCCTGCTTCGCGGCGTCAATTTCAGCACCGAGGATTGCGATGCGACCTTCGAGAAGATCCGGGGCGGAGGTGGCGAGGTGCTGCAGGAGCCCATGGATATGCCGTACGGCGTGAGGGACTGCGCGTTTCGCGATCCGTCCGGCAACATGATTCGGTTCAGCCAGCGCAAGGCCTACCGCAGCCGCGGTCAGGCGCTCTCCGATGAACCACCGCCGCGGCAAGCACCCTAACATGAGCGTCGTTCCCATCAATACTCGCAGGGGAGGAAGCCTCCAATGAAGGACACGCAGAAGTCCGCCAAGAGCACCACCGCGAAAGGGACGCGCGAGGTATTCACGGACGAGGAACGAGCCGCGATAAAGGAGCGCGTCCGAGAGACGAAGGCGGCCGCCGACAAAGCGGACGGGGAAAGCGCTGTGCTGGCAAAGATTGCCGAGATGCGGGAACCGGATCGCGCCATGGGCAAGAGGCTCCATGCTGTCATCAAAGCCAGCGCGCCATCCCTCTCGCCGAAACTCTGGTACGGGATGCCCGCGTATGCCAAGGATGGCAAGGTCGTCTGCTTCTTCCAAGCCGCGGAGAAGTTCAAGACGAGGTACGCGACGTTCGGCTTCAGCGACGAGGCGCACCTCGACGAAGGCACCATGTGGCCGAACGCGTTCGCTGTGACGAAGTTGACCGCCGCCGACGAGGCAAGGGTCGGCGCGCTCGTGAAGAAAGCGGTGAGCTGAGGACTGAGCTCGACACCGGGTCCCGCCCCGGCGCTGAGTGGGGGATCGACTTCCCGACGTTGTTCGGCTAGCGGGTGCGCCGCTCGGCAACAGGCGCTCCAACCTTGAGGACCGCCCTGATCGCCTGGTTGGAGGCTTCGTCTGGCGATTCCGAGATCACGGTCGCCGGGCGATCGAAGCCGGCCAGCGCCTGGGCCAGCGGATCAGCCCGAAGCGTGCCCTGGCCATAGGGAAGGTGCGCCTTCTCGTTGCGGTTCGCAAAACTGATGTCCGAGAAGTGAATGTGGAATGGCACGCCACGCTGCAGGACGCCATCGGCTGCGGTGAGCGCGGCGGTAAAGGGGCCGACGCTGGTAAAGCCGCCATCGCTTGTGGCATGCATGTGGGCGAAGTCGATCACCGGTCGCACCCAGTCGAAATGGCCGCAGATGGCCACAATGTCATCGAGATTGCCGAGCTCCTGGACGCGCCCCATGACCTCGACCCCGAAATCAACCGCCCGTCCCTTGGCCGCCAGACGTTGCCGCAATTCCGTCAGCTGGGCCACGACCGCCGTCAGCGCATCGTCGCGCGACCGTCCGAGCAAGAAGCCGGGATGGATGACGACCGGGGCGGCCCCGCACGCCGCAGCCAGACCCGCGGTGTGGTCGAGCATGCCGACCGCCATTTGATGCTTGCGCCCGCCTTGTTGCACGTGACCGAGGAAGGCGGCCAGCGGGGCGTGGATGGACAGCGCCATGCCCGCGTCCTTGGCCAGCGAGCCCAGTCGCTGCGCATAATCCCGATCCATCCAGAATCCGTCGCTGAAATCGATCTCGCAGGCGTCATAGCCGCGTTCGATCAGCATCTCGATCGCCTTCGCGGCACTGTCGCGCGAAGGAATGCCTCCAGGGCCCACGCGAATCGTACTCACGGAAATTCCCCTGTCACACTGCTTCGACCTGCCCCGTCATAGTAGCGACCACCGGATCCGGCACGAACCACGAAAGACGCTGGCAGTCTGGTTACAGTGCGCTGACCTGCTGCTGAGGCCACTTCCAGGCGTGCCAGGCGATCAGTAATGTGAGCACGGATTCTGCAAGGCTCAGAAATACGTAATAGGCCCAGGTCTCTCCGATAGCGGAAAGCACAATCGTTGCAAAGTAAGCGACGCTAACGATGAGATTGGCCCAGCGATTAACTTCAGGTTTCAGTACTAGGGCCAGGAAGACCATCGCGCTGGGAATCAAGATGTAAATCGAAACGGCGAGTAGGAAAACCTGATTGATCTGAAAGCCTGCTATTTTCCCCGCCTTTACTGACTCAATGACGTCAGGGCGGAAGAAGCCGAAAATGTCCCCATAGGCGTAGAGGAACAGAGTTGCGGCCCATAATGCGGAAAGCTTCAGCTTTACGGGGATCTTGACGTCTTCCAAAGCTCCTGCCGCCTTCTGGCTTGAATTCATTCGCTTTTCCTCCCTCCGCACTCCTTGACTTGATGGGGACACGACTAGATTGATTCACGCAAGCGTAAAACACTAAGCCTGGATCTGCCGTCGGAGGCGGCTTGTAAGGGATCAGCAAACTGAGTGTGACCCCACGGTCGGGGAGTCGCCACAACGACTGAGGGCTCGCGCAGCGAGTAGAACACTCCCGCATAGACGTCCTTCCGACGCGGCTGGGGAATGGGTGAGTCGAGGAACAGAGGTAGCGCGGTGAAGTTCCATTGGCAAAGATCTAGCGAAAGCTCGCCAGTGGGACCGCCGCCATAGGAGGGAGCGGTCTTCCAAGGAATCCGGGTGATGTTGACAAAGGATGTTCCAAGGCGCACTCTTACTGCGGCACTCTGGCGGGGGCTTGCTGCGAAGCAGATACCTCCCGTGGCCTACGAAGGGGGACGGCTAACGACGGTCGAAGCGGGGGATCCTCGGCAAACGGCTTGTTCGCGTTCTGGTGCTGGCGACGATGGGGGCGCCGTTGCAGCCCCGCGGCTAACGACCGCGATAACATGCTGCGAATCCTCCATAGGTTCATACCATCGGGCGGTCTCACCGCCTGGTCCAGACTCGCAGGAGGTGAACGGCGGGTCGGAGCGCAGCGCTGAAGATTCCGACGTGATCACTGGAGGAAAGAGAGACATGATCAAGAAACTTCTCAGTCTCGTACCGGCCGTTTCGCTAGCGGTTGCAATGCTCGCATCGCATCCAGTTGCCGCTGCAGCCAATGCGGCGACGGTGGTCGGGACCATCAATGGCGGGGGCACGGCCTTCATGACGGGCGGGGTGGCGGCCGGCATGAAGGGCATCAGCTCGTTTGGAATTCATGCCACACTGTATTCCGACGGCACCGCGAGCGGGCACCTCGATTGCGTTGACCAAATGGGCGACAGCCTGCCAGGAAACATCTTCGGCGCGGTTACGAATTGGTCACGTAACGCGGACGGCACCATCAACCTACAGGCTACTGGGAAGTTCGTTGCGATCCCGGGTGGCCACCCGGGCCCCGTTACTTTCACCCTCACGATTACCCGACCGGGCGGTCCAGGAGTGGGCGGGTGGACCCTATCCGTGGGCGACACAACATTTTGCGTTGAGCTCCTGGTGAGCGGACAGATCGTCGAGCGCTTGAACTAGATCCAGGCAACCACACCTGCGCCAAGTCGAGACCCCCGGCGAGACTTTCGTTGGGGGTCTGTGTTTGTCCGCGTGAGTGGCCAATAGGCCGATTGGCAACCTGTTCATCGGACAGGATGCGAACGCTCTGCTTCAGAGTTTTACGTCGCCTGCCTTCGGCCCCAGCTCTTCTCCGACGATCGCTGCCAACCAGGCGGTGCTCGTACGGGCGGTTTACTTCCTGGGACTGATCGTCGTGGCCACTGGACAGCTGCGGCTAGGGACGTCAGCTAGGGTTTCATTCCGCCGCGTTGACTCGCTGGCTCACTCATAGATATCGGTGTGGCGACTTAATCGGTGCCGAGCCTTCGCCGACCGGGTAGTGACTCAGAATGCGGCAGCTCGAAGGCTTGCCCTTTGCCGTCACCGGTTCCTTCCTGGCCACTTGCCGTGGAGGATG
>VBEN01000201.1 GCA_005881175.1 Chloroflexota bacterium
GTTCCACGCGGCGGCGCCGCCCTCCTCGGGGTGGAGCGGATCGACGTGTCCGGCATGAACCCGGCGTGGAAGTCGGTCGCGGTCAGGGTTGCCTGCGACGTGACGAATCCCCTCACGGGGCCTCAGGGCGCGAGCGCCGTCTATGGCCCGCAGAAGGGCGCGGACCCTGACACGGTCGGGTTGCTCGACCGTGCGTTGGATCACTTTGCCGAGGTCATCGAGCGCGACCTTGGCAAGCGTGTGGCGGATGTTCCGGGGGCTGGCGCCGCGGGCGGCACCGGCGCCGGCATGATCGCGTTCCTCGATGCCGTCCTCGAGCCTGGCGCGCCGCTTGTCGTCGGCGCGAGCGGGTTCGACCGGCACGTTGCCGGCGCCGATCTCGTGATCACGGGCGAGGGGCGCGCTGACGCTCAGACCGCTTACGGAAAGGCACCAGGCGAAGTCGCCAGGCGTGCCCGTGCCCTGGGTATCCCGGTGGTCTTGATCGCGGGCAGCAAGGGGCCTGGCTGGGAGACGTTGAGCGAGTTGGGGGTCACGTCGGTCGTGACGCTCATCGAGGAAGGGGCGGACCTGCAAAGTGCTCTAAATGAGCCAGAGGGGGTGCTGGCGCGGGCCGCCGTAGTAGCCTGCCGCAGGCATCCATGGACGACGTAAATCAGGTCGAGGAAGTCAAGCCACACGCAAGGGCACCCGGCGAGCCGACTGACGTAGACCTGGTCCGCGCCTATCGCGAGGGCGACGTCCATGCGTTCGAGGAGCTTCACCGGCGCTACGTCGCTTCGATCTACCGGCTCGTCCGGCGCAAGCTCGGCGACGCCCTGCTGGCCGAAGACATCGCCCAGGAGACCTTCATGAAGGCGCTCCGGATGATGGATCGGGTTGACGAGTCCTTCAATTTCGGGGGTTGGATCCACACGGTGGCGCGCAACCTCTGCTACGACGAGCTGCGGCGCCGCCAGCGCGACCTCCGCGCCGATGGGCCGACCGACGAGGAGGACGACGAGCTCATGTCGAACCTGCCCTCGACCGCACGGGCGTTCGACCCGGTACAAGTCCAGGAATCCAATGAAACCCGCCGTCAGGTCTGGATCGTGTCCCAGCGCCTGCCCGAGAAATATCGCCTGGTGCTCACCCTTCGCGAGCTCCAGGACCTGAGCTATCGGCAGATCGCCCACACCCTGAAGATGTCCGAAAGCGCGGTCGAGACGCTGCTCTACCGCGCCCGCCTCAGGTTCAAGGAGGAATACCTGGCCTCGCAGCGGGAAGGCGAGCTGAGCCACGAGGAGGCGCTGCCGCTGCTGGCGCCTTACCTGGCGGGCAAGCTGCGGCGCCCGCAGGCGGAATCCGTCCGCAGCCACATCGCCACGTGCGCCAAATGCGCCCGCCGAATCGGCCGCCGACGTCTCAAAGACCAGCGCAGGAGTGTTGCCAAATGATGGTTAGTACAGTAGGTGTGAAATGGCCAGGATAGTCGTGCGCTTCTTCGACGACGAGACCGTCGAAGGGGTCGCCCGCGACCTCGATTTCGACGAGCCGGACTTCCTCGTCGAGGTGGATGACGCGGGCGGCCTGGAGAACAACGAGACTGCCTGGATCCCGCTCACCGCGGTCAAGTGGGTGGAGCTCCAGCGCGACAAGGAGCTGGCTGACACTCCGACTCGTAAAGTCGCCATCCGCTTCCTCGACGGTGAGGTCCTGCGGGGCCATCTGGACGGCACGCTGGAGCGGCATCGGTACGGAGTGGTCCTGCACCTCCACGCCGAACAGAGCGACAGCCCGATCCGCAAGCTGGGAATTCCGTTCTCAGCCGTCAAGGCTCTCTTCTTCGTGCGCGAGTTCGACGCGCGGGGCGAGGAAGCCGGAACCGCCTCCGACGCGTACCTCGCGCGCCGCACCATGGCGCCGCTTCTCGACGTTCTGGAGGAGATGGACATGCTGACGCGGCTGCATCGCGATGGCTTGCTGTCCGATCACGAGTACGCGTCGAAGCGGACTCTCGTCCTGGAGCGACTCTAGGCCGAGCGACCCAGCCCCTTCGGCGCCTCCGGCGCTACCTACCCATGGCTGGGGGGAGTTGCTTAAGTAGCGGCCGCGTAGAATCTCGAACGTGGCCGAACGCAACGGTGCGCGTCATGGAAACGGGTCGGTGAAGGGTTCTTTCAAGGTCAAGTCCGGGCTCGCCCAGATGCTCAAAGGCGGCGTGATCATGGACGTCGTCACGCCCGAGCACGCCCGGATCGCCCAGGACGCCGGCGCGTGCGCCGTGATGGCGCTCGAGCGCGTGCCCGCCGACATCCGCAAAGAAGGCGGCGTCGCGCGCATGTCCGACCCAGAGCTCATCAAGTCGATCATGGCCGCGGTCACGATCCCGGTCATGGCGAAGTGCCGGATCGGCCATTTCGTCGAGGCGCAGATCCTCGAGGCGTTGGGAATCGACTACATCGACGAATCCGAAGTCCTCACGCCGGCCGACGAGGAAAACCATATCGACAAG
>VBEN01000093.1 GCA_005881175.1 Chloroflexota bacterium
ACTGGACGGGGAAGACCGGCGTTCCGCTAACGTCGGCACTGCGCAAGCTGGCGTTCGCGGTCCGCTTCGGCGACATCAACGTCCTGATCAGCCCGCAGCTGACCTCGCAAACCCAGGTGCTCTTCAACCAGGCGGTGCAGGACCGGGTCGCGGTTCTGGCGCCCTTCCTGCAGTTCGACCAGGATCCCTACATCGTGGTCGTCGACGGCAAGCTCTACTGGATCCTCGACGGATTCACCACCACTGACCACTATCCCTACAGCCGGACCCCGCCGGTGGAGGATCGCGGTCCGCTGTCCGACATCAATTACGTGCGGAACTCCGTCAAGGTGGTGGTCGACGCCTATGCGGGGACCACGACCTTCTACCAGATCGACAGCAAGGACGCGATCGCCAATACCTACGGATCGATTTTCCCCGGGCTCTTCAAGCCCTTCAGCCAGATGCCGGCCGGGCTGCAGGCACACATCCGCTATCCTCGCGACCTTTTCAATGTCCAGGCGGAGCAGTTCGCGACGTACCACGTGCAGGATCCGAACACGCTCTACACGCGCGAGGATCAATGGCAGATCGCCAAGGAGAACCTGGAGCAGGCTGGAGGACCATCGCCGATGCGGCCCTTCTACGTCATCATGCGGCTGCCCGGCGAGGCGAAAGAAGAGTTCGTCACCATCCTGCCCTACACGCCGAATGGGAAGACCAACATGATCGCTTACCTGGCGGCCCGCTCGGACCAACCGGATTACGGCACGTTGTTCGACTTCCGCTTCCCCAAGGACAGCCTCGTGGTTGGCACCCAGCAGGTCGAATCGAACATCGACCAGGCCCCGGCGATCAAGTCACAGTTCTCGCTGCTCAACTTCCCGGGTTCGAGGGTCATCCGCGGCAATCTGCTCGTCCTTCCGATCGAGACTTCGCTGCTGTACATCGAGCCCGTCTACCTGGAGGCCAGCAACGTCAAGAAGCCGCAGCTGAAGAAGGTGATCGCGGCAACCGGACAGAACGTGGCGATGGAAGACACCCTCGACAAGGCCCTTGCCGCCCTGCTCGGCCAGGCGCCGCCCTCAACGCCGACCGGCCCCGCAGCGCCACCGAGCGGCACGGTCGCGCAACTGATCGCGTCGGCCAAAGCCCACTACGATACCGCTCAGAGGGACCTCGCCAGCGGTGATTTCGTTGGCTACGCGCAGGAGATCAAGCTGGTCGGCGACATCCTGAAGCAGCTCGCCGCCCTGCAGCCGGCCAGCGCGTCACCGAGCGCCTCAGCCAAAGCGTCACCGAGCGCCTCGCCCTAACTAAAAAAGGCGCTTGCGCGTTGCAAGCGCCCTCCAAGCCCCGGAACCGATTCAGCGAGGACCGGGCAGACCGTCGGCGACAGCGAGAACAGCGGCGACGACGGTAGCGATGAGCGCGAGCAGCCGGTACATGGGCACCCTCCTTTCGGGTGGACCGGGTGCCCCGACGTCCTTAGCCGGCATTTAACACCCGGTTCAGTTAAGTGTCAATATACTTTCCGTGACTTGGTTTAGCCAAGCTATACTCATGGGCAGTTAATGAACTCGGTTGGAGAGCGTCTTCGCGAGGCGCGCCTGGCCAGGGGCCTCACCCAGGAACAGCTCGCTCGGGGGCTCGCGACCAAGGGATTCATCAGCCAGGTCGAGCGCAACCGCGCGACGCCATCCCTTCCCAAACTTCGTGTCCTGGCGGAGCGATTGGGCCAGCCGCTTTCCTTCTTCGTAACCGATCGTCCCCCGCAGCTCTTGACGCTGCTTCGCAAGAGCGCGCAGCTGGCGGTGCGTGCGGAAGAGCCCGCTCGCGCGCTGGACATCCTGGCCGAGGCGTCGGACCTGCCGGCGACGGCAAACGAACGCGCCGATCTTCAACGGATTCGTGGCGTCGCCCTTTCCGAGTTACGGCAGAATCCGGAAGCGCTGTCCACCTTGCAGGACGCTGCCGCGACGGCTCCGGTCGACGATGCGGAGCTGAACGCCGCGATCTATACCGAAATCGGCACCGTGCTGCAGATCGAGGAGCGATTCAACGCGGCCATCGAAGCAGACCGACGGGCGCTCGATTGGCTCGATCAGTGCCGTCACGCCGATTCGGCCCTCCGTGCCCGGGTGCTGACCAACCTTGGAAGTAGCAGCTTCAGGCTGGGGCAACACGCAGAAGCAATGGCGTACTTCGTTCGCGCCCTCGACGCAGCAACGGACGCCGAGAGTTTGCTGCGGATCGCCAACGCCCATATGGCGCTGGGGGTTGCGGCACGGGCGATGGGAGAGCTCGACCGCGCCCTCGAACATTGCAATCGCGCCCTCGAACTCCACTCTCGGATCCATCACGACCGGACCGCCAACCGGATCCTCAACAACCTGGGAGACGTCCATTACGCGGCTGGACGCAAGGGCGAAGCCGCCGAGCTTCAGCGACGCTGCCTCGAACGAGCGCGGGAACTCAAGGATGACTTCGAGATCGGAGTGGCCGCTGGGGCGCTCGGTCGCTATGCCCTCGAGGACGGGAACAGCGAGGACGCCATCGTTCTGGCCCGCGAAAGTCAGCAGGCGGCCGGTCGATCGGGCGACCACCTGCATCAGGCCGTCGCCGCGGCCGTGGAGGGAGCGGCCGCGGATAGGTTGGGCCGGCGGCGAGAAGCGAACCAACGGTTCAGGCAAGCCCTGCAGATCCTTTTCGAGCGCAGCGCCGCCGGCGAGCTGGCTGAGGTTTGCACGATGTACGCCGATATTCTTCGCCAGCGCGGCCAGGACGACCGCGCGTTCGCCTTCATGCGAATGGCGGCCGAGCGCGACTTCAGCAGGCTCGCCTCACTTCTCAAAATCGGGAGGTAATCATCGCTTCCGTCAGAAAGGTTGACGACTCAGCCGCTGCGGTGCTCATCGCCGTCGAGGATGAGCCCGGCGAAGGGCAGCTGCGCGCCATGCTCGAGAGCGCCGGCCACCGCGTGCTCACCGCCGCTGACGGCGCGGCCGCCTTGCGCATCTTGTCGGCACATCCCTGCGACCTGGTGCTCTGCGACGCGCTCCTCCCCGACATGGATGGCTTCGAAGTTTGTCGGGCGATCAAGCAGGCGCCGGCAACTCGGCACATCGCCGTGCTGTTATTGCTGGCCGGCGACGATGACATCCAGCGGGAGCGGGCCCTCCAGGCGGGTGCCGACGACGTTGTGACCAAACCGGTGGAACGCGCCCTGCTGTTGACGCTGGTGCGCGCCCAGCTGCGGCTCGCCCGATTGGATGATCAGGTCCATGACCTCGAGGGTCTGGTCATGACGCTGGCCCGCGCGGTCGAGGACCGCGAGCAGAGTAGTGCGGGTCTTGCCGAAAAAGTCGCCCACTGGGCAACCCAGCTTGGCAGCGCCATTGAACTGCCGGACGACCAGCTGACGCTGCTCTACAAAGCCGCGTTACTGCATGACGTCGGGACGCTGAGCGTCCCCGTCGACGTGCTCTCAAAGGGAGGTCGCCTGGATCCCGGCGAGTTCAGTCAGGTCAAGCGACACCCGGTGGTGGGCGAGCAGATCCTTGGGGCGCTGCCGCGCTCCGATCAGCTGCTCCCGGCCGTCCGTCACCATCACGAGCGGGTAGACGGCGCGGGGTACCCCGACGGCCTGGGTGGCAATGACATTCCATTGTTTGCCCGGGTCATCGCCATCGCTGATGCTTTTGTTGCGATGACCAGCGATCGGCCGTATCGCGGCCGGCTCTCGCGGAAGGAGGCGGTCGGCATCCTGCGGCAGGGCGCGGGAAAGCAATGGGATGCCGGCTTGGTCGAGCGATTCCTCAAGCTCGTTGAGAAGCGGGACGTCGAAACCGCCAGGGAGGCTCGAACCGCCGGCTAGACCTGGGGCCAGTCGTCGGGCCGATCGATATCCTTCCCCATCGACGCCGGCAGCTCCACGTCGATGACCGCTTCAGGATGTGCGGTCACAACGACCTGGCCGCCGCGGTCGGCCTCGATCAGCCGCATTAATTCCGAAAAGAATCGTCGATCGAAGATCACGGGATTGCCGCGATGGTCGCCATATCGTGGCACGACGATCTTTCCGGGCACAAACGCCGTGATGAGCTGCCCGATCGCGCCGGCGGTCAGATAGGGCTGGTCGGCGACGCCGATCAAGGCCGCCGGAGTTGCCCGGGGCAGCGCCCCAACGCCGATCCCGATCGAGCTGTTGATACCACGCTGCGGCTGCGGATTCGTCTCAACGGATAGCGGTAGCCCGGCAAGGGCCTGCGCGAGGCGCGGATCACCGGAAACCACGGCGATCACCGGCATCAGCCCGGCGTCGATGAAGCGGCGGGCGGCCCGCGTTAGCAGCGGCTCGTCACCCCATGGCTCGAGCAGCTTCTGACGGCCAAACCGGCTGGAAAGGCCGGCGGCGAGCAGGATTCCGGCAATCAGCCGGCGGCGGTCGCGGCCTTCAGCTCCTGGTCGACGCAACTGGCAAACCGTTGGGCCATCCGCTGGGCCACCTCTTGCATGATGCCACTGCGTCCGAACTGGGCAACCACTCCGCTGACCGCCAGGTCGGTGTCCATCACGACGCTGGTCCCTTTCTCGCTGGCGGCGAGCTGCGCGGTCACCATGGCCGAGGCACCCCCGCGCCCGCGCGTCTCCGCCCCTTCGGCTTTGATCCGGACGGTGTGCCCGGCCGGATCGATGCTCTCGATGACGATCCGTCCCTTATACGAGACCGCGATCGGACCCAGCTTGACCTCTACCTTCCCGACGTAGGTCTTGTCATCGACCACCTCGGTGAGGGACGCACCCGGGACGCAGTGCGCGATCTTCTGGACATCGAGCAAATACGCCCAGGCTGCATCAACG
Source organism: Chloroflexota bacterium (assembly GCA_005881175.1). Lineage (GTDB taxonomy): Bacteria > Chloroflexota > Dormibacteria > CF-121 > CF-121 > CF-13. The sequence continues at coordinate 4,843 of VBEN01000093.1, forward strand.
GGCGCGCCCAGCTCGAAGCGCGTCGTGATGACCACCCACTTACATTAGCCGAAAAAAATGGCCGGCACCTCACGGTAGCCGGCCTCGAGCGCCTGTTGGGACGAGTCTACGTCAGGAGGCGGTGATCGGGGTTCCTGGGTCGACCAGGTGGATCCAGGTGAGTCCACTCGGCAGGTGCATCGGCTTGCCGTCGGCGCCCACGATCTTCAGCGGTAGCTCTGCGTTGGTCAGGTCCCAGGTGGCCGTGTAGCGATGACCCTTGCTGAAGACATCCGCCGGTCCGGTCCCCTGCAAATCGAAATCCACAGCTGGCGCTCCGAGCACGTCGGTGAAGCCCGCGTCGTGGTGCGCGACCTGGATCAGGATGACGTTGACCGGCTTGATGGGCTGGCCGGTGTTCTTGTCGATCAGCGGCCCGGTTTCGGTGCCATAGGCATAGGCGCCGTCGGCCGCCGAGTACGTATACGTGACCCGATGGACGTTTGTCTGATTGAACACGATGCGATTCGCCACGGCCGGTGCCGGACTGGCGCCAGGGGTCCCGGGCGATGGCAGCTGGTAAGTGACGCGCGGTGCATATTTGTTCAGGCCCTGCGCGAGCCGGTCGCCGTCGGTGTACAGGTTGTGCGGCGCCCGCCGGCTCGCGTCCCGGGCGAAATACGCGCCACCATCGCTGCTCTCGGTCAGAGCCGGAATCTGCTGCTGCTGGATCATTTGCAGCACCTTCGTATTGGCTCCGGAGAAGAAGATCACGCCTTTGTAGGCGTGCCAGAGCCGGATGGTCACCGGACGGGCGCTCCGAACTGGCTCGATCCGCTGGTTGCCCGAGGGCTTGAAGTAGATCACGGTCATCCGGGTGATGCCGCCTTCGGCCAGGTATTCATACACAAGATCGGCCTGCTGCAGACCCGCGTGCGGCCGGGCCAGGATCGAATTTTCAATCTGCACCATCGCGGGGCCGGGCCGGCCCGGGGTCGGGGTTGGGGTTGCCGGCAGGCCGGTGGTGCCACATCCCGCGAGAGCAACCAGCGCGACGCTCGTGGCGAGCCCCGCCAGCTCGCGCCTCACGGCCGTCAACATGCGTCGCTCAGTATAAGGAAAAGCGATAGCGTCATGGGCCAACCCGATCTGGCGGTTAGGCTGCGATGCCGATCTTTCGAAGGGCGGGGCCGAGCTCGCGCAGGTTGCGCTTGTGGCGCTCGCGCCAATCCAGGATGAGGTCGGCGAAGGCCGACTTGGATAGCCGCTCGCGGCGAACCGCGTTGGTTTTCGTATCGGTGATCTCGAGCTCGACCCAGACCACCCCGGCCTCGATCAAGCGCGCCGGGTAGTCGTTGTCTTCGATCAATCGAATCAGTTCAAGTTCTCCGAGCACTGCTACCACTCCTGGCGAAACCGATTATCGACTGCTCTTATTCATCCCCAACGGCGAATCTGAAAAAATCCGTCACTTTCAAACGCCAGGTCGACCGTGAACTCCGAAGCTGGCCGGTAGACTTAGGGCCGTGCTGGCCGACCTCCACATGCATTCAACCGTCAGCGACGGCTGGCGCGATCCGGACGAAGTGGCCCAGCTGGCCGCCGACCGTGGGGTGCGGGTCATGGCGCTGACCGATCACGACACCTTCCACGGGGTCAGCCGCGCCCGCGCCGTCGCCCACCGACGGGGTCTTGGTTACGTGCGGGCCCTCGAGGTCACCACCTATCCGCCCAATCAGATGCGCCATATCCTGGGCCATGGGGTCGACGTCAACCATCCCCACCTCCTTGCCCTGCTCGACCGGACCCAGGCGGTGTTCCGCCGCCAGACGGAGGCGTGGATCAAGGCCCTGCACGAGCAGGGCATCGGCGACGACCTGGACCTGGGCGCCTTTGCCTACAAGCCGACAGTGATGCCGGGCGCCGTCCTCAAGCTCATCCTGCAGCATGGCCTGATGACCGAAAAGGACGCCTGGGACAGCGTGCGCAAGGCGGTCGATTTCATGCCCCCGGATTTCTATTCCCCGATCCCGACTCCAACGGAGGCGGTCGAGGCCATCCACGCGGCGGGCGGACTGGCGGTGCACGCGCATCCGGGGTCCGTTCCGGACCAGGACCTGATGAAGGAGGTCCTGCCCCTGGTGGATGGCCTCGAGGTCTACACGCGCCGCCACCAGCCCGAACAGATTCCCGTCTATGAGGAACTGGCCAGCCGGCACGGCTTGCTGATGACGGTGGGCACCGATTACCACGGATTCAACGGCGCTGACTATGAGCCGCCCCGAAAGATGATCGACATCCGTTACCTGGAAAAGCTCGGATCGCGGGTCGAGTGGCCCGCGGTGGAGAAAGCCGGCTGACCCCGACCCTGGTCAACCCGCTGGTCGCCGATGCCCGGGCCGCCCTCCTCGAGGTGGGCGGCCGCGAGGCCACCGTGATCGCCGCCGCGATCGAGGCGTTGCCGTCTTATCCGCCCTTCCAGGTGATGGTCAGCGCGTCGCAGGCGGCGCGCCCGCAGTGGGCCGGGCTGGTCGACGATCTCTTCGAGCGTCCACTCCTGAAGAACGCGAAAGCCGGCCTGCGCAACGCCCTGATGTCGACCTTGACCGGCGACACGCTCTACCGTAACGTCTTCTTCTCTTTTGCCGATGCGGTCATCCTTTGGCATTACGGTCATACGCAGACGCGAACCGGTTCGGCGCGGCTGGACGCCGCCTACGACGCGATGCGCCGGCTGCTCGCAGGGGCCGAGCATTTCATGGAGATCCGGCCACCGGCGGAGCCCGATATCCCGTATTTCCACCGGCTGCGCCGCATCCGGCTAACCCGGGACAATGCCTATCCGATGCTCCGCCGCGCCGGCCGGCTGCTCGGCACCGTCGAGGCGGAACTGACCCGGGAAAAGCTGCACCCGGTCCGAGGCAGCATCCTGACGAGTTACGTGACGTTCAGCGCCCAGGTGATGGCGATGGCGCGCGCCCTTCGAGCGGACCGCGACGCGATTGATCGCACCGACGTCGTGAAAGCGCTCGATGGCATCACGACTCTGCTGCGGACTGCGCCGGCCGTGCTTGCGGCCTGACGCCGATTCCAGGCAAGCTCGCCCCGAATACGAGCATCGCGAGGGCGCCGGCCAGCATGGGAAGCAGGGCCAACCGAAATTGGCCGCTCCAATCCCAGGCGAAGCCTCCGAGCGCCGGGCCGAAGAATGCCGCTCCATAGCCGACCGTGAACATGAAACCGCTGGTTCGTGCCACTTCCGACGGTGAGAACAGGGCGGGTAGTCCGAGGTTAAGGATGAAGGCGAGACTGCTCGTGGCCCCGGCCATCCCCGCCCACAAGGGAGCGGTCGAGGCGGGCGCCAGGGTGTAGCCGGCCACCGCCAGGACCGATCCAGTCCCGGCGACGACGTATGGCCAGCGGCGTCCCAGCATCCGGTCCCCACGCCACGTCAGCCAGAAGCTGACCGGAAGCTGCATCGCGTTGAGGGCACCGAGGGTGAGCGGAATCAAGGCATGGGCGTGGCGAGCATCGAGCGTGTCGGGGATCCAGCTGTTCATGCCGAAATAGACCAGGCTCGCTCCGCCCATCAACAAGCCGACGCGGAGCATCCGTCCACTTCGCCAGTCAGGTAGCCAGGCGCCGGCCGTGGCGCCAGCGCCCTCGGATGCGGGCGTGACGATCAGCCAGAAGGCGAGCACGATCGCGGCCGGTGCCGCCCAGGCCGCCAGCGCGACCTGCCAGCCGAAGGGCGCCAGCAGGAGCGGCAGCGTGATGCTGGCCGCAATCACCTCGCCCACCAGCAGCCCATTGGAGTAGATCGCGATCGCGCGTCCGATGCGGGTGGGAAACCAGGCCTGCGCCAGGCTCGGCATGGCCGGCTGGGCTACCGCGATCCCGAGGGCGAGCACGACGGTCCATGCGAAGAGCATCAACGTGCTCGGGAACGCGCCTCGCAGCCCAGCACCGACCGCGACCAGGATGAGACCCACGGCCACCGCTCGCCGTGCACCGACACGACTGACCAGATAGGCACCTGGGATCGCGCCCGCTGCCATCAGGAACACCGGCAGCGAGGTCAGCAGGCCCGCCACGCTGTAGGACAGCCTGAGCGCCTGGTGTAAAGCCGGCAGCGTCGGCGGAACGCCGAGGATGACGGTCCGTAAGTTCACGCCGACGAGCCATAGCAGCACCAGTGTGAGTGCCAGCCGTCGAGCCGGCCTCGCCGGACGGGAATTAGAGACCGCCGACGGGCAGCTCCTCGATCAGAACCGTCGGGCTTCCGCAGAAGCCGCCCGCAAACATAAAGCGCAGGTCACTCGCAACCGCTACCACTTTCTTCAGCAGCGCGATGACGTTGCCGGCGACGGTCAGCTCCTTGACCGGGGTGGTGAGCTGGCCGTGCTCGATCCAGTGTCCGGTCAACCCCAGCGAAAACTCGCCGGATACCGGGTTGACGGTGTTCAATCCAGTCAGCTGCGAGACATGGAGGCCATTGTCGACGCGCGCCAGGAGCGCTTCGCGGGTGAGCTCACCCGGTTTGAGTACGAGATTTGATACCCCCACCTCGGGCACGCTCTTGTACGATCGCACCATTGCTTCGTGAGGGCACACCCTCGCCATCGAACGGCCGGCTGGCCAGACCTTCCGGCAGCCGCGCGTCATCGGTGATGGTGACGATCCCGGCCGCTACCTGCTCGCTGAGTTTTCCGGCCAGCAGCGAGCGCCGCTTGATGACGGCGTCCGCGCTGAAGGAGTTGGCGAGCACGCCGAGGATCATCGCCGCGGCGTGCGGATGAAGCACCACCGGCACGGTCGCCGTCTCCACCGGGCGCGCCCCCAGCAGTCCGGCCGCATTCGCCACCGCCTCCTGCACCACCCCGGCCAGGTCGAGCTCTTCCATATCGCGTCCATGCGTGAACGCAAACCCGGACTGCATCTCGGAGTCCTGCTCTGCGATCGTCTCCAGGACGCCGTACGCGACGGTCCGCGCGAACGATGCCTGCAGGCCACGGCTGTTCACGATCTCGACCTCTCCGGTGCCGTCGCTATACACGGCGTCGCTGACCCGCCGAACCCGAGGGTCGAGCGACGTCGCCCGTCGCTCCATCTCCAGCGCAAAATCGATCTTCCGCTGCGGTTCGACCCGGCTCAGCGCCGGCGATGCCAGTCCCGCCAATGGATCCGCCGATTGGGTCACGGGCAGCACGTTCGCCTCATCGGCATGGTTGTAGCGTCCGTTGAGGAGGGCATCATCGACCAGGCCGTCGAGCGCGTCGGAGTCCGTCTCCGAGGTGTAGGAAAACCCGACACGATGTTCGCGAAAGGTCCGAAGACCGATGCCGCGGCTTTCGGCTGAGACCAGGGACTCGATCGCGCCCTTGTAAACGCGAACCGTAAATTCCGTTCCGCGCGAGAGGTAGACTTCGGCGTCCTCCGAACCGAGCCGTTGACAGCGTTCGAGGACGCGTTCGGCTAGTGGATTCACGGCCGCATCGTGCCCGCCGTGGCCACCCCGGTGCCGCCCACCGTGAGTTCGCTGATGCGAATCGTCGGCTGACCGACGGACACGGGAACCCCCTGGCCTTCCTTGCCGCAGGTCCCCGGGGCGAGCTTCAAGTCGTTGGCGATCATGTCGATCTTGTGCAGGGCTCGCGGGCCATTGCCCACGATGGTTGCCCCCCGCACGGGACGGCCAATTTTTCCACCCTCGACAAGATAGCCCTCCGTGACCGCAAATACAAAGTCGCCGGTCGTGACATCGACCTGTCCGGCGCCGAGCTTTTTGGCGTACAGGCCGCGGGGCGTTGCGGCGATGATGTCCTCGACCGAGTGCGCCCCGGCCGCGATGAAGGTGTTCGTCATCCGCGGGATGGGCAGGTGTTGATACGACTGGCGGCGACCATTTCCCGTGACTGCGTGGTTCTGTTGCCCGGCGCGCAGCCGGTCGTACATGTAGCTGAGGAGCACGCCGTCCTGGATCAGCACATTGCGGCGGGTTGGCACGCCCTCATCGTCCACCGCCAGCGTTCCCCAACGGCTGGGCAAGGTGCCGTCGTCGATGGCAAACTCATTGCCGACGATCACTGCCATCGGACCCGCCGGGGAGGGCGCCGCGTCGAGCAAGCTGACCGCTCGCTCAGCCGCGGTGCGGGCGTACTCCGCCGCTGACGTGTCATCGAAGAACTCGAAGCCGCGCTGCATGCCGGGCGCCTCCATGGCGGTCTGGATCTCGCCGTTGCGCTCGGCAACCGCGTGAATCATCAGGCGCACCCGGGTACGGGAATCCGAATGATGAATGCCCTCGGATGTCGCAACCAGAACCTCTTGTGCGCTGTGGCCGTAGCCGACCGCAACCTGCTTGATGGCTCCGCTCACGTCGCGTGCGGCCTGGTCCGCTTCCAGCAACAGCTCGATCTTCGCCTCCGGCCCGACCGTGTGCGGCGGCACCTCGATGGGCTGCGGTGGCCGCGGCGCGCCGGTGAGCTCGCCGAACGCAAAGCGTCCGCCGCCATGCCGCCCCACCTGCGCCGCCAGGTCGGCCGTCTTCAGCAGGCCGCCCTCGGAAAGATCCTCCGTGTACACGTAGCTGACAGTCCCCTGGTGGATGATGCGAAGCCCGGCCCCCAGATCGGTGCCGGAGCTGACGCGCTGAACTTTGCTTTCTTCCACGCTGATCGACTGGTTGCGCTTCCGCTCCACGAAGAGCTCAACGAAATCGGCGCCGGATCGCAATGCGCGCTTGATTACACCGTCTACGAGCGACGGTTCCAGGAGGGGCATCCCACGAGTGTAGCGACCTTTTTCCCTCCACCCCGGGGGGAGGATCACAGTGCTGGGTTCAGGGGTTCCCGGACCATCCCGATCACCCAGACCCCGAGTAGCGCCAGCACCGCCGATGTGGCGATGAATACGAATGGAAATCCAAATATGGCGGCGAGGGTCGATCCGAGTAGTGGACCCACCGCGTTGCCGACGGCGGTCGCGCCGCTGGTCAGCCCGTACGCGGAGCCGCGCAGCTCGGGCGGCGTCGACAGCCCTACGATGGCGTTGGTCGCCGGGATCAGGACGCCGAAGAAGATGCCGAGTCCGGCTCGGAGCAACAGGAATTGAGCAGCGTTCTGCACGAATGCCTGCGGCAGGAACAACAGGGCTGCGCCGAAGCACGCGATGATCAAGATTCGCCGGTAACCACTGCGGTCCACCAGCCGTGTGTAAGCCAAGGCGGCCAACGCACTAAACACGGCCGTCGCGCCGAACGCCAAACCCGCATAGAGTTTGACGGGATCGCCGGGGCCAGCGATGCGCTCGATGAAGAGCGGTAGGATCGGAAAGACAATCGCGCTGCTGAGCTGGACCAGCAGCAAGGTCACCATGAGCGGCATCAGGGTTCGCGAGCGCACGCCCAGCCGTAGCGATTCGAAAAAACCCAGCTGTCTCATGCTCGAGGGCGGGGTGAAGTGCTCGTGAACGAATTGCCAGACGAAGATGCCACCAACGGCGAGCATCCCGCCGGCGACGAAGAAAGTCCCACGGATACCGACGGCCTGGGCGATCACGCCTCCCATGACGGGACCCACCGCGATGCCAACGTAGACGCTGGTTTGCAGCTGGCCCATGCTGGCCGCGAGTCGCTCGCGCGGGACGATACTGGCCACCAACGCGGTGGCGGCCGCGATCGTTCCCGTGAACATGCCCTGCAGAATGCGCAGAATCAGGAACTGACCGACGTTTTGTACCAGCCCCATCAGGGCGATGATCAGCCCGCCCACTAGCATCGCCCGTAGAACCATGACTTTCCGGCCGTGTCGGTCGGCGAGGGCACCCCAAATGGGGCTGAAGATGGCCAGCGATACGCCGGTGCTCGTCACCAGCGCGCCCGACCAAAAGACCACCGCGCTCTCGGGGGTGACTCCGATCTCTTTGAGGTAGAGCGGAAGGAAAGGAAGCACGAAGCCGAAGGCGAGCATGGCCGTCCCCTGCGCGAAGCAGGTGACGTAGAGACTCGTCCTCCAGCTGGGACTTACGGCAGCCGAGACATGACTCGGCGGGGCAGGTCGCGGCCTGAACCTCACGTCAGTGAGACGGTCTTCGCGGCCCGGTTAAGTTCCCGTGTAACTGTGGGCGCTAACCAGCGCCGCGTGCGTAGGAGTGCAGGCCGACGATCCAGAGATTGACGGCATAGAGCGTGATCATGATGGAGACGAATCCCGCAGTCGCGATCAGCGCCGTGCGCCGGCCGCGCCAGAGCCGAAGGGTGTGGGCATGTAGATAGATGGCGTAGACGATCCAGGTGATCGCGGCCCATGTCTCCTTCGGGTCCCATCCCCACCACCGGCCCCAGGCATGCTCGCCCCAGATGGCCCCCGCCATCGTGCCGAAGGTCCAGATGGGAAAGCCGAGCAGGATGGCCCGGAAGGTCAGGCGATCCAGCGTCTCGAGCGAGGGGAGCCGCGCGGCGATCGCTGAGCCATGCAACCATGACTTGATATTCGTGCTTCGGTCCTTTAGCAGATACAGCCCGGCGAAGACGAAGCTCGATACGAGAATCCCGGACGAGGCCATCATGCTCGTCACATGGATTTTCAACCAGTAGCTCTGAAGAGCGGGTACGAGCGGCTCGGGCGATTGATACAGGCCGTAGCCGATCCCCATCAACGCCACCACCACGAAGAGCGCCACCCCGCCGCCCAGCGACGCTACCGGCCAGCGGACTGTCATCAGCAAGAAGACCGTGACGGCTACCAGCGCGAGCATCGAGCTGTACTCATACATGTTGGCGAGCGGGTAATGAGAATCGGCGAACCCTCGAGCGACGATGGCACCGAGATGAATCAGCGCGCCGGGGGCGACCAGCGCCACACCCAGCCAGCGCAAGGCCTCCTGGCGGTAGGCGAAGAAGGCGAAATAGAAGAACATGCCACCGACGTACATGACCATCGCCGAGAAGTACAACTGCAGGGAGAGATCCGCTGCGCTACCGCCGACGAGGTCGGCGCGAACTAGGGCGAACGCGAGTAGATAGAACGCCAGGGGGATAAGTTGCCACCGCGCCGGTCCGCGCCGACCGGTTACCGCCGATGTACTCACCGGTTCCGTGACGGTTACCCGTGCCATCTCAGAGTCCGGCCTTGGCCGTGGCTTTCCCGCCGGACGCGACCGGGGTCAGCGGGATCATTTGCATCGCGTCGTCGCGGAAGCGAACCCGCTGGAAGGTGATGCAGTTGACCGGACAATGGTCTTCGCAGATCCGGCAGTTCGTGCAACGGTCGTAGTTGACGAGGATCTTGCCGGACTTGCCGCCGAACTCCTCACCGAGCACGGTGTTGCAGATCTCGACGAAGCCGCCACTCGAGGTATCGCGGTTTTCGCCGGCGACGACGACGTCCAGCGCCTTCTCCGGACAGACGTCATCGCAGGCGCCACAAAGGATGCAGGTCGACTCATCCACGTGGTGAACCGTGTCGCACTGGAAGCAGCGCAGCGCCGCGGTGATCGCCTGCTCGTCGTTCCACGGCAGTTCCACCGGCGTCATGTCCATCCTCTTCTCGGCCGGAAGGATGGGGGGCTCCTCGCGCAGGTAATAGTCCGCCTCGCGGTGGTCGTCGGTCGATTCGATCACCGTTAAGGGCTTCGCGTCGCGCGGTACCGACGCACCCAGGAACTCGTTGATCGAGCGGGCCGCCCGATGGCCCCAGGCGACGGCGTCGACGATGAACGACGGCCCCTGGACGCAGTCACCGCCGGCGAACAGCTTCGCCGTTTTGGTGTGCGCGCCGGTATCGGCCTCCATCAGCTTGCGCGGCGTCAGCGGCACGCCCTGGTCCTGCGGAAAGTCCATGATCTGACCGGAGGCGAAGATGGCATACCGGCAGGGGAGCACGTGCTCGGTGCCGGGCAATTTCTGCACCGTGTTGAT
>VBEN01000221.1 GCA_005881175.1 Chloroflexota bacterium
TGACGTAACCGTCCTTGTGTTTCGTCCGGTCGTAGACCGGCTTGAGCACGTCGGCCGCCATCTGGATGTCCTCGATGATCAGGCCCAACATGATCTCTTCGTCGGACTTGTTGTCGCCATCGATCAGGTCGCGTAGCGCCTGGTCGTAGTCGCTGCTTCCCCCTATCGCCTTTTCGAAGATCGTCGGGTTGGACGTCATCCCCACGACGGCGTCGTCCTCGATCATTCGCTGCAGTTCTCCGGACGTGATCAGGCTGCGCCGGCTGTAATCGAGCCAGACACTGGCGCCCGCCTCGGAGAGTTCAAAGAGTGGGTTTTTTGCCATCGCTCCTCCTGTGGCACAAGACAACGCGCGCCGAATACTAGACTCTCACACCCGGCGCCGCTCCTGTGGCGCGGAAGCCTAGGTGCCGACGCCGCTTAGCGTGATCCGCTGGGTGCCGACGTTGTCGGTGATCGTCACCACACCGGATCGGGCGCCGATCGCCTGGGGCATGAACCTCACCGTGATGGTGCAGCTCGCGCCCGCCGCCAGGGTGCGCCCGCAGTTGGTCACCGTCACGAAATCACCGCCCGTCAGGCTGATACTGGTGATCGAGAGCGGTCCGTTGCCACCATTGAAGAGGACCGCGCTTTGCGGCGCGCTCGGAAAGCCAACCCGGCTGCCGCCAAACGTCAGGAACCCGCTGCTGAGCAAGGCACGGGCCGCTGTCCCGGTGCCGCGAAGCGCGACCGATTGGCTCCCACCGAGGCCGTCGTCGTACACCGTGAGGGTGGCACTCCGCAATCCATAGCCATGGGGAGTGAAGCTCACCGTGATCGCGCAGGAAGCGCCGGGCTGGATCGTGCGCACGCAAGTGTTCGTCTGGCTGTAGTCGCCGGCGGCCGCCCCGCCGATCGCGATGGCCCGGATGGTGAGAGCAGTGTCGCCGGTGTTGGTCACGGTCACCCGCTGCGGGGCGGACGAGCCACCAAGGTTGGCACCCGGTGTGAGGACGGTGGCGCTCAAGCTGGCCACCGGCCGATAGCCGGTTCCGGTGAGCCGCATCGTCTCCTGTGACCCAGGAAGGGCATTCGCGTCATTCGTCACCACGAGGCTCCCGTTACGCGCGCCGGCCGCTTGCGGCGTGAAGGTCACGCCAATCGAGCACGACAGTCCGGGCAGCAGGACCGACGGACAATGCGGTATGGCTTTGAAATCGCCGGTCGCGGCGATGCGGGCAATCGTTAAGGGCCCGTCCCCACGGTTGGTCAGCGTCGCGGTTTGCGCTGCGCTAGTCGCGCCGACGTTCTGGCTGAAACTCAGCCGGCCCGGGGCCAGTTGCACGAGGGCCATGGTGGCGATCCCCGTAACCGGGATCCGCTGAGGACTATCGACCGAGTCGTCGGCGACGACGATGTAACCCTCCCGCTCCCCGAGATTGGTGGGCTCGAAAATCACGCTGATGGCACAGCTGGCGCCGGGAGCGAGCACGGGAGGGCAGTTGTTGGTCTGGGCGAAATCGCCGTCATCATGGATGCCGCTCAGGTGCAGGGGAGCCAGCCCGTTGTTGCGGAGCATGATGGTTTGTGCGCCGCTGGTCGTTCCCAGGTTCTGGGTAAACGTCAACGCCGACCGGTTGAAGCTGGCTACCGCCTGCGCCAGACTTCCGGTCAACGGCACCGATTGTGAGGTCCCTCCACCGCTCACATTACCGGCCGCGTCATCCTTCACGGTCAGCGTGCCCGTGCGGGCGTTCTTGTCATCCGGGCCGATCTGGCCGAGCGTGATCGTGATCTGGCAGCTGCTGTGGGCTGGCATCACACTCGGGCAGTTATTGCTTTGAGAGAAATCGGGACTCGTTGTCTGGTCCAGTGCTATCGAGATGATGTGCAGCGGACCATCGCCGTTGTTCGTCAGGGTCACGACCGCCGGTGTCGAGGCGGCGTTGGCCGGTTGGGTGATGACGACCCCCGGCGGGCTGAGCGTGACCAGGGCCGAGGTGGCCTCACCCTTGAGAGTCACCTGCTGTGGCCCGCCAACGGCGTCGTTTGGAATCACCACGGTACCGGTGTGGCCGCCCGGATCGCGCGGCTGGAACGCGACATCGAACGAACAGCTGATCCCTGGCTCGAGCCGGGCCCGCGCGCAGGAATTTTTCGCCGGGTCCAGATAGAAGTTGTTGCGATCGGCTCCGAGGTCGACCGCGCCCATCACCAGCAGCCCATTGCCGGTACTCAGCACCGTCACACTCTGCGGAGGGCTCTGGCCGGCCAGGTTCGTTGGATCGAAATTGATCTGGGTGCGCTGAATCGCGGCCTGCGGCAGGCCTAACCAGCGGATTCGATTGTTGAAGCTGTCGGCGATCAGCATCGCGCCGGAGTCG
>VBEN01000094.1 GCA_005881175.1 Chloroflexota bacterium
GACGAGCTAGCCCTTTTCGCCGCTGAAAACGGAAAACCGACCATCGCTCAGTGGTCGGTTTTCCTGCCCCGTCTGGGCCGCCACTCGCCGGCAGGCGAGCCTCCATATTCTCTCACTGCCAGCGTCCCCGTGCCGGCCGATGTTTGCCGGGCTGATTGCTGGTCGCGTTCGGGTTTTGACAGTTTCGCTATCACGTTATATGGTTATCCGCGAGTTAGCCGGAGCCCGGGTCGTTTCTCTCCGGCAGCAGGCCCTTTACAGGGTCCCCGCCTCGCGAAGGCTCCGAAAGCGCTCCGGGCACACCACCAGGTGATCGAGCACTTCCACCCCGAGTAACCGGCCGGCCTCCTGGAGGTGGCGGGTCACGGCGAGATCCTCGGGGCTGGGCGTGGGATCACCGGACGGATGATTGTGGGCCAGGATGACCGCCGCCGCCCCGAGCGTTAGCGCGGGACCGAAGACTTCGCGGGGCTGGAGGGCCGCCACGTTGAGGCCGCCCACCGCCACCTTCTCGCAGGCGAGCGGCTGGTTGCGGGTATTCAGATAGAGCACGGCGAAGCACTCCCTCGGGCTGGTGCGCAGGTCCTGCAGCTGCAGCAAGGCCTCACGGGGTGATGTCACGGCGGGAGCCGCGGTGTCGGCCGGCACGTGCCATCGCCGGGCAAGCTCGCGCACCGCGAGCAGGCGCCGCACCTGCGCCGGACGAAAGCCGTGGCGCCGGGCGGCCTGTTTCAGGTCCCCAGGCGGTCGCTCCACAATGCCGCCTTCGGCAAGCAGAGCTCGCAGCCCCGAAAGATCACCCCGCTGCCCGACCAGAGCGGCCAGCAGACCGGGCTCGTCGGCTCCGGACACCAGCGCTATTCTACACTAACTTGTGTATCTGTCCAGACTAGCGGCCAGGGCCGCGCTGCTTGACTATGCCGCCTCGGCAAGGGCAGACTTCAGCATGACCGGCACGCCTCGCCGAGCAATCGATTGGTTGATGGCGACGACGACCTCGACGACTCGAAGCCCGTCGTTGCCATCGCTCAGCACCGGCTGGCGGGTCATCACCGACCGCAGAAAATGCTGACACTGGTTCTTGAGGGGTTCGCTGGCCGGTATCGCCGGGCTGACCACATCACCGGTCCGGGTCACCAGCTTGAACTCGCCAAAGCTCTCGTAGGCCGGCTCCCGCATCGCCCCCTTGTCGAAGACGCGGACCGGTTCCTGGGACTCGAGGTCGTTGAAAAACGCCATCTTGCCGCTGCCCACCACCGTGATCTCGCGCACTTTTCGAGGATCGAGCCAGCTCGCGCGGATGTTGGCAACCACGCCATCCTCGAAGCCGAGCGTCGCGAAAGCGACGTCCTCGCAGCGCGAGGAGAGGAACGAGGCGCCCTGGGCCGATACCCACGCCGGCGCCTGATTCAGAAAGTGCAACAGGATGGACACGTCGTGCGTCATCAGATCCCAGACCACGTTCACGTCGGAGCGGATGGGACCAAGGTTCGTCCTCGTGAAGGTCAGATACTCCAGCTGCCCGAGAGCGCCCGACCCGATCACCTTCTGCAGATGATTGATGCCAGGGTTGTATCGGAAGACGTGTCCGACCATGAGCAGGCGGCTCTTTTGCCCGGCGAGATCGCGCAGCTGGCGCGCCTGAGCGACATCGGTGGTGAGCGGCTTCTCGACCAGGCAGTCCTTGCCGGCCGCGAGCGCGGCGCGGGCCACCTCGTAGTGGCGGGTGGCGTCGGTGGCCACGACGACCGCATCGACGTCACGGGCCGCGAGTAACTCATCAACGTCGGTCCCGGTTCGCAAGCCGGTGGCTCGTCGCTCTGCCTCGTGAAGGCGATCCGGGCTCAGGTCACAGGCTGCCACCACTCGGCAGCCGTCGATCTCCGAAAAGGCACGCAGGTAATTCAGGCCCCAGCGGCCGCAGCCAATCAGGCCGATGCCGACGGTCACAACCTGATGACGTTGTCGCTCGTCCGTTTATTGCTGGGCCGGGAGGCCGACGTCAGGCCAGAATTGAACGCCGCCGAGAGCTCGCGGTCCCCGACCCAAAAGGCTGGTGAACAGCGCAACCATTTCCTCGCGGTGCGCCATCGGTCCGACCGCCACCGCCTGGACCCGCCAGTCCTTCAGATCTCGCCGCATCCGCTCCAGGCTGTCAGCCGCGAGATCGGGAGGCGCACCCTTTTCCACCGCAGCCATCTCGGCGCCCAGCGCTGTCGCCGGTGGACTTGCCCGCGGACCCGGGATCAGGGCATAGCCCTCCGGCATCTTGAAAACCATGCCGGACTCGGCCTGCCACAGCATCGCCTGGGTGCTGCCACCCCGGCTGTAGGGCGCCACCAGCACCACGGCACCAACCGGAACGACGGCGTCCGTTCGCGCGCTGAAAAACGGGGGCGTCGCGAGTTGTGTGGCGGGGAAAGGCCAGTGCGGTAGGAGCAACACCAGGGCCACGACAACCGCCGCCAGCGTCAGCGCTTTGCGTCGTCTGTCCGCCAAGCGGCTCGCCTCGTCGACCAGCCCGGCCAGGAGGATGCCGGCGAACAGGAAGACGAACAGCATCAGCCGCCCCGGTAGGAGATTGTTGACAACGGGGACAATCGCCAGGGCGACCCAGATGCCGACGAAAGTGTAGAGCAGTGGCCGCAGCGGAACCCAGCGGCGAACGCCGCCGAAGGTCATGCCGAGGAGTCCGACCGGAATTGGAGTCACCAGCCCGACGATATGGACCGTGACCCCCAATGAGAGCAGCGAAAACAGCACGGTGAGGAGTCCGCTGAGCCGCATGATGGGCAGGCGTCGACAGGTCATCGCGGCCAGCACGAGCAGCCCGAGCAGCGGAAGGCCCATGTAGGCGTTCCATTCCGAAAGCGTGCCGGAGAACTGGTCGCTGATGACAACCGCCAGCCGCGGGGCGAACTGCTGCAGGCTGGTGGGAACGATGAAGTTGATGAGGTCGCTGACATAGACGTTGGCCGGCTGCAGCGACCCGCCCACCACCCGCTGTGGGCCGAGGAATTGAACGGCGAGAGGTCCCGCCGAGAGCATGATGAAGACCGCGGCCGCCATGCCGGTCGCTCGCATTACGTAGCCGGCGCGAGCGGCGACGGCTTCGCGATTTGCGGCGATCAGCAGGACACCGCCAGCAGCGGCGACGATCGCTTCCGCGGCGAGCAATTCCTCGCCGGCAAGCAGCTGCGCCGCACCCAGCACGCCGAGCAGGGCGCCGCTCCGAAGGAACGAATGATGCTGGCGCACGAGGATGTCGTCCAGGGCGAGCAGCATCAACGGAGGGATGATCGCGACCGCAATCTGGGGATGCCCGAGAGACTGCGCCACCAGCGCCGGTGAAAAGCCGTAGAGCAAGCCGCCGATGGTGGCGGCGGCAGCGGACGGGACGTACCGACGCACGGCCAGGAAGCCCGTCCACGCGGAAAGCGCCAGGGCAAGGGTGGCGAGCAGGTTGTAGCTGACCACCGGGCCGAGCCAGAGCGTCAACGGAGAGAGGATGAGCGCCGGCAGTGGAAAGAGACCGCTCCAGGTCAGGTTGGCTCCGGCTGGATAGTCGAGGTAGTTGGTCAGCAGCGGATTCAGACCGTGACCGATGGCATAGGGGACCCAGCGCAGAAACCAGATTGAAAAGATTGGATCGGTGTCGAGGCCGATGGCGGTCGTGCGGGGATCCCGCCAGGCGCTGCTGAAAAGAGCGAAGGCGAGCCCGAGGTACAGCACGAGCGCGAGGACCACCGGCAACCACCGCGGGAGTGCGAGCGGCGCCAGTCGCGGCACCATTCCGGCTTCGGCCTGGCCGGTCGGGCGGGAAGACATGAACAGGTAACGGTGGCCGTTGTACGCCCATGCATCGGCTGCAGGGCGAGCGCGGATATCGCCTTGCCAGGCTGGTCGCGCTTCTCGGGGTGGGCCTCGTGGCCCTGCACAACCTGACCGGCTGGATCACGTTTGCCATCCACCGCGCATATGAGGGTGACTTCGCCGCCTACTACGCCTTCACCCGGATCGCGCTGCATGCCGGCTTCGGCCACCTATACGATGTGGCCGCTCAGCGTCAGGAGTGGCAGGCCCTGGGACCGCTGCTGTGGTATCCGGCCGTGTATCCGCCGCCACTCGCCTTTGTGGTCTTGCCGTTCGCCCTCCTGCCCTTTCCCGTTGCCTACGCGATCTGGAACCTGGTGCTCGGCGTCGCGGTGCTGCTCACCTGGCGACTGCTCGCGCCCGGCTCGCGCTGGCAGCGGGGCATGCAGCTCGGGATCGCCCTGGCCATCCCATTGGTCGCCTTCTCTCTGCTGCTTGGCCAGGTGGTGATGCTTCTCGGCGCCGTCCTCGCACTTGGCTGGTGGTACCTGCGGCGCGGCTCCCCCGTGCTCGGCGGCATCATCCTCAGCCTGATCGTGGTCAAGCCGCAACTCGCGTTCCTGGTGCCGTTGGGTTTGCTGGCGGGACTGCAATTTCGCGCGGTTATCGGCTGGGCCTCCGCCTCAGCCGCGCTCGGGCTCGTCAGCCTGGCCGTCATGGGGACCAGCGGAATCGCCGCCTATGCCAGCCGGTTACAGGATGCGACCGGCGCCCTCGACGCCTATCAAGTTCCGGCCGGCCTGACGCTGCCCGGACTGCTTGGGCACGGTGTGGCCGCCCTGACGGCCCAGACGGTAGTGGTTATGGTTATCGCGCTGGCGGCCTTCGTGGGACGCGCGCGCGGCCCCGCGTGGTCGATCGCCCTCGGAGTCATCGGGTCGCTCCTGATCACGCCCTTCTACCATCCCGACGATCTGGCCATTCTCATCCCGGCCGCATGGCTTTGGATGCGCACGGCGCCCTCCACCCTGGAACGCACGCTGATGGCGGCCGGCCTTGGTGGGGCGCTGCTCCTCGGCACGCCGCTGCCGCTTGTCCTCTGTCTTACGGCCGCCCTGGTCCCGGCCCGCGATCTACTGTCCGCGCAGCGCCTACCTCTGCAGGAAGCCGTCTAATCACGAAGTGGCGGGAGGATTGGCTCCGGAGCCCGGATTCGAACCGGGAACCATCGCGTTAACAGCGCGCCGCTCTACCGTTGAGCTACTCCGGACCGTCAGGCGCGATCCAGTATATCCGCCGACCGCCGCCAATCTTCCCTAACGCCGCCAGCGCGCGATCGGTTTCAGCTGGCGATCCGCTGCGGCACGTCCCGGCCCCCGCGAACGGCCGTTGGCGAGCCGTCTTCCGAGCGCTCCTCTTCGTGGTACTCCGCGTCCGTGTTCACAAGCCACGGGTCGAAGTCGGCGCCGGCGGCGATATTCCGCGCAACCAGAATCCCGGTCATCATCGAATGGTCCTGATTGTTGTAGTGATGCATCCCATTCCGCCCCACGAGCCACAGGTTCGGCAGGGCGCGCCTCAGCCATTCGCGGACCACCGCCAGGTGTCCGAGATACTCGCCGTCATAGACCGGATAGGCCTTCGGCTGGCGGTAGACCATACCCGCCTTGACCTCGTCCGCACGGCAGATGCCCAGCGCGACCAGCTCGCGTCGGCCCAAATCGAGCAGCTGGGCGTCAGGCCAGCCCCACATGCCGTCGGTCTCGAAACAGAAGTACTCCATCCCCAGCCCGGTCAATCCACCATCGGCCACCATGGCGGTGCTGAAATTCTTGAAGTTCGCGATTCGACCCACCTTCACGCCAGGATCGTGGACATAGATCCACTGGTCGGGGAAGACGTCGGCGCGATCCAGGACCAGATTGACGGTAATGAAATCGCGATACGCGAGAGCATCGGCGGCCGTCCGCACGATCGAGGGCGCCGCCGGCTGCAACTTCGCGATCAGCTCACGGATCGGCATCGTGCTGATGAACTCCGACCCCAGAACATCGAGAGTCGCGCTCCGACCATCGCGCACGACGACCGAGAGCACGCGTCCGCCCGCGTGTCGCACGGCGACCACCTCTTCTCCCAGGCGCACCGGGTGTCCGACCTTTGCCAGCCGGGCGGCCACCGACTCCCACATCTGGCCGGCCCCGCGCCGCGGGTAGCGGAAGGCGTCAACCAGCGTCTTGACGATCGCGCGCTCGGCTCCCCCGCGCAGCGACGCCGGCAGGAGGGCATTCCGGATCACTTCCACCAGATTCAGGCCACGGATCCGCTGCCCGGCCCAATCGGCGGACAGCTCGCTGGTCGAGATCCCCCAGACCTTTTCGGTATAGGTCTTGAAGAAGATTTGGAACAGGCGATGGCCGAATTGGTTTGACACCCAGTCCTCGAACGACTTCGGCTCGGCCACCGGCCGCAACCTGGCCTGCGCATAGCTGGCCACACAACGAGCCGTTTCAATGGGACCCAAACCTAAGAAGGCGTTCGATGCTCGGATCGGGTAATCGAAGAACTTGCCGCGATAGAGGATCCGCGTCAACCGTGATACCGGCCGGATCTGGTCGCCCAGTACCTCGGTCCACAGGGCCTCGATCTCCGCGCTCTTCGAAAAAAATCGGTGGGGGCCGACATCGAACCGGCAGCCCATGAACTCCAGCGTGCGCGCAATCCCGCCCACCGTATGGGGGTCCTTTTCGATCACCGTGACGGGGGTGCCGTGCCGGGTCAGCTCGTAGGCGGCTGATAGGCCGGCGGGCCCGGCGCCCATAACCACCACGTGCTGGGTCGATCCGGGCGAAGTCGAGTCAGGCATGCCGCAGAAGAGCAACTCCCGCGCCGCGACGCCTCTTGCGGCGGCTTCGCCTGAATTCGGCGCTCTACCTTACTATTGCGGTCCATGGCAGCCGACAAAAAACGATCGAATCCCTTCCTCGAGCGGCTTCGCCGGGGGCCGTTGCTGGGCGACGGCGCCATGGGGACCCAGCTTCACGCGCGCGGCGTCAGCTTCGAGCGCTCGTTTGACGAGCTCAACCTCACCGAGCCCAAAATCGTCGAGGAAATCCACCGCGCGTACATTTCCGCCGGCGCTGAGCTGATCGAGACCAATACCTTCGGCGCGAACCGAATCAAGCTCGCCCGCCATGGCCTGGAAGGCCGCGTCCGCGACATCAATTTCCGGGCGGTCAAGCTGGCTCGCGAAGCCCGCGAGATCTCGGGCGAGCAAGTCTTCATTGCCGGATCGGTCGGGCCGATCGGTCAGCAACTCGAGCCGATCGGCCGCATCGGTATCGCCCAGGCAACGGCGGCCTTCGCAGAACAAATCGCCGCGCTCCTCGAAGGCGGCGCCGACCTCCTCGTGCTCGAGACCTTCACCAACCTGCCCGAACTCCTGGCCGCAGTCGCCGCGGCGCAGCAGACCGCCGACCTCCCGATCGTCGCTCAGATGACCTTCGCGGAAGACGGCCTTACCCTGAGCGCGGAAGAACCGAGCCAGGTGGTCCAGGCGCTCGAGCGGGCGGGCGTCGACGTCATCGGCGTCAACTGCGGAGTTGGACCCCAGGTCGCGCTCCAGGTGCTGGAGTCCATGCGCCAGCAAACCCGCCTTCCTCTGTCGGGCCAGCCCAACGCCGGGCTGCCGGCGCGGGTCGAGGGTCGGTTCTTCTACTTCGCCACACCGGAATACTTCGCGACCTTCGCCCGCCAGGCCGCCGACCTCGGGGTTGCCTACATCGGCGGTTGTTGCGGCACCACGCCGGCGCACATCGCGGCCATGCGGGGCGCGCTGAAGCCGGCCGGGACCGCCACCCGCATCCAGCGGCCCACGCCCTCGACTGCGATCGCGATTGACCTCAACCCGGCGGAGCAACTCCCCCCGACGCCATTTGCGCAGCGCCTTGTGGCCAAGAGCTTCGTGGTCAGCGTCGAGATCGACCCACCGCGCGGCCTCAATCCCGCCAAGTGCGTCGCGGGCGCCGAGCTCGTCAAAGATGCCGGCGCCGACGCCATCAACATCGGTGACAGCCCGATGGCTCGGGTGCGCATGAGCGCTCTCTCACTGGCGCTCATGATCCAGCAGCAGGTCGGCATCGACACCCTGATCCACTTCACCTCACGCGATAAGAACCTGATGGCGCTGCAGGCCGAGCTGATCGGGGCCCACGCGCTTGGCATTCGCAACATCATCGCGCTCACCGGCGATCCGCCACGCATCGGCGACTACCCGTCGGCAACCGGCGTCTGGGACGTCGACTCGATCGGCCTGATCAAGATCCTCCAGCGCCTCAACGAGGGCTATGACTGGCTCGGCACGTCGATTGGCAAGCCGGCGAACTTCACCATCGCCTGCGCCGTCAACCCTTCGGCCGACGACCTCGACCATGAGATCGATCGCTTCCGGCAGAAGATCGAAGCCGGCGCGCACGTGGCCATGTCCCAGCCGCTCTATGACCGGGAGACCCTCGAGCGATTTTTCTTAAAGACAGGCCCGCTGCCGATTCCGTTTCTCCTTGGGGTCTTGCCGCTGCAATCGTCGAGACACGCCGAGTTCATGCACAACGAGGTTCCCGGCATCGTCGTCCCCCAACAACTTCGCGAGCGGATGCGGCGGGCCGGCGAGAACGGCATCGCCGAAGGCCTGTCTCAATCGCGCGAACTGCTTCAGGACACCAAAGACCTGGTCCAGGGCGTCTACCTGATGCCCTCTTTCGGCCGCTACGAAGTCGTTGGCGAACTCGTTCGGTGGCTGCGTCAGGCTTCGATTAGCCCGGTTCGCTGACGCTGGCCGTCGCCGGCTCGGGACGGGCGCTGCGCCGGTGTTCGACCTCGATCAAGGCCTCGAAAATCGCCAGGAGGACCAGGTCAACGGCGAGGTCGGCCACCGCGCCCAGCTGCTGGTAATAGAACGTGAACAGGTCGGTCAGGAAGATGGACGCCAGGATCGATCGCTTGAACCATCGCAGGGCGCGGAGTCTCGAGCGCAGCAGCAGATAGACCAGCCCGATGAGGGTCAGGGCGCCCGATACCACCGCGGCGAGCAGCAGCGGCAGATCGTCCGCTCCGCCGGGCTCAGGGGTTCCCTGTCCGAAGACGAGCGCGAGGGTCGCCACCGCCGAGCCCAGCGACCTCAGCAGCAGGACGGCGATCGCCGCCCTCCCCGTCCAGCGGGCGCGAAGCACACGGTCGATCCGTTTGCGAGTCCAGCGCAGTCGCACCCCGATCGGACCCAGGTCAGCTAGATCGGGCGGTCGCTGAGCAACCGCCCGCGCCGCGTCTCCCAGCAGGCTCGTCCCGAGCCGGCCGCTGCCCCGGAGCCATTGCAACAGCCGGTACTTCTCGGCCGGATCGAGGTCATGCAGCGCGGTGTCCTGGAGCAGCATCAATGCATTCGCCAGGTAGGTCTCTTCGGACCACGTACGGTGACGCTCGAGCGAGCGCCACCAGAGAAACAGGAGAACGAAAATCACGTAAATCAGCGCGATCGTCGGGCGGAAGAAGTAGTCGTTATCGCTGGTGATGAATTTCCCTAACTCGTCGATGAACAGCCCGAATCCAACGCCCGCCACCACGGCGGCGGCGCGTCGAACGCGCTGGCCCAGGTACCCGAGCAAGACCAGCAGGGCCGCGATCATCAGCCCTCCACCCAGCAACGCGGCCACCGCCGATACCAGGAACCGTTCGAGCAGCTCGCCGGCACGAAGGTTGCGGATGAAAAACGGACGAGCGGGATGGTCGTCCATGCGCACCGAAATCGGAACTACGGGTTCGCCGCTGCGGTAGATCTGGGCGGCATGGTTGCGAGCAGCAGCCGAACACTCAGCATCATGATCAGGGCCAGGAATGCGAGAGGCGCCACAACGTCGAGGGACGTTATTCCGAACGGGCTGGCGGCCGCCCGGATCACTGAAACCGCGGCAACCACCAGGCCGGATAGCTGGACCCACGCAACCTGGTCAATGGTTGCGGCCACCGAAAATACGGCGATCGACATGAAGAGGGCCGCATCGGCAAGGTCTTCGACGACCGTCAGCGCAAAGGCCGCATCAGGCGAGGGATTGGTCAGCGCCAGGATGAGGGGCGGAATGGTCGTCGCGAGTTGCGAAATCGCAACCAGGAGGGTGCCGACCAGTAGCCAGCGCCGCCGGCCGGCGCCCAGCGCTCGGGCGAAGGCGAGAAAGAAGACGAGGGTGAGCACGCCCAGGACCTGCTGAACCAGGATCACCGTGGCGTGCGCCCGATAGAAGGCGCTGATCTGTGCGCCGCTCTTCGCCGACGTCGGGAGCGAGGCCATCGCTGCCGCCACGAACAGCGTAACCACGAAGGCAACTCCCCACCATCCCCCGCGCCGCTCCGCGCGCGCTGCGCCCATTCCCACCCTCCTAAAAGAGGCTTCACCATAGGCGCCCGGGGCCTGGCACGTCAACCGGCCTTGACAGACGCGGCCCGGCGCGATACGAATGTGCTCACAAAACGCGACAGGAGGTGGTGCTCGACCGGCTTCAGCGACCCCGCCCGGCGATCCTGAAACCCTTAAGGAGGGGTTATGGCAACTACAACGACCACGGTCAGCGCGCCCGCCAGACCGGGAGAGCTGCTCTCCGAGCGGATCGCGCCCGGCATCCTGCCCAAAGTCCTCGGTCGATTCGACATGATCGCGATCTTCGTGGCGATCGTCCTCTTCGCCGTCCAGGGCTCGGTCGTCCAGCAGGCCGGCGCCGCCGCCTTCGTGTACTGGATCCTCGGCTTCCTCACCTTTCTCATTCCCGGCGCCATCGTCACCGGCCAGCTCGGCCTGATGTTCCCCGGTGAGGGGTCGATCTACGTCTGGACCAACAAGGCGCTGGGCGCGTTCTGGGGCTTCTTCGCCGGCTTCTGCGCCTGGTGGCCGGGGGCGCTCGTCATGGTGGCGACCGCCGACCTGGTCGTGACATTGCTCCAGTTCTTGCTGACGCTGCCTCCATTCAACCTCGAGAATCCGCTGGGTTCCATCTGGCAGCAGGGCGTGATCATCCTGGCGGTCATCTGGTTCTCGTCGGCCCTCTCGATCCTGCGGTTCCGGGTTACCCAGAATCTCGTCAACGGCGTCTTCGTCATCTACGGCGCCGCCATCCTGACGGTCGGCCTGGCCGGCCTGGCCTGGCTGCTCGGGGGACACCCGGCCGCCAACGACCTCTCGACAAAGGCCGTCTTCGGCCTGAACTCGGGGAACGCCACTTTCTACGGCCTCGTCATCCTGGCCCTGCTCGGCATCGAGGTGCCGCTCAACATGGGCGTGGAGATCAAGAACCGCAAGGCGATTACCTCCTACCTGGTGTGGGGGTCGGTCGTGGTCATGGCCGCCTACTTGATCCTGACCTGGGGCGCGATGGTCACGGTCCCGCAGAAGGATGCCAACTCCACTTACGCGATCCTGCAGGCGGTCCAGACATCGCTGGGCGCCGGGGTCGCCGCGGTCGTGACCCTGATCATGATCGCGTTCTTCATCTTCAACACCACGGTCTACAACTACTCGTTTGCCCGGCTGCTCTTCGTCAGCGGTCTCGACCGCCGGCTGCCGGCCATCATGGGCCGCGTCAACCGCAACAAGGTGCCGCACATCGCGGTCCTGACCCAGGCGGTGATCACCACCGCCATCACCATCCTGGCCTTCTTCATCTTCGGTAGCAACGCGAACCTGTCGACCGGCATCTACATCGCCCTGCAGGCGGCTGTGACCGTCATCTGGTGCCTGTCGATGGTGTTCCTGTTCGTCGATGTCTTGATCATCCGGTCCAAATATCGGGAAGAGTTCAAGCGCGAGCAGTTGGTTCCCGTTAGCGTCTTCTGGGCGGCATCCATCCTGGGGGCCATCGCCAGCGCGGTCGGCGTGCTCGTCACCCTGACCGGCGGCTGGCTTCTGGACCCGAACCACCAGCTGGCCGGCTCGTGGAACCCAAAGATCATCGACCAGGGCCCCTGGATTCTCATCGTTGGCGGGGTCGCGGTCGCTTCGCTCGGCGTCGCCGTCATCGTCTATCTGCTCGGCCTCAACACCGCTCGTCGCGCGCAGGCGGGGATCGAGCCGAGCGTCGCGAGCTAGTCGAGCAACCGATGCCGACCACCCTGACTGATCGAACGACGACCGTCGATCTCGATGCCCGGCGCAGCGAGATCGTCGCGCAGGCGGAGGCCGCGGGCCTCCGCCTGGTGCGGTTTCTTTACTGCGACAACGACGGCATCATCCGAGGTAAGAGCTCGGGCATGTCCGGCTTGATTGACCGGCTCGAGAGCGGTATCGGCCTCACCGTCGCGATGCAGGCCTTCACGATGCTCGACCACCTGGCAAGCGTCGACGGTATGGGCCCGGTCGGCGAAATCCGGCTGGTGCCCGACCCGACCACCTTCACCGTCGCCCCCTACGCACCTCATACCGGGACCGTGCTGGTCGACATGCAGACGCTCGACGGCAAACCATACGCCGCCGACGGCCGCGCCTTCTTGAAACGGATGATCGCGCGGGCGGCTGAGCGGGACCTCGCCCTGCTCGCCGCCTTCGAGCCGGAATGGTCGCTGGCAACCAGGAACGGCGACCAGTTCTCCCCCATCGACGAAAGCGGCTGCTTCACATCGACCGGGATGAACGTTGCCGCGCCCGTCATCGACGAGGTCGTCGCGGTGCTCGAATCGCAGGGCATGACCGTCGAGCAGTACTACGCCGAGCTCGGCTGGGGTCAACAGGAACTCTCCATCCGGCACGCGCCCGCCCTGCAGGCCGCCGACCACCACATCCTCTATCGGGAGACCGTGCGCGGCGTGGCGCTCAAGCATGGCCTCTACGCCTCATTCGCGCCCAAACCCTGGGGCGATCAGGCGGGCAACGGTTGCCATCTGCACTTCTCGGCTTGGAACCGCGATCGCACCGTCAACCGCTTCTACGAGGCCGATGGAGAGTTCAACCTCTCGATGCTCGCGCGGTCGTTCATCGCCGGCATCCTGGACCACCTTCCGGCGCTGGTCGCGTTGACCTGTGCATCGGTCAACTCATATCGCCGGCTGCAGCCACAGATGTGGGCCTCGGCCTACCGCGCCTGGGGACCCGATAACCGCGAGGGCGCCGTGCGGGTGGCGTCGCCGCTAAAAGGTCACGAAGCCGAGTCGACCAATCTCGAGCTCAAGTCGTCCGACTCGAGCGCGAACCCCTACATCGCGTTGGGCGGCATCATCGCCGCCGGCCTCGACGGCATCGAACGCCAGCTCGAGCCGCCGCCGGCCGTCACGGTCGATCCGCATACACTCAGCGACGCCGAGCGGAAAGAAATCGGCGCCGACCGCCTGCCGACCAGCCTGAAGGAGGCGATCCGAAACCTCAAAGGCGACGACACGCTCCTCAAGGCCATGGGCGAGCGGCTGGCCACCTCCTACATCGCGGTGAAGGAGCTCGACATCGAGGCCTTCGCCAGCGCCGACGACGCCTTTGAGTTCCGCCAGCACATCTACAAGTTCTGACCCAATCCTAATTTTCGACACGGGAGGAGGATCCTGATGGGACGGCTGTCGCACTTCGAAATCACCGCAGATGATCCGGATCGGGCAGCGGAGTTCTACCGCAAAGCCTTTGGCTGGGAGTTGAAGGATTGGGGCGGCCCTTTCAAGTACATCCTGGCGACCACCGGCCCGAAGGACCAGGCGGGGATCGATGGTGCCATCATGCCCCGCCATGACACGAAGCAAGCCGTTATCAACACCATCAGCGTCGACAGCTGGGAAGCCGGTGCGCGGGCCGTGTCGGAGGCGGGCGGCAATGTGCTGACGGAAAAGAACGCGATCCCAGGCCTGGGCTATACCGCGTACTGCCGCGACACCGAGGGCAATGTCTTCGGGATCTTCCAGGCGGACGAAACGGCAGCCCTGGCGGCGGCTCCGGCAGGCGCTGTCCAGGAGAAGCCGACGCCGAGTTAGGAGCTTGGTGTATCGCGTCCACGTAGTAGGGTGAATGGGTTCGAGTCACATCCGGGAGGGATGATCATGAAGCGATTTCTCGCCGCAACCGCACTCGCAGTCGCCGGCCTGCTGATCCCGGCTGCTGCGTCGGCAGAACGCCTACCAGGCTCCGCCCACGGCGGCGCTCCGCTCACGGCGACGCTCGCCCCATCGGTCAGCGGGAGTAACGGAAGCGGCTCTGCCATGGTCACAGTCAATCCCGGCCAGGGAGAGATCTGCTACGTCGTCTCCGTAGCCAACCTGACCGGCGCCGTCATCGCCGCGCATATCCACAGCGGTCCGGCAGGAACCAACGGACCCGTGGTTTTCCCGTTCAATCCCTCGCTTGGGCGCGGCCCCCATCGGAGCGATCAAGGTGAGGACCAGCGGGATTACCGTCGGATACGACCTTACGTCCGGTGGAGACGGCGACCCGGCCTTTTCGCCCGACAGCAAGCAGCTGGCCTAATTGAAGCTCACGGAATCGGCGCAAAGTCTATGTCAGCAACAGCGACGGAAAAGCGGCACACTGTGACCGCGGGGCCCGGGTACGCGCGAACTATGCGCCGGCATGGACTGGCGCGACCTCCTAGCCAGGCGCCGCGAGCTCGATCACGATCCCACGCCCCCGCCGGCTACCCGAAGCCGCCTCGGTCAGATGTGGGGTCAGCCTTTCGTCACGGTCCGATCGTCGCGGTGCAGCTGATGGACGCCGTCAGCTGGTCGTGCACCATAGCGCCGTCCGAATTTTTCATCGTGATCGTCGCCGTTGCTGCCGCCGGATCAACCGTGACAACGGCGTAGGAGTCGACGTCGAGGTTTCGGCAATCCTCGCCTACCAGGTTCAGGGCAGCCTGGAACTTCGCCACCAGGTTTGGATCGCCCAGAGCCTGGCCAAACGCGGCGATCTGCTGCTGCGACGTGAAGGTCGCGATCGGGCCGGTCACCGCCTCGTAGGCGATCGGCTGCGGATCGGCAAACCGGTCGACAAAGACCTGGTTCATCAAAACCGCATGCTCGTCAGTGGTCAGGAAGGTCACATTCCGAATCGCGTTCGCCCGGATGAAGTTCAGGATCTCGGCGCGTTCGGCGCCATACCCCTCCCAGCGGTCATACGGTAAGGCGTAGAACTGCTGGATCGCGTCCTCGCTGACCACGAACTTGAATCGGGCTGGAGACCACCTGAGGACGGTCAGCAGAGCCTGCTTCTGAACGCTGCCGAGATAGGTCCGGGTCGGGTCGTTCAGGGCGGCCAGGCACCCTGGCGGCGGATTGGCCGGCAACCCGAATTGCATGCGCGCCGGCGGCGGTAGGGTCGGCGCCAGGTCGAGCGACCCGTTCGCAAACGTACAGGCCGGCTTGACTTCAGCGCTGCGGCAGGAGCGCTCGTCGAGCACGATCACGTCAGCGTCCCTTCCCCAGCGAAACACCCGGAACATCGGGTCGCTGCGGCATCCCGCGTCATGCAGGCGGAGCACCGTCTCCACCGGCAGGTTCTCGAGGAAGGCCTGGCGGCCATTGGCATACCGCTGCGGATCCACAGTTACGCTGTCGAAGTCGTTGACGACCTCGTGGTCGTCCCAGATGGCGTACGTCGACGTCGCTCGAAGGAGATCGGTCAGGTTTGCGTAGCCGCGATTAACGCGATACGCGCCCCGATAGTCGTCCAACGTGACAGCTGGACCCGTCGGGCGGAACACTGAGTCGGCATAGATGGTGTCACCCAGGTAGACAAAGAAGTCCGGATTCTCGTTGCGGGCCGCGGCCAGCGTCTCGAAGTTGTTGAAGGCCGGGTGGCCATTGACCATCGTCCCATCCGAGTCGCCGGTGTAAACGAACCGCACGCCGGCTGGCAAGAGTGGTGATGGCGCGGTCTTGAACGTTCCCACGGGGCTCACCGAACCGTCATGCCGAAAACGGTAGAAGTACCTGTGATTCGGCACCAGCGGCGCGACCACGATCTTCGCCGTGAAATCCGCACTCGCCGTGACTGACTCGGGGAATCGCAGCGTCCGCAGGGCAAAGGACGGGTCGGTCGAAACTTCGGCGGTGAGCGTCGTCGCCTGGTCGGCACGAGTCCAGAGCACGGCGCTGACCGGGGTGACGTCCCCACTCGCCACCCCGTCCGGAAAGCTGACGGGTGCGGCGGCGCCCGCCGGTGTGGGTGAAACAGCGGCCACGAGCGCGACAGTTGCGAGTAGCGTAGAAAGTCGGCGCACGATCCCACCTCCTCTGCTATTGGCGAGCTTCGACCGGCATCGACAGTAGCCCCAGCTGGCTCAGCATGTCAACCTGGTCAAAGTATTCGTGCTGGGTCTTGATCCGGCCATTGCCATCGAAAGTCGCGATGCCAACGGCGTCGATGGTGATCGCGCGGTTGGTTGGTGGCAGCTCACCGTCAGGAAGCGGGAATGGCCCGCTTTGCGTGCCGGTGGACGTGTACTCGATCGCCGCCGCGTCACCTTGTTCGATGACGCGCCGCAGCCTTACATTCACATCGGGAAGGGCGCCCAGTAATTGCGCGTAGAAGGCGACGATCGCCTGCCGCCCTTTGATTGGTCCGAGTCCCGGCCAGAATGCCTCGGCATCCTCCGCGTACATGTCACCGAT
Organism: Chloroflexota bacterium; assembly: GCA_005881175.1. Classification (GTDB taxonomy): domain Bacteria; phylum Chloroflexota; class Dormibacteria; order CF-121; family CF-121; genus CF-13. The sequence goes on from VBEN01000094.1 coordinate 16,429, forward strand.
GGGGTTCAGGTCGTGGGCATTGACCGCCGCGTTGAGTTTGCCCACCCGCTCTTTGATCCTTTCCATGTCATGCCTCCTTTTCGAA
>VBEN01000222.1 GCA_005881175.1 Chloroflexota bacterium
TCCTTCCGCACAAGGCCGTCCACGACGTCGTGGCCGCGTTCGCGAAATACCGCGAGACCGATCGGACCGCCCGCCTCTACCTCGTCGGTCCGACGGCGATGTCCGGGAGCTACCTCGACAGGGTCCGCGGCGACATCCGCAGGCTCGGACTCGAAAATGCGATCACGCTCACCGGCAGCGTCACCGTCGAGCAGCTCGTCGCGTACTACCGCGGCGCGACGGCGTTCCTGACTCTCTCGGAGCACGAAGGCTTCTGCGTACCGCTCCTCGAGGCGATGCGGAGCGACCTGCCCGTCGTCGCGAACGCGGCCGCGGCGATCCCCGAGACGCTCGGCGACGGCGGCGTCCTCCTCGAGACGAAGACGCCGGAAGCCGTCGCGGCGCAGCTGGAGCGCGTCATTGGCGACGAGGCCCTCCGTAAAGACCTCATCGAGAAGGGCCGGCGCCGGGTCGAGGCGTTCTCGCGGCCGCACGTCGCGGAGCGGCTCAAGCTCGCTCTGGCTCAGGGCGGGTGGGATCTGCCGAACGCGAAGTCGAAAAAGATCGTCGTCATGTCGAGCGATCAGCGCTGCGGCATCCACCATTACTCACTTGCCGTGACCGACGGCCTTCGTGACCGCGGACATCAGGTGACCTTCGTCGGGGTCAAGCACCTGGACACAGCCGATCTGTATCGCAAGCTCAAGTTCATCTCGTCGCAGAGCGACGCCGTGCTCATCGAGCACGAGGCCGGGATCTTCCGCGATGTGCCGTTCGTTAGGGCGCTCCTCTCGCTCTGGCGCAAGCGCCTTCCGGTGATCCTCTCGCTGCACGAGCTCGAGCCGGAAAAGTTTCACCACTACCGTCGCTTGTCGGCGGCGCTGCATTACAACCCGCGCTACCGCCTGCCCGTCGAGATCCTCCGCATGCCGTGGGTCGCGCTCCGGATGGCCAACTGGTTCCTGCGGTACCGGCTCGTCCTGATGTTCATGGGCTCCATTCCGCGCAAGCTCGTCGTCCACTCGACGCGGAGCGAGCGGTGGCTCCAGCTCCTCACACCGGATCAGGACAAACGCGAGCGCTTCCCGCTCCTCGTCATGCCTCTCGAGAACACGGTCCTGCCGCGAAGCGCCGAGGAGAAGCGAAAGCTCCGCGCGAGGTTCGGTCTCCCGATGGACAAGTTCATCTTCGTGTCGCCGGGCTTCTTCTTCGCGCGCAAGCGCTACAGGGAAGTGATCGAGGCGCTGCCGCAAGATGCGATGCTCGTCCTCTCCGGCACGAAATCGAGCTGGGAGCCCGAATACTTCGACGAAATCATCGCGCTTGCCAAGACGAAGGCGAACGTCGTGATCAACACCGAATACGAGACGATGGGTGAGTACGTGGCCGCGTCGGACGCGGTCGTCTTGTTCTACGAGGACGTCTTTCAGAGCGCGGTAGTCACGCAGGCGGTATGGGCAGGCCTGCCCTGCATCTTCTCCGAAGCCGAGGGCTTCGCGCCGTATCACGCGGCCGGGCCTGTCGTCCGAAGCGAGGACGAGCTCGCGAAGGCGATGCGCGAGATCCAGAAGCCCGAGACGTACGCGAAGTACTCGCGCGGCGTTCGTATCCTGCGCCGCCTCCTCTCGCCGGAGCGCAACGCGGAACGCTATCTCGCCGGCATCGAGTGAGGGTCCTCGTCGTCGTCCAGCGCTACGGCGCCGAGGTCGTCGGTGGCTCCGAGTCTCACGCCCGCGTGGTGGCTCACCGTCTCGCGATGGTCAACGAGGTCGAGGTCGCGACCACCAACGCCCTCGACTACTGGAGCTGGGCGCCTTACTTCGCGGCCGGCGAATCGATGGACGGGCCGGTACGCGTGCGACGTTTCGCGGTGACCGGCCTGCGCAGCACGACGTTCAAAGAGAGCGAGCGCCACATTCTCTTTGAGCCGCACACGCTCGCCGACGAGCAGGGGTGGCTTGCGATGCAGGGCCCGCACACGCCCGAACTGCTCGAGTTCCTCCGCCGCGAGGGCAAGAGCTACGACGCGATCCTCTTTTACACCTACATCTACGAGCCGACGGCGGCGGG
>VBEN01000197.1 GCA_005881175.1 Chloroflexota bacterium
CGGGCAGTGCTCGATGTCGATATCGAAGACCCGTTTGAGTAGCCGGGCCCAACTCATGCGCGCCGGCGCACCCTGCGCTTGCGCGTGATCGCATGCGGGCTCGGTTGCTTGCTCTGGCGGATTGGGAATGATTTCACTGCGCAACTTCGCGTTGGGCGCCAGCACGCCATGGAAGCGGATCAGATGTAAGCGCGGACGCGGCACCAGGGCGGCCAAGCGCTGCATGAACTCCAGCGGCGCCATGACGATATGGGTGGTGCCGTCTTTGAACGCGCTCTTGAGTTGCAACACGACATCGCCGGCGCGGCTACACTTGAGCCGTTCATTGGCGATCGGCGGGCGGGTGATATAGCGGCACAGGTGCTCCAGTTCCTTGCGCTGATCGGCGCCCCAGCGCACCGCCGCATGAAGAGTGAAGTCGTAGAGTTTGGCACACAGGTCTGGCGTGGAGCGTTTGTCTGGGCTCGGCACTACGTTGATTTTTTCCTTGCGCGCGTGATTTGGACGGGCTCACGGATACCATGGGCACGGTGCATGCGCTCGCGGCCCGCGGCAACATGATCGTGCAGGGCCCGGCTGGCGCGGTCCGGGTCCCCCGAGGCGATCGCATCCACAATCTTCTTGTGTTCTCTGGTGGACACCAACAGGTTGCCCTTTTCGCCGGCGAGCGCATCGCGCCGATATAGATTCAGCTCATTGACAATGCGCCGATAGGTCGTGAGCAGCTTGCTGTTACCGGTGAACTGCACCAGCGTGTCATGGAACCGTAGATTCAGCGGATAATAGGCGTCGACATCCTGCTTGGCCGCCGCCTTTTCCATGCCATTGACTATGACGCGCAATTCTTTCAATTGTTCGGGCCGGATGATCTCGGCAAGTCGCCGCCCCACCAACTGGTCGAGCGCGGCACGGACTTCGTAAATCTCTTCCGCTTCCTTGATCGAAACCTGGCGCACAAAGACGCCGCGGTTCTTTTCCATGCGCAAGAGCCCGGTTTCGGCCAGCGCCCGAAACGCCTCGCGAACCGGCCCGCGACTCACGCCCAGGCGTTCGGCCACGCTCCATTCGTTGAGCTTGTCCCCGGCGGACAACTCGCCCGTCTCGATCAGGCGCGCAATCTCCTGCTGCACTAGAGTCGTCAGCGAATGACTTTGAAGCAACTGGATAGTCGTGTGGTGAGTCGGATTGTGCTGGATCGCATTCATGTTTGACATTAAGCCACAGCTCTTTGTATATTGTCAACAATCTACAAAACTCCAAGGATATGGTCCGAACAGCCGCCAAGGCGCTGCGGCGCCGAACGCGTGGTCCTCGATAATCGCCATGGAGGAAACTTGTTTCCACCCCGCCTTTCGTTCGTAACCTACAACCTGTGGCTGACCGAACGCTGGCCGGCGCGTGCACCCGCACTGGAGCGGTTTCTCAATTTGATCGCCCCCGACGTGCTATGCGTGCAGGAATTGCAGCACGAGACTCAAGCATTCCTGGACGGGGTCTTGACCGCGTATGACCGAGTTCGTGACCCATTTCCGGGTTGGACAAACGAGGGCAATATCTATTGGCGCAAGGCGTTTTTTGAAGAGATCGGGCACGGCGCCGAGGAAGTCGGCCACCTCGAACCCGAACGGCGCCTGTTCTGGGTCCGCCTTCGGCTGAAGGCGCTGGGCAAAACGATTTTCGCGGCGACGGCCCATCTCACCACCGCTCGACGCTACGAAGAAGCGGAAACCGGCGCTTCTCCCAGGGTAGGCCAACTCAAACGAATTGCCGACGCGCTCACCCGATTGCCGCATCAAGGAGAACCGGCATTCTTCATGGGGGATATGAATGATCCCTGGCATCCTCAACGCATCCTGAAACAGGCGGGGCTCCTGAGCTGTTTCGCGGCGCTGGGAATGCAAAGCCCGCCGACGTTTCAGTGCTATCCGACGGCGAACATCCAGCCCGGGGAGCAAACGGTCACTGAAGCGATCGATCTCATTGCTGCAAACAATTACGCGCGTGCGATCGCCGCCTGCGTCCCGCAGTGCTATGCAGGAGACATTGCGCCCTCGGATCACTGGCCCGTCCAGGCGGTCTACCAGCTTGTGTGAGGCCGCCGGCCGCGGCGTGTGATGCGCGCATGTCTGACCGAAAACCGCCCGGCCGTCTGAGGCAAGTGCTCGCGCTGGGCTCTACGCAGACCCTTGCATGGGCTTCCTCGACTTACTTGCCCGCTATTCTCGCGCTGCCCATCGCGCGCGACCTGGATATTTCCCGCTCCACCGTGTTCGGCGCGTTCTCCGTATCGCTCGTAGTGATGGCCCTCGCTGGGCCGGCGGTCGGACGCACCATCGACCATAACGGCGGCCGTGGCGTGCTCGCGTCGTCCAACCTGGTGCTCGCAG
>VBEN01000062.1 GCA_005881175.1 Chloroflexota bacterium
TGGAGCTCGGTCTCGTCCCGCTGGATCGAGTCAATCAACTGCGGACTGACCGACGTCAAACTGGTGGACTGACTGAGATCACGCGCCAGCGCCCGTACGCGTTCCCGGTAGAGCGTCAGCAGCGTGCGGCGCTGAAGGTGCAGTGTTTGCGTCAGCATCGCGGCGTCGGCATTCGGGTTGCCATCTTGATCGCTTCCAACCCACGACCCAAGGCGGATCAGCGGATCCACTCGCGGCCGCAGCCCGGGGTACGAGCGGGCCAGCGCTTCGGCCAGCTGTTCCTGGATATCAGGAATCGTGTCGAAGAAGGTCCGCTCCAGGTAGAAGAGGGCATTGCCAACCTCGTCGAGGACCCGGGGGCGGAAGGACCGAACCTCGTCCGTGTGCCACAGGACCTCGACCTGAGTTGCGATCCGTTGCCGCACCCGTTCGCGTTCTCTTGCGGAGAGCGGCGCGCGCAGCCGCGCCAGCTCCTGGCCGATGCGGTCCTGGTGATCGAGGATGCTGCGTCGAACTGCCTCGGTTGGATGCGCTGTCAACACAGGTCGGACCTCGAGCTGGTCGAGAGTGGCCGCCACGCGTGCGGCCGGGACGCCATGCTCGGCACAGCGCGCGACTGATCGATCGAGCTCTCCGGGTTCGTCGCCGGTCTCGAGGACCGATCGGGCCTGGCGTTCCAACTCCGCCAGGTTGACGAGTTGGAAATAGGTTGCGAACGCCCGCACGAGGCGGGCGGTGTCGCCTAACGGAATTCGACCCAGCTCGGCGACCAGGTCGGACTCTTTGGCCGGGTCGTATTGCTGCCGGAGCGCCTTGGTTCGAAGTCGAATCGACTCCTCTAGTTCGTAGAGGGTAAGGCCCTCGTGTTCGCGCAGTGTTTCACCCAGCAGTTGTCCGAGCAGCCGAATCTCGGCCCGAAGACCGGCCTCGACCAGCGTCGTCTCGGTAGCCGTGGCGCTCATGGTTCGCAGGATACAATCGGGCTTCGAGGAGGGGTGAAGTCCATGCCGGATCCGAACGGCGCGTCCCCACTGAAACGTCAGAGCACCCGATTGACCGAGGGCGACGATCGGGCCCCGGCACGGGCCATGTTGCGGGCCATCGGCTTCAGCCGCGAAGACCTGGCCAAGCCGCTGATCGGGGTCGGCCACAGCTGGATCGAGACCATGCCCTGCAACTACAACCATCGCCGGCTCACCGAGAAGGTGAAGGCCGGCATCCGAGCCGCAGGCGGTACGCCGATGGAGTTCAACACCATCGCGGTGTCGGATGGGGTGTCGATGGGCACCGAGGGGATGAAGGCATCACTCGTGAGCCGGGAGGTGATCGCCGATTCGATCGAGCTGGTCGCCCGCGGCCATCTCTTCGACGGGCTGGTGATGATTGTCGGCTGCGACAAGACGATCCCGGCCGCCGTGATGGCGCTGGTCCGGTTGAACATCCCCGGATTGGCGCTCTACAGCGGGACGATCGGCCCGGGTCGATATCGCGGAAAGGACATCACGCTCCAGGAAGTCTTCGAGGCGGTGGGCGCCGTGTCGGCCGGCACGATGACCAGGGATGAGCTGCGCGAGATCGAAGAGGCCGCCTGTCCGGGCGCCGGCGCCTGCGGCGGCCAGTTCACGGCGAACACGATGGCGACCGCGATCGAGTTCCTCGGCATCAGCCCGGCCGGCTCCAATGACGTCCCGGCGCTTGATCCACACAAAGATGTTGTGGCGGAGCAGGCAGGGCGGCTGGTGATGGACCTGATTGCGAAAGATGTTCGGCCGCGGCAGATCGTCACGCGCGCGGCCCTGGAGAATGGGATCGCGTCGGTCGCTGCCACGGTCAGATCGACGAACGGCGTGCTGCATTTGCTGGCTATCGCGCGCGAAGCCGGCGTGCCGTTGACCATCGATGACTTCGACCGGGTGGCGTCGCGCACCCCGGTGGTCGCCAGCCTCAAGCCCGGCGGTGATTACGTGGCGAAGGACCTACACGACGCCGGCGGCATCCGGTTGGTGGCGCAGCGGCTGGCCGAGGGCGGACTGATCAATGGTGACGCGCGGACGGTCGATGGCCGGACTCTGGCCCAGGTAGCGGAGAGTGCGGTTGAAACACCCGGCCAGAAAGTCGTGACGCTGTTGTCGAAGCCGCTGAAGCCGACCGGCGGCCTCGCCATCCTCCGTGGCAACCTGGCGCCCGAAGGCTGTGTTGTAAAACTCGCCGGTCATGAGCGACTGCTTCACCGTGGCCCCGCGCGCGTCTTCGACAGCGAGGAGGCGGCGTTTGAAGCGGTGCGCGCCCGGCAGATCAAGGCGGGCGACGTCGTCGTGATTCGCTACGAGGGCCCCGTCGGCGGCCCCGGGATGCGCGAGATGCTCGGCGTGACCGGCGCGCTCGTCGGCGAAGGCCTGGGCGATTCGGTTGCACTCATCACCGACGGCCGCTTCTCCGGTGCGACCCATGGCTTGATGGTCGGCCATATTGCACCCGAGGCAGCGCGAGGCGGTCCGATCGCCGCGCTACGCGATGGCGACCCAATCGTGATCGATGTCACCAAGCGGCAGCTCAACGTCGAGTTACCCGAAGCCGAAATCAGTCGCCGGATCAACGTATGGAAGCCGCGGCCGCCACGCTATTCGCAAGGAGTTTTTGCCAAGTACGCGGCGCTTGTCTCCTCGGCGAGCGAAGGCGCCGTTACCCGGCCGCCGACGACCTGAGTTCGAATCCTGTGGCCCCAGCCAAGTTTCTTGACAGGCGGCCCTGAAAGCGGTTACATGTAAGCGGTTACGGCCGAGCCGGGCCCGTGCGGGCGCAGCGGGAGGGATGTGCGATGAAGGCGACCATTTACCACGTTGCCAGGCGCGCGCGCGTCTCCACTGCCACAGTGTCTCGGTTCCTCAATGGCACGGGCCCGGTGGCTGCCGAGACCCGGCACCGCATCGAACAGGCGATCCAGGTCCTGGGATACCGGCCCAACACGGTCGCGCGAAGCCTGGTGACCAAAGCCACCCACACGCTCGCCCTGCTCATGCCCGACATCACCAACCCCTTCTTCCCCGACCTCGTGAAGGGGGTCCAGCTGCTCGCCGATGAGCGAGGCTACACCGTCCTGCTTTGCAGCGTCGCGGGCGACCCTGCCCGCGAGGAGGAGTACCTCGAGATGCTAAGCGCGAAGCAGGTTGACGGCGCCCTGCTGGTCGGTCTCGTCTGTGGCCGCGAGACGATCGCTCGCTTTGCCAGGCACGGAATTCCCATCGTTTCTCTGGACCGCAACATCGACTACCCGCCGGCGCCGCTCGTCCACGTCAATCACCGCAAGGGGGCCCGAATCGCCACCGAGCATCTCCTCCAGCTTGGCCACCGGCTCGTCGCTCACGTCTCGGGACCGATCGGGCTGCGAGTGAGCCACGAACGCCTGGCCGGCTACCGCGAAGCGCTCAGCCGGGCTGGCGTCGCCTACGATCGGCGCCTTGTCGTCTCCGGCGACTTCACGGAGGAGGCCGGGTACGAGGGTATCGAGGCGCTCCTCCACACGGCCACCCCGTTCACCGCCATCTTTGCCGCGAATGACCTCGCTGCCATCGGCGCCACCGCGGCGCTCACGGACAGCGGCCGCCGGGTGCCTGAGGATGTGTCTGTCGTCGGCTTCGACGATATCCGGCTGGCCGCGTACACCTCGCCGGCGCTGACGACGATCCGGCAGCCCACCTACGAAATGGGCCGGCGCGCCACCGAGCTGCTCATCGACGCTGTCCATGGCCGGATGCTTGGGCCCGGTCAGCAGGTGGTCTTTGAGGGAGAGCTCATCGTCCGCGCATCGTCCATGCCCATCGCAGCGGCGCAGCAGGCCAAGACGGTCTGACCATGGGCCGCATCGTCGTCCTGGGCAGCCTCAACACGGATCTCGTGACCATGGTTCCTCATCTCCCACGTCCGGGTGAGACGGTCCTCGGCGACGCCCTGCACACGTTCCCGGGTGGCAAGGGTGCGAACCAAGCGGTCGCTGCCGCACGCCTCGGCGGCCGCGTCTCGATGGTGGGACGCGTCGGCGCCGACCCGTTTGGCGACGCGCTCGTCGATCAGCTGGTCGACGCCGGCGTCGACACGCGGGGCGTCACGCGCGACCCGGCGCTCCCAACCGGAACCGCGCTCATCGTCGTCGATGCCGCCGGCCAGAACCAGATCGCGGTCGCGCCCGGAGTCAACCAGGCGGTGGGCGAGGAAGAAGTGGCGGGAGCGCTCGCGATGCTCGGTCCGGATGATCTGCTCCTCGTTCAGCTCGAAGTCCCGCTTGCCGCCGTCCGCGAAGCGGTCCTGCAGACCCGGGCTGCGGTTCTCCTGAACGCCGCTCCGCCGTTGAGGCTCGACGGGAACCTGCTCCAGCGCCTCAACGTCCTGGTCGTCAACGAGACGGAGGCCGAGGTCCTCTTCGCCCGGACAGTAACCGGCCCGGAGGCAGCCGCGGAGGTTACGAGCATCGCAAGGGCCGCCGGCGTGGACCTCGCCATCGTCACCCTCGGCGCGGCAGGCGCGGTGTTCGGCGATGGGCGGTCATCCGAACTCGTCGCGCCGTTCCGAGTACAGGCAGTGGACGCCACGGCGGCCGGGGACGCCTTCGTGGGAGCGCTCGCCGTCGCGCTGACTGCCGGGACGCCAGCGAGCGCGGCGGTCCGGCTCGCCAATGCAGCTGGTGCCGCGGCCACAACCAGGCGAGGAGCGCAGAGCTCCCTGCCTTCGCCCTCCGATCTCAAGCGACTCTTCGGTATCGACTGGCCGGTGGCGCAGCCCGCCCCGGCGCGACAACTATAAGGAAGGAGGAACGTATGGACAGACGACGACCATTCGTACTCATCGCCCTCGGCCTGGCCTCGGGCATCCTGCTGGCTGCGTGCGGCTCGAACCCGGCCAGCACCTCGACGAAGCAGGTCAAGATCGGCCTGGCTCTCTCGACCCTCAACAACCCGTTCTTCGTCACGCTCAAGAACGGCGCCCAGAAGGCGGCAAACGCGGCCGGCGCCCAGCTGCTCGTGGGCGACGGCGCGAACGACAACGCCAAGCAAGCGGATGAGATCTCGACCTTCATCACCCAGAAAGTGGACGTGATGATCGTCAATCCGACGGATTCCGACGCGGTCGTGCCGTCGGTGCAGAAAGCGAATTCGGCCAACATCCCGGTGATTTCGGTCGACCGCAAGTCCAACGGCGGGACCCTGGCCAGCTTCATCGCCTCCAACAACGTCGAGGCCGGCAAGCTGGGCGGCCAGCAACTGATAAAAGCCGTCGGGCAGGGCGCCAAGGTCGCCATGCTCGTGGGGATCCCGGGCGCATCCGCCGCTATCGACCGGGGCAAAGGGTTCAAGGACGCCATCGCCGACAGCTCGATGAACACCAAGGGGGTGAAGCTAGTCGCCGAGCAGGTCGCAAACTTCAAGCGGGACGACGGCCTGAACGTCATGCAGAACATCCTGACCGCGCATCCTGACATCACCGGCGTGTTCGCACAGAACGACGAGATGGCGCTGGGTGCTGTGCAGGCGATCAAGGCCAAGGGCTTGACTGGCAAGGTGTTCGTGGTTGGCGTCGACGGCATCGACGACGCGATCGCCGCGATCAAGGCCGGGGACATGTTCGCGACGGTGGCTCAGCAGCCGGACGTCATGGGAAAACTGGCGGTGGAGGCCGCCATCGCCCTGGCCAAGCACCAGAGCGTCGACGCCCAGAAGGATGTGCCGCTCAAGGTGATCACCAAGGACAACGCCTAGACGGACCCGCTATGTTGCAAGACCGACGGATCCTGAACCCGCGGTTACTCGCCATGCTGGCGGGAGCGGGGCACACCGACACGATTGTCATCGCCGACAGCGGGCTGCCCATCGCGCCGGGGGTGGAGGTGCTGGACCTCAGCCTCACCCCCGGCGTACCGTCATTCCTGCAGACCTTCGATGTCGTCCGCGAGACGCTGGCTGTCGAGCGGATGATCCTGGCGAAGGAGACCGAGGGCCAGCCCCTCTACCGACAGCTCGAGCCGCGACTGGGGACGGTGCGGGTCGAGATGGTCTCCCACGAGGAGTTCAAGCGGCTGGCGGCCCGCGCGAAAGGCGTGATCCGGACCGGGGAGTGCACTCCCTATGCGAATATCGCCCTGGTGGCCGGCGTCACCTTTTGAATGACCGTCGAGCTCCTCGACATCCGGAAGTCGTTCGGCGGAGTGCACGCCTTGCGAGGCGTGTCTTTCCGCGCCGAAGCGGGTGAGGTCACGGCGCTGGTCGGGGAGAATGGTGCCGGGAAATCGACGCTGCTCAAAATCCTCTCGGGCGCGCTAACCGCGGACGCCGGCGACGTCCGCCTGGAGGGGCGCCCCGTCAGCCTGCACACGCCGACGGTGGCGCAGCGGGCGGGGATCGCCATCATTCACCAGGAGTTGAGCCTCCTTCCCGACCTCAGCATCGCCGAGAACATGTATCTGACCCGACTCCCGATGCGAGGGCCGCTGGTCGACTGGGGGCGGCTGCGGGCCGACTCGCGCAGGCTCCTCGCCCGGCAGGAGCTGCGCCTGGACCCCTCGACGCGGGTGGCCCGGCTGTCGCTAGCGCGGCAGCAGCTGGTGGAGATCGCCCGAGCTATTGCCCAGGACGCTCGGATCCTGGCCATGGACGAGCCGACCGCACCGCTGGCAGACGAGGAGGTGCAAACACTCTTTCGACTGATCCGCCAGCTGCGGGGCCGCGGCGTCACGCTGATCTTCGTGAGCCATCGCCTGGACGAGGTGTTCGAGATCGCCGACCGGATCACCGTGCTGCGGGACGGCCAGGTGGTGCGGACGCTGGCGCGCAGCGAGGCCAGTCCCGAGCTCGTGGTCCAGATGATGGTGGGGCGCACCATCCAGGAGCAGTTCCCGAAGGTTGCGCAAGTGCCGGGGGACCTCGTGCTGGAGGTGCGCAACCTCTACACAAAGGAGCTGCTGCGTGGCGTATCGCTGACCGTTCGCCGGGGCGAGATCGTGGGCCTGGCCGGCCTTGTCGGCGCTGGGCGCACCGAGCTAGCGCGCGCCATCTTCGGCGCCGACCGGATCGAGCGCGGCACCCTCCTCCTAGACGGCAAGCCCTACAGGCCGCGACATCCCGGCGACGCCGTCCGCCTCGGCATCGGGTACGTGCCCGAGGACCGCAAGCGCAGCGGGCTGCTCCTCAACTTTCGCCTTTTCAGCAACCACACCCTCGCGTCGCTGAAGAAGTTCGCGCGCGGAGGCCGCCTGGTGCAGCGGCTGGAGGTCAGGGCGTTCCAGCGCTGGATGCAGGAGCTCAGCATCCACGCCCGCAGCGCACACCAGCAGGCGGCCAGCCTCAGCGGCGGGAACCAGCAGAAGGTCGTCCTCTCGAAGTGGCTAGAGCTTTCGCCGCGACTGCTCATTCTGGACGAGCCGACGCGCGGGGTCGACGTCGGCGCCAAGGTCGAGCTCTACGAGATCATGAACCGGCTGGCCGCCAGCGGCACCGCCATCCTGATGATTTCCTCCGACCTCCCCGAGGTGCTGGGGGTAAGCGATCGGCTCGTGGTCATGCACGAAGGACGCGTCACCGGGGAATTCGAGCGGGCGCAGGCCACCAAGGAGCGGGTCATGGCCGCCGCCATCGCGTAGACGCCAGGATGGCCGCCCCCAGGAGCGACACCGGTGCGGAGGAGAAGGTCGTCCGCGGGCTCCGCGGTGTTCTCGGCGCCGAGCTGGCTCGTCAGGTGTGGCGCGCAGCGCCGCAGTATGGCCTGCTCATCGGCTTTGTCGTCCTCTGCGCCATCCTCTCGGCCGCGTCGCCGTACTTCCTAACCACCCAGAACTTGCTCAACGTCGCCCTGCAAGCGGCGGTGGTCGCCATCATGGGCTTTGGCCTGACTTTCGTGATCCTGACCCGCGGTATCGATCTCTCGGTTGGGTCCGTCCTGGCGCTCTCCGGCGCCGTAATGGCCACCGTCACCGCCGGTCGTGGGCCTCTGATCGGAATCCTGATCGGTCTCCTCGCCGCGACGCTGCTCGGGACCGTCAACGGCCTCTTTGTCACGGCGGCGAAGGTCGCGCCCTTCATCGCCACCCTGGCGATGCTCGCCATCGCGCGCGGCCTGACGTATGTCTACACACAGGGCGCGCCCGTTGGGGTGCATGCGACGGCCTTCACTTTCTGGGGCCAGGGGACGATCGCGACCGTCCCGGTGCCGGTCATGGTGATGCTCGTGATCTTCATCCTCTCCCTGAGCATCCTGACCCAGACCCGCTTCGGTCGTTACGTCTACGCCATCGGCAGCAACCCCGAGGTCAGCCGGCTTAGTGGTATCCCGATCAACCGCTACGTGGTGGCCGTCTATGCGATCAGCGGGCTGCTAGCCGGTGTGGGCGGCCTCATCCTGACGGGGCGCCTGGCTTCCGCCGACCCCAACAGCGCCACTGGCTCGGAGCTCGACGTGATCGCCGCAGTAGTGATCGGCGGCACGAGCCTCTTCGGCGGCCGGGGTGGTGTTTTCGGGACGCTGGTCGGAGCGCTGATTATCTCCGTCGTCGCGAACGGCCTGGTGCTTCTCAACGTAAACCCGTTCTGGACGCAGGCTGTCAAGGGCGCGATCATCCTAATGGCGGTCCTTGCCGACAGCATCAAGCGCAAGTCCTGGTACGAGTGAGGCCGGCTGGCACGCCACCGAAAGGTGAGCAGGCGTAGCGAGTACCCCCTGAGGCCCGAGTGGGCAGCCCGATGTGCTACTACAAGGAGGTCTGTTGGCTCGTCGCCTGGAGGAGGTGGAAGCGATGGCCGTCTCTGTTCCGACCCGTTCGCTGGCAACTGCGAAGCGGCACGAGGTCCGCATAGATGCGTCGAAACCACTTAAGGCCGAACCGAAAACCGGCCACAATCGATGGCACCCGGATATCGCTCCCATTTTGCGGGTGCAACCCGGTGATGAGGTCATCCTCGAGACCCGGGACGCGCTCGACGGACAACTGACGCCGGACTCGAAATCGTCCGACGCCGGAAGCGTCAATCTAAACGTCGTCCATCCGCTGACCGGGCCGGTCTACGTCAACGGGGCTGAACCCGGCGATCTTCTGGAAGTCAAGATCCTCGAGGTCGAGCCGGCCGCCTGGGGATTTACCTGCCAGATTCCCGGCTTTGGCTTTCTGCGCGACGTCTTTACCGAGCCCTACCTGGTTCGCTGGCGGATCGCGGATGGCTTTGCCGAGTCGCCCGATCTGCCGAGGGTGCGGATCAAAGGCGCTCCCTTCCCGGGAACCATCGGACTGGCCCCGTCGCGCGCCTCGATGGAAGCGATTGGAAAACGCGAGAAGGAGCTACTCGACCGAGGCGGGTTCGTGCTACCGCCCGAGGCGGCCGATGCCATCCCGGGCGGAACGATCGGCAGCGAGGCGCTGGGCGACGCCCACTTCGCCCAGGGTGATGGAGAGATCTGTGGCACGGCCATCGAGATGCAATCGGCGTTCCATGCACAATTCTTTCTGCGCAAGGGTGAGGCGTCACGACGTGGGTACAACGATGTCGCCTACTTCCGAGACACCTATGTCCAGACGCCCGAGCTGGCCGTGCCACGCCGGTTCTACGCGACCACTGGAATGTCCATCGAGAAGGGTGGACTGAACCAATCGGAGAATGCGACGCTGGCGGCCCGCAACGCCATGCTCAACATGATCGATCACCTCACCGAGCGCGGATACTCCCGGCAGCAGGCCTACGCCATCTGCTCCGTGGCCGTCGATTTAAAGATCAGCGAGCTGGTGGACGTGCCCAACTTCGTCGTTTCCGCGGTGCTGCCCCTGGACATCTTCGTGTAAGCGCCATACGGAGCCCCACCGGACAGCGACTACGCGTTGGGCCGAGGTGGCATTGGCTCGGGATCTTTACCAGCGCTGAGGCTGTCCGACAGGGACATCGTGCGGCGATACGCGGCCCAGACGGCGTCGGCAAGAACGGTGCGAAGCCGACCTCGCTCCAGCTCATAGAATGCGGCGGCCGACGTGCCACCGGGCGACGTCACCATGTCCCGGAGCTGAGCTGGATGCTTCTGGGTCCGCTCGGCGAAGGCGACCGACCCCTTGATCGTCTCCAACACGAGATCATGCGCGAGGTGGCGCGGGAAGCCGAGGTGCACGGCGCTGTCGATCAAGGCCTCCATCACCAGGAACACGTATGTTGGGCCGGTGCCGCTGACCGCGGTCGCCATCGCGACGAAGCGCTCGTCGCCGACCTGAAGCTCGTGACCCAACGCGCCCAGTAGCGCCCGAGCCTGCTCGCGGTGCGCCTCAGTCGTTTCGGACGTCGCATACCAGATGTTCACCCCTTGTCCAATCTGGGCCGGGGTGTTAGGCATCACGCGGACCAGCGCGCCATGGTCGAGGCCACGGCGAAGGGTTTGGGTCGTGGCCCCGGCGATGATCGAGATGACGAGCTTGCCGGGCGCCAGGCTTCCGCGCAGCTCGCTCAGCACGCCGGGCATCACCTGCGGTTTGATGCCGAGCACGACGACGTCGCCACGACGGGCCGCATCGACGTTGTCGGCCGTCACCTGGATGCCGTGCTTCTCGCTCAAACCGGCGATGATGGCTTCGGCCATCACGCCCGCGCCGATGACGCTGAGGGTCGATTCCCGGAGCGGACTCATCGGGGCATTCTACGGATGCCCCTGGTTTCGGGTTTGACGGGGTCACCCCGATTCGGTAGAGTGGCCCCACGCGTTTCCTGACTATCTAGATTCAGTCAGTCAACAATCCGGGAGGGAACGAGATGGCGACCTTGTTAAGGGCGGATCCGACCTTCTATGCCTCACCCCGGCTGGCGATGCAAGCGCCGCCGGAAACCGTGGCGTACGTGATCATCGTCAACCCGGGAAAGGGCCCGGACGGGCTGGCCGTGGTGGACGCCAACCGCGACTCGAAAACCTACGGCACCGTGGTCAGTAGCCTGGCCACCACGCATTCGGGAGACGAGCTGCATCACTTCGGTTGGAACGCCTGCAGCTCATCGCTGTGCCCCTATGCCGCGCACCCTCATGTCGAACGGCGGTATTTGCTGGCGCCCGGGATCCGCTCGTCGCGCATCTATGTGATCGACACCAAGCCCGATCCGCGAGCGCCGCGCATCGTGAAGACGATCGAGCCGGAGGAGATCGCAAACCGCGCCGGCTACAGCCGCCCGCATACCAGCCACTGCGGGCCCGATGGGATCTACGTCAGCGCCCTTGGCTCCCCCACCGGTGACGGTCCAGGCGGCATCTTCATCGTCGACCACGACAGCTTCGAGGTCCGCGGTCGCTGGGAGCTCGACCGCGGCCCGCAATATCTGGCCTACGATTTCTGGTGGCACCTCGGTTACGACACGATGATCACCAGCGAATGGGGGACGCCGAAGATGATCGAGGATGGCGTGAACCCTGACATCCTGTTGAAGGGCGGGTACGGTCATCAGCTGCACATCTGGGATCTGCCCAAGCGTCGCCACCGGCAGGTGATCGATCTCGGCGCCGAGCAACAGATGGTGCTCGAGCTGCGACCAGCGCACGACCCGTCAAAGGCGTATGGCTTCGTCGGCGTCGTCACCAGCCTCAAGGATTTGAGTGCGTCCGTCTGGGCCTGGCACCAGGATGGCAACACCTGGAAGGCGCGCAAGGTGATCGAGATCCCGGCCGAGCCGGCCGACCCTGAGCAATTGCCGCCGCTGCTCAAAGGCTTCAAGGCGGTGCCGCCCCTTGTCACCGACATCAACCTGTCCCTCGACGACCGCTTCCTCTATGTCTCCTGCTGGGGTACGGGCGAATTCCTGCAGTACGACGTATCCGATCCGTTCAGCCCCAAGAAGACCGGGTCGGTGCATCTCGGCGGAATCGTTCGCCGGGCCGCGCATCCCAACTCCGGCTCGCTTAACGGCGGCCCGCAAATGGTGGAGGTCAGCCGCGACGGCAAACGCGTCTACGTGTCGAACGGGCTGTACAAGGCATGGGACGATCAGTTCTATCCGGATGGCTTGAAGGGCTGGGTCGCCAAACTCGACGCCGGCGAGAACGGTGGCTTCGAGCTCGATCCCAAGTTCTTCGTGCAATCGGATCAGCGGTTCCATCAGGTGCACCTGGAGGGCGGTGACGCCTCGTCTGATTCGTACTGCTTCGCCTGATGTAATGCGATGACTGCGTGGTGGCCGTGGGACGTGCTCATCATCCTGGGTGCGTACCACGGCCTCAACCCGGGGATGGGCTGGCTGTTTGCCGTCGCCCGCGGGTTGCAGGAGCGCCGCCGATCCGCGGTCTGGCAATCGTTCTTACCGATCGCGATCGGTCACGAAGCCGCGATCGCGGTCGTCGTCATCCTGGTCGCCGTGGCCCAGTTCCTGGTCGCACCCGAAGCCTTGCGCATCACGGGGGCGGCAGTCCTATTCGGTTTTGCGTTGTACCGGCTCTGGCGCCAGCGAGCGCATCCGCGCGGTTTCGGCATGCGGATCGGCGCTCGCGGCCTCTTCGGCTGGTCCTTCTTGATGTCATCCGCGCACGGCGCCGGCCTGATGCTGGTGCCGATCCTGCTCAAACTGGCCCCCACCGGTGGAAGCCAGGACCTGACGCTGATCGCCTACACTGCATCCTTCTCTCCATGGCAAGGGCTGCTGGCGGCCACGCTGCATACGGCGGCGCTGCTGGCTGTGATGGCGCTCGTCGCGGTGGTCGTCTATGAGCGATTTGGCGTTGGCTTTTTGCGCCGAGCCTGGCTCAACGTGGACCTGCTCTGGACGGTGACGCTGCTGGGGGCCGGTCTGATCACGCTCTTCAGCTAACACCGCCGCTTGACGTGCGGTCCGCGCCGGCCTGACGCTATCGGCGATGGCCGGACGCGGCAGCCGATCTGCTGACAGCAAGCGACACCGCCTCGTGCACGCCCGGTTTCGCCGGCGTGGGCGGCTTGGCGTACTCCGCCACCTCGGTCCGGGGCTCATCACCGGGGCCGCCGACGACGATCCCTCGGGAATCGGTACGTACTCCCAGCTCGGAGCCCAATTTCGTTTCGCGATGTTGTGGACGGTTCCCATATCGCTCCCGCTGGCTGCGGCAGTCGAGGAGCTCGCGGCTCGCCTCGGACTCGCCGGCGGGGAAGGCCTGGCGTCGCTCATCAAGAAGACTTTCCCGGCTCCGGTGATGTACGTGGCTGCCGTCCTGGTCGCCGGGGCCAACACCTTCAATGTCGGGGCGGACCTGGGCGCGATGGTTGCCTCCCTCCGGCTGATCATTCCCATCCCCTTTGTCCCGCTGCTGATCACCATTACTGCGGTGCTGATCGTCCTCGAGGTCTTTGTCCAATATCACCAGTACGCGCGCCTGCTCAGGTTCCTGACCCTATCGCTGTTTGCCTACATCGCGGTTCTCGCGGTGGTTCACGTGGACTGGTCAGCGGTCGCCGCAAACCTCGTCATTCCCCATATCAGCGCCAGCAAGGACTATCTGGCCGGTCTGGTGGCCATCTTTGGGACCACCATCTCGCCTGATCGCGGGCATGACAACCGCGGTGGTCATCATGTTTTCGATCCTGGTAGTCTCGGCCTCCACCCTGGGCACCCACGGCATCACCAACATCGGCAGCGCCGACCAGGCGGCACAGGCGCTCAGACCGCTGGCCGGCAATCTGGCGGGACTCCTGTTCGCGCTGGGCATCGTCGGCACGGGAGCACTCGCCGTGCCGGTGCTCGCCGGTTCAACCGGCTATGCGCTGGCGGAGGTTTTTGCCTGGAACGAGGGGCTGGCGAAGAACTTTCACCAGGCGCGCGGGTTTTACATCGTCATCATCGGCTCGATGTTCGTGGGCCTGCTGATGAACGTCATCGGCCTCAACCCCATTCGGGCCCTGGTCTACGCCGCGTTGCTCAACGGCCTGGCGGCTCCGCCGCTCATCTTGCTGATGCTTCTGCTCGGCAACAACAAGCGCGCCGTACACCGCTACCGCAGCGGCTGGCTGTCGAACGTCCTGGTTGGTCTGGCTTGCCTGCTGATGACGGTCATCGGCCTCAACCCCATTCGGGCCCTGGTCTACGCCGCGTTGCTCAACGGCCTGGCGGCTCCGCCGCTCATCTTGCTGATGCTTCTGCTCGGCAACAACAAGCGCGCCGTACACCGCTACCGCAGCGGCTGGCTGTCGAACGTCCTGGTTGGTCTGGCTTGCCTGCTGATGACGGTGCTTCCACTGGCGTACTTGATCGTCAAGTAGCGTTCAGGCGCGGGCGGCCAGCGTGCCCTCGTGTTGATTCTCGATGCGTGCCACGTCGGCCTTAGGGGCGATCCGCCAGAATCGATGCAACGCGTCATGCCAGTCCTGAAGGATGGCCTGCGCCACACTGGACCCGGTATACGCGGCGTGCCGCTCGAGCAGTTCGCGCAGCCGAAGGCCCTGCTCGAGGAGAAGCTGGTGCTCCCCGCTCAGACGGTGAACGTCGACCAGCTCGGCGTTGACCATCGCCGGCAGACGGATGCCGGCGTCGTAGACAAAGACCTCGCCACCGGTCATGCCAGCGCCCAGGTTGTGTCCCACCGGACCCAGGATCACCAGCGTGCCGCCGGTCATGTATTCGGCGGCGTGCTCACCGACTCCCTCCACCACCGCCGATGCGCCGCTGTTGCGCACGGCGAAGCGCTCGCCTGCCTTGCCGGCGCAGAAGAGCTCGCCGCCGGTCGCGCCGTAGAGGACGGTGTTGCCAAGGAGATAGGGATCGCCCGCGTCGTCGTCGGGCGGCCGCACGATGATGCGGCCTCCACCCATTCCCTTGCCCACGTAATCATTGGCTTCCCCGATCAACAAGAATTCGATGCCGTCGGTGAGAAACGCCCCGAAGCTCTGGCCGGCCTGGCCGGTGAACGTCATCCGTGCGGACCCGGGCGGCGCCGCTGTGCCAAGCTCCATCGCGAGCGCACCGCCCAGCCGGGCGCCCACCGCACGGTCGGCGTTCTCGATGGGGTATCCGAGCTCGATCCGGTCGCCGGCCAGCACAGGCCACAGCGCATCGAGACACACCCGGTCGCCCAGCGCCGAGGACGGACGCTGCAGCGCCACGGTTTTGCGGAAGCGGCGCGGCTCTGAGCCGTCATCCACCAGCAGGTTGGACAGGTCCAATCGGTCGGCACGCGTCTCCCCCGTCGTGCGCTGGGTCAGCAGATCCGTGCGGCCGATCGCATCGTCAAGACTGCGCAGTCCCAACCCGGCAAGGATGTGGCGGATCTCGTGCGCAACGTGCGTCAGGTAGGCCTCGAGCATCTCCGGTGTGCCCGCGAACTTTGCGCGCAGCTCAGGCCGCTGCGTGGCGATCCCAACCGGACAGGTATCGAGGTGGCAGGTGCGCACCATGATGCAACCTTCGGCCAGCAGGGCCGCGGTGCCGAAGCTGTACTCGTCGGCGCCAAGCAACGCGGCGATCACCACGTCGCGCCCCGACTTGATACCGCCATCGACGCGAAGCCGCACCCGTCCGCGCAGCCCGCTACGGCGCAGCGTTTGCTGGGTCTCAGCCAGGCCGATCTCCCACGGCATGCCGGCATTCTTGATCGACGACAGTGGGCTGGCGCCCGTCCCGCCGTCCCATCCGGCGACGTGCACGACATCGGCCAGTCCTTTGACGACGCCGGCCGCGATGGTACCCACGCCGGCTTCGGCCACCAGCTTTACGGAGACGGCGGCGAGCGGATTGACCTGCTTGAGGTCGAAGATCAGCTGGGCCAGATCCTCGATGGAATAGATGTCGTGATGCGGCGGCGGCGAGATCAGCGCGATCCCCGCCTGCGTGTGGCGGAGACGCGCGATTTCCTCCGTTGCCTTGTGACCGGGCAGCTGGCCGCCCTCGCCGGGTTTGGATCCCTGGGCCATCTTGATCTGCAGCTCGTCGGCGAAGACGCAGTATTCCGGGGTGACGCCGAAGCGGCCGGATGCCACTTGCTTGATCCGCGAATTCCGGTCAACCGGCAGCCCCCTGGTCCGAAAGCGGGCCGGGTCCTCCCCGCCTTCGCCGGTATTGCTCTTGCCCCCCAGCCGATTCATTGCGATCGCGATGGTTTCATGCGCCTCCGCCGCGATGGAACCATGCGACATGGCGCCCGTGGAAAACCGCCGCAGGATGCCGTCCACCGGTTCCACCGCCTCCACCGGAAGCGCCGGGCCGGCGGGTCGCATCGCGAGCAGGTCGCGCGGATAGGTTGGCGGCCGGTCGGTGATCAGGCGGGTGAAACGCTCGTATGATGCCGCCGCTTCGGAGGCGGGCCCATCGCCAACGGCGCGCTTCAGGGCGTGGGCCGCGGCGAGTTCCTTCACGGTTGCGGATGCGTGCAGCGCATCGACGACGTCGGGATTGGTTGCGTGGAACTCGGTTGCGTTCTTGTGATGCTTGAAGAAGCCGGGGCTTACGAGAGCTGGCGCCGCCTCCCGGAAGCCGGCAGCATGACGCGCCAGCACCTCCTCCCCAAGATCGGCAAAGGTCGCGCCGCCGACCGGAGACGGCGTCCCGGCAAAACAGGCATCGACGACCTCGGCATCGAGCCCAATGATCTCGAAGATCTGCGCGCCCTGGTAGCTGTCGACGGTGGAAATGCCCATCTTGGCGAGAACTTTCAAAGTGCCGTCTTCGATGGCCTTGACGTAGCGTTCCTGGGTCGCCGGCGGAGGCAGGGCGGCCATCGACTGGAAAGCGAGCCTCGGGCAGATCGCCTGCGCTCCATAGCCCAGCAGCGAGACCACGTGATGGACGTCACGGGCTTCGTCGGTCTCGACGACCAGGCTGGTCCGGCTGCGCAGGCCGGCCCGCATGAGGTGATGGTGCACGCTACCGACCGCGAGTAAGGCGGGGATGGGGGCGCGGTCCTGATTGGCGCCGGTATCGGAGACGACCACGATGGCGGCGCCGGCCAGAACGGCTGATTCGGCATCGCGAGCCAGCCGCCGGCAAGCCTGTTCGAGGCCCGCCGGTCCATCGACCACGCGGAAGGTGGCGTCGAGCTCCGCCACATTGAAGGGGTTGGGCAACCCCCGCAGGGCGGCAAGACCCGATGGAAACAGCAGGAACGTGTCGAGCTGCAGCAACCGGGCTGCGTCCGGGCCATCCAGAAGAAGGGGCGCGGGCGGCCCCAGCGTCGTGCGCAACGACATGACCAACCGCTCGCGCAGGTGATCGATCGGCGGGTTCGTGACTTGGGCGAACCGCTGCTTGACGTAGCTGTAGAGGAGCCGCGGCTGGGTAGCCAGGACGGAGGCCGCCGTGTCGTCGCCCATGGAGAAGACCGGTTCGTGTCCCTGGGTCGCCATCGGGCGCAGTACGAACGTGAACTCTTCCTTCGTGTACCCGAAGGCGGCCTGCCGAGCGACGAGGTCGGCCGGCACGTCCTCGACCGGTACGCCGGCGCTCATCGACTGCGATTCATCGTTCAGCCAGGCTCCGTACGGCCGTTGCGCCGCAAGCCGCGACTTGATGGTCTCGTCGTCCTCGATCCCACCTCGCTCAGGATCGACGCACAGCATCTCGCCCGGCCCGAGTTTGCCTCGTCGGACCCGTCCGTGACCGCGGACATCCACCGCGCCGGCCTCGGAGGCGCAGGCGATCAGGCCGTCCTCGCAGACCGCATAGCGCAGTGGTCGCAGACCGTTGCGGTCCAGCGCGGCACCCACCCGGACTCCGTCCGTGAACACCAGGCCGGCCGGCCCATCCCAGGGTTCCATCAGGCAGGCGTGGTAGCGATAGAAATCGCGGACCGCCGGATCGACGTCGAAGCCTTCCCAGGCCTCAGGGATCAGCATCGCCAGTGCGTGGCGGATGTCGCGCCCACCGCGGACCAGCAGCTCCAGCGCGTTATCGAGCATCGCCGAATCGGATCCCTCCTCATCGATGACCGGCTTGAGCAGGTCCTCGTCGGCCAGCCGATCCGCTCCCAGCCGCCCCTCCCTCGCCCGCATCCGGTTGACATTGCCCTGAATGGTGTTGATCTCGCCGTTGTGACCGATCAAACGGAACGGCTGGGCTCGCTCCCAGGAGGGCGTGGTGTTGGTGCTATAGCGCTGGTGGAAGATGACGAACGGCGCGGTGAATCCCGGATCGCGCAGGTCCGGATAGAAGCTGGCCAGCTGATCCGCGGCGCACATCGCCTTGTAAGTCACGGTCCTGAAGGACATCGAGGCCAGGTACCCGCGCAGTCCGCCGAGCGCGATCGCGCGCTCGGCACGCTTGCGGGCACGGTAACATCGCGTCTCGGCCTCAGTGAAGGCCGCTCCCGCGCTGAAGATGGCCTGCTCGATCCGAGGCGCGCTGGCTCGCGCCGCCTCGCCAAGCGCATCCGGCTGAACCGGGACGCCGCGCCAACCGATGACGGCAAGCTGCTCGGCGTGACATGCCTCTTCCAAAACCCGCCGAGCGCCGCGCCGCTCCGCATCCCCATCTTCACCAACAACGTTCGAGAGGAAAATCGTGGCGACGCCAATCGGCGCCAGGGGTTGCACCTTGAGTCCGGCCAGTTTCACCCAGTCGCGGTAAAACGATTGCGGTAGCGGCAGCAGGACTCCGGCCCCGTCTCCGGAACGGGCATCGGCGGCGACGGCACCGCGATGGCGAACTCGATTCAGTGCGGCCAGGGCTGCATCGACGATCTCCCGGCTAGCTCGCCCTCCGGCGTCGGCGACGAAGCCGATTCCACACGCATCGTGCTCGAATCGGGGGTCGTATAGGCCCACACGTCGCAAGGTTGATCGCTACCGTATCGACTATCGTCGCGTCATGCCACAGACGATCGCACCAAAAAGATGCGCGATGCTCGTATGCTCCGCACAACTGACGTGGCGCCAGGCGGAGCGGCGTTACGGCGCCGTCTGCGCCAACACCGCATCGCCGCCCCCTCCCCCACCTTGGACGCGCGCGCTCCCTGGGGCCAAGCCTAGACCTCGAGCCGGGGCAAGTCAAACGTTGCCTAGGTATGGTGATCAACCCGCCCGGTGAGACCGTGAGAAAATCAATTTGATGACTCCGGTTACCGAACTGATCTCTGTCCGCCATACGGATCTCTATATCGATGGAGGGTGGCGGCCGGCGTCGGATGGGCAGCGGATCGACGTCACGGACCCCGCCACCGCGGAAGTGATCGCGACCGTGGCCAGCGCCTCCGTGCCGGATGCGCTCAAGGCGGTGGAGGCCGCCGACAGGGCGTTCCGACCCTGGGCCGCGCGGCCGCCGCGGGAGCGCGCCGAGATGCTGCGCAAGACGTTCGAATTGATGATGCGCGATCAGGACAAGCTGGCCGAGCTGATGGTGCGCGAGAACGGAAAGACCCTGGTCGAGGCGCGCGGTGAGGTTGCCTATGCGGCCGAGTTCTTCCGCTGGTTCTCCGAGGAAGCGGTACGGAACATCGGATCCGTTTCGATCGCGCCCAGCGGCGCCAACCGGATCCTGGTGGAACACCAGCCGATCGGCGTCTCGGTGCTGGTCACGCCCTGGAACTTTCCCGCCGCGATGGCCACCCGCAAGATCGGGCCGGCACTGGCGGCTGGCTGCACGGTGGTGTTGAAGCCGGCCTCCGAAACGCCGCTCTCGGCGCTGGCCGTGGCCGACCTGCTCGAGCAGGCGGGGGTCCCGAAGGGCGTCGTGAATGTCATCCCCTCGAAGCGATCGTCCGAGGTCGTGAAGGCCATGCTCAAGGATTCACGAGTGCGCAAGCTCTCCTTTACCGGGTCGACCGAAGTGGGCCGCATCCTGCTGGCCCAGGCGGCGGAGAACGTGATCAGTTGCTCGATGGAACTGGGCGGCAACGCGCCGTTCGTTGTGCTGGCGGATGCCGACCTCGACGCGGCGCTGGAAGGCGCGCTCGTCGCCAAGATGCGCAACACCGGCCAATCGTGCATCGCCGCCAACCGCTTCTATGTCGAGGCGCCGGTGGCAGAGAAATTCTCCGGCATGCTCGCCCGCGCCATGGGCGAGATGCCGGTAGGGTCAGGCCTCGATCCAAATATCAAGGTGGGCCCGGTCATCAATGATCCGGCTCGCCAGAAGATGCTGGGGTTGGTCGAAGAGGCGGCCGGGCACGGCGCCCGCGTGCTGACCGGAGGCAAGGCCCCGAATCGTCCCGGGTACTTCGTTCCGCCGACCGTGCTCAGCGAGGTGCCGCCGGACGAACACATCCTCAACGAGGAGATCTTCGGGCCGATCGCGCCGGTGGTGACGTTTCGCGATGCCAATGAGGCGATCGCCTTCGCGAACAAGACGGACCGCGGGCTCGCATCCTACATATACACGCGTGATCTGGCCAAGGGCCTCGCGCTCGCCGAATCGATCGAGTCGGGCATGGTGGGCCTCAACCGCGGCTTCATCTCGGATCCGGCGGCGCCCTTCGGCGGCGTCAAGCAGAGCGGTGTCGGACGCGAAGGCAGCCACGAGGGACTGCTGGAGTTTCTCGAGACCAAATACATCGCGACCAACTGGTAGATCTGCGAAGCCCGGCGACTTTAGCCGGCCGGGGTCCGAGGAACGGCGAGTTGCTGCGACCAGTGATAGCCGCCATCGGTCGTAGCCTCGATCACATTCTCGCCGCTACCGTTGACGGTTAGCACCCAGCCGACGGAGGTAGTCACGAAGGCGGCATCGAAGGTTTCCGGCGCGGCTGCGATCGCACCGGTGCTTTTCAACGTCGCTCCCCCATTGCTCGCGATCATCGTGCTCGCGGCGTTGGCCGGCGGTGTGTCGCCGACGAACACAGCGTCGCCAGCATCGACAACACTGAAGCTGCCGGGGTAGCTGCCCGGACCAGCTGGAACTCCAGGCAAGGAATTGCCGATGGTACCCGGCTCAGCCATGACGGTCCGCCAGGATTGGCCGTTCACGGTGGCGTAAACCACATACGGCGAGTGGCCGGCAGCGGCACCTCCAGGGGCCCACTGCACCCAGGATCCCGATGGCCCGGCGCACTCGACCCGGGCCCATCCCGTGAGACCGGGCTCGCTGCTAGCCATCTTCAAGACCTGGGTCCAAGTCTGGCCACCATTCTGGCTGCGGTACACGATCCCCGATGCTCCGGCCAACCATCCGTGGGACGGGTCGCTGAAACACACCGATTGCGGATCGCGCGGACTGTTCAGGTCCGTCCAGGAAACGCCGCCGTTGTTTGACACCACGACCACACCGCCGGTCGAAGGGATCAGCACCCCGTGCATCACGAGTGGCGCACCGCCCCCGGCGATTCCCCATCCCTGATTCGGATTGATGAAGTGAACCGATCGAACGAGCGTGCCGGCTTCGCCAAGCGGGGTCCAGTTGCGGCCACCGTCGACGGTGCCCAGCAATGTATGCGAGCCCACCACCCAGCCGATCGAGCTGCTGATGAAGTCGACGCCGATGAAGTCCTCGTTCGATGCGAATTGCTTCGTCCAATGGGTGCCATCCGTCGTCGTGAAGATGGCGTGTGATCCGACCGCCCAGCCGAGGCGGGGTCCAACCATCTGAATCGAGGCCAGTGCCGGAACAGACGTTGGTGCGACGCCGGCGGGCGTCGGTGAGGGGCTTGCGCTTGTTGTTGGCGAGGGCGACGGGCTCGGTGTCGGCGTGATCAGGCTGATCGGTGGCGTGGGCGACGGATGGCCGAGGCTGCGCAACTCCATCGCGCCAAAAGCGAGGCCAAGGCCGGCGACCAGGACGAATGCGGCCATGGCGACGGCCGGCAGCATGGCGAACCGGCTTTCCCGCCGGCGCTCGCCAAGGCCCGCCATCAAGGATGTCGCAAGATCAGGGCGGGGGTTCGCCTCCCGGCGGAAGGCCTGAGCGAACCGCCGGAGCCGACTTTCGCCGTCGGTGGGGCTGGCCATCAGGTCGACTGCTCCTTGAGTTCCAGGGTGGGTCGGAGACGGCGCAACTTGGTGACGAC
>VBEN01000198.1 GCA_005881175.1 Chloroflexota bacterium
GAGCGGCATCAGCGCGAGCGTCCATCCCGGTCCGAGCCACGCGGCGAGCCTGGCAAAGCCGAAGACCTGGATCGCGAGCGTGAGCGCGTTCACGGTGAGATCGAGGCTCGCGAAAAGCCGCGTGCGCGCCGCCGCATCGGGCAGCGCATCGCGCACGATCTCGACCTGTTGGAAATAAAGCGCGGTGGAAAGCGCGGTGTAGCAGAGCAGGTAGCCGCAGATCGCGAGCAGGAACGGCGAAACCAGCGCCGCGCGTACGCCGGCGAGGATCGAGCCGCCGATCGGCGCCTCGTGCGGCGGCTCGCCCGAGCGCGGATGCGCGCGTGCCCAGCGCGCGAGCATCGCAATGCAGACGACCGTGCCCGCGACAAGTGCCGCCGCGACCAGCAACAGACCGCGTGTTCCGAATGGCGCGCTCGCTGCGATGAGAGGCCCCGCGATGGCGCCGCAGCTGCCGCCGGCGGCGATCGTGCCATAGAGCCGCGCCGCCTGTGCGGAGTCGAAAAGGTCGGACATGAAGCTCCAGAACACCGAGACCACGAACAGGTTGAACACGCTCAGCCAGACGAAAAACAGCGCCACGTTGAGCGCAAGCGAGAAGGCGAGAAGATTCGCGGCGAAGAAGCCGTACACCACCGGCAACAGCTTCGCGCGCGGCAAGCGCCGACACAGCCAGCCGAACGCCGGCACCAGCGCGAGCATCACGACGAACGTCGCAGTGAAAAGCCATTGCAGCGTGGCCGTGCCGGCGTCGACGGCGAGCGAGAGAGCAGCCCGAGCATCGCCTTATGTTAGGGGCTGTGTCACCACAGGCACATTGCGAATCGGGGTGGCGAGCACCGCGCCGTACAGGGTATCCTGACCGGCTTGTCGGGAAATTCCGGACGGAGCTTTGGCCAATCCTCGCCGCATCACCTGCACAACCCGCAAGGGCAGACGCCTCGTCGAAGTCGGGGGCAATGAAGGCGAGGCGTGGCGCATGTCGGTCGAGCGCGCGATCCGCGCGATCGAAAGCGGCGAACAGGTTCTGTATTGCACGATTGGCGACCAGTCCTACCTTGTCATGGTCGGCCTCGACGGGTCGGGCGCGAAATTCCTGAAAACGATGATCGACGAGGACGAGCCGAGCTGCCTGTTGCAGCTTCCGGACTGCCCGTAGCTACTGCTTGCGCTTCCTAGCGATGCGCTCGAGGATCGCGGCGCGCGTTTCCTGCACTGCGTTCGCGAACGGCCCCGGCGCGGCGGCGGCGCGCTCGATGACGGGCAGCGCCTCCTCGTCGCGCCCCTGATCCGATAGCGTCTGGGCGAGGTTGTTGAGCACGATCACCGAGTCGGGGTCGCGCTCGGCCGCGGCGCGCAGCACGCTTTCCGCCTGCGGCAACTCGCCGAGCGCGTGATGCGCGTTGGCGAGACCCACCGAAGCGTTCACGTTCTGCGGCCAGCGCTTGAGAAAACTGGCGTAAGCGGTGCGCGCGCTTCTCGCGTCCCCGGTGCGCTCGAGCGCGGCGATGGCGGCGAGCCAGCGCGCTTCATCGGCGGTTACCGGGATGCGATCGGGCGGCATCGCGACCATCGCCCAGTAGCCGCTGCGCTTCCACATGAACTCGTGCGCGGCAAAGTTCATCAGCTCGCGCTCCGCGAGGCCCGAGCGCAGGATCAGGTCGCCGTGCTGGTAGTCATAGCCCACCGCGACGGCGTAGTGCCAGCCTTCGCGCAATCCCTGGTTCTGCAGCACGATCACCGGGATGCCGGCGGCAAGCTCGCGCAGGAGATCGACGAAGCGCGGTGCAAGCTGGTAGGAGATTAGGCCGTGGCGCCGCGCCGCGGCGAGCATCTCCACCTGCAGGCTCCCTTTACGCTCGGGAATGTAGACCTCGGGCACGAGCTCATCGGGCGTCACTTTGACGCCCGCGT
Source organism: Chloroflexota bacterium (assembly GCA_005881175.1). Classification (GTDB taxonomy): domain Bacteria; phylum Chloroflexota; class Dormibacteria; order CF-121; family CF-121; genus CF-13. The sequence continues at coordinate 1,915 of VBEN01000198.1, forward strand.
CGGCGAGCACGGTGGCGAGCGCCGCCGGCCCGCACTGGTATTCGTTCTGCGGAAAGAACGGCACGCGCGCGAGCTCGACCTGCTCCGGCAATCCCTGCGGCAGCCCTTCGCGCAGCTCGGCGGTCTGCGGCACCAGATTCGCGCAGCCGCTCAGCACCGCGGCGCAAGCGAAAACAAAAACGCCCGCGGTGACGCGGGCGTTTGCTGTGGCCTTGCGGCCGAGTGTTGCTAGCGTTTCCAGACCCACCAGATTACGGCGATGATCAGGATGAGCAGGATGATGCCCGTGCTGTCGGCGCCGGCCGGCAGGCTGTTGATCTGGCCTGCGAGCATCCGCACTTCCTGGTCCGTCATCGCGGCTACGCGGTCCTTCGCGGTCGCCGGGTCGAGGCCGAGCACCTGCAGCTGGCCTGCCACGTCCGTGCGGTTCACGAAGTTCATCACTGTGCCGCGCTCAACCGAAGACGTCGTCGCGACCTGATCGGTACCGATCATGCCGGCCTGTGCAATCTGCTACGGCGTCCACACCATGAGCACGACCAGGATGCGGCAGATTGTTCTTGCCCAAGCAGATTTCATGTGCACTCCTAGGATGAGTTTGACAGGATGAGTTCGACCGGTTCGCAACCTCGACGACCCCTACCAAGCTGGTACGGCCGTCTACGGGGCAATCTGCCTCTTAGCCCAGTGAAAGTCAAGGAATGGCAGGGGCTTTAGGAGAAGCTACGACTCGCCTATATGACAAAATGCCACAGATGGTAGTCGTTCAGCGACTCGAAGCGGCGCTGCGCCGCGTCGTTTCGGGTGAGGTGCGCTTCGATGCCGGCGCGCGGGCGGCGTACTCCGCCGACGCCTCGAATTACCGCCAGGTCCCCATCGGCGTGCTGCTGCCGCGCAGCGCCGAGGACATCGTCGCCGCGACGGCGCTGTGCCGGGAAAACGGCGTGCCCATCCTCGCGCGCGGCGGCGGCACCTCGCTTTGCGGGCAGAGCGTGAACGTCGCGCTCGTCATCGACTGCTCGAAGTACCTCGATCGCGTGCTGTCGATCGATGCTGACCAGCGCCTTGCCTGCGTCGAGCCCGGCGCGGTGTGCGACGTGCTGCGCGACGCCGCCGAGCTGCACGGCCTCACCTTCGCGCCGGATCCGGCGACGCATTCGCGCTGCACGTTGGGCGGCATGATCGGCAACAACTCCTGCGGCCCGCATTCGGTGATGGCCGGCAAAACCGTCGAGAACATCGAGCGCCTGGAAGTGCTCACCTACGATGGCGCGCGCTTCTGGTGTGGACCTACTTCGCCTGACGCTTTCGATCGCATCGTCGGTGGGGGCGGAAGGCGGGCCCAGATCTATTCAGGACTGAAGAAGCTCGCCGAGAAATACGGCGATCTGATCCGCGAGAAATTTCCGAAGATCAAGCGCCGCGTGTCCGGCTACAACCTCGACCAGCTGCTGCCGGAAAATGGCTTCAACGTAGCGCGTGCGCTGGTGGGAAGCGAAGGCACCTGCGCGCTCACGCTCGCGGCCGAAGCGCGCCTGGTGAAAAGCCCGCCCGAGCGCGTGCTCTCGATCATCGCGTTCGACGATGTCTGTGCAGCGGGCGACGCGGTGCCGCGGATGCTCGCCGCCGGCCCCATCGCCTGCGAGGGGCTCGACGAGCGCATCATCGGCGGCCTGCGCGAGCGGCGCCTGCGGCTCGAGGACATCGCGCTGCTGCCGCCGGGCAAGGCGTGGCTGATGGTCGAATTTGGCGGCGAGACGCGCGCAGAGGCGATCGCCAAGGCGA
>VBEN01000025.1 GCA_005881175.1 Chloroflexota bacterium
ATTGTGCTCGTCGCTTTCGGCGGATTCCTGGTTTTCCAGGCTGGTAGGCCGCGCGTCTCGCAGGCCGCCGCGACAGCGCGGGCCCTCCTGCAGGTACTGCAGATGGACCCAAACGTCCGCGGGTTTGTGGCCGTGTCAGCCCGCTCTGGGACGGTATCCAGCGCCTCAACGAATAGCTCGTGACGTTGCCGGATCGCATCTTTGTGATCGTGATCGAGTCTGAGGCTGGCCGGGATCCGGCGCTGATGCCCTTACTGAGTCGCAGCGACGCAAGCGGCAACAAGCTGACGCCCGCGTTTAGCAGCATGCTGCTCGCGACGACGTTCTTGAATCAGGCCCAGGAACTCGGCTACTACGTCAAACTCGATTACATCTTCCCGGCCGATGGCCGGCGTGTCGCCGAGGACTTTCCCGAGCACACGATTCAGCTGGATCCGAGCCCGGAGGGCTTCTTCGGTAGCGTCTCGGGCGTTTAGGCCGGCACAAGCTCGCCGCCCAGTCGCACGTTACATCCGCGCTCACATGTCGCAGTTCCGCCACCGGCTTGCCCTGAAGATCGTTCTTCCGTTCGCCGCCCTCACACTGGCGATCGGCGCGCTCGGCACGCTGACCGCCACCAGCGCCTTGAGCAGCCGTAGCCAGGAAGCCTTCGACAACCAGCTGATCCACGATGGCTTTGTCGCCCAGTCGATGGTGCAGGCGGGCGATGCCGATCGGCGGTCGATTCTTCGACTGCTGACTGCCGGCACTGGGCTGAGCCAGAACTGGGCCAATACGCCCGCCCTGCAGGCCTGGCTGGAGCGAGCACTGACGATTCATCCCAACGTGGTAGTCGAGACCGTCGATCCCTCCGGGCGCGAAATCGTCGGCGTCGTGGGGCACGGGGAGGTGGCCGATACGGTTACCCGCAGTCGCGACCTGAGCGCCTGGCCAAGCCTGTCCTACGTGCTGGCTGGCGGTGCCTTGGGCCTGGACCTGGTTGTCCCGGCGCCACGAGCCGCAATCTTCACCGGACAGCCCGTGCGCAATGCCGGCGGCGTACTGGTCGGTGCCATCCTGGTCGGCGACTTTCTCGATGATCGGGCGGCGGCCATCAAGGCGTCGCTGCACGACGACATCACGTACTACGACATCAATGGACAGGTGCTGGGCACCTCGTTAAGTCTCGTCCCCGGTCAGTGGTCGACGCTCGCTCTGGATACGACGACCCGGAATCGAGTCAGTCCGACCAGCGTGGTCGAGCTGTCAAGAAACGCCGGCGGTCCGGGGATGGAAATCCTCTCACCGTGGGCGGTGCGCACGACGAACCTCGGCTACATCGGTACGACCGCCTCGACGGCGGGTCTGCTGGCTGACGGCAACCAGTTGCGAATTCTCCTGGTCGCGCTCTTCCTCGCCGGCGTTCTCTTCACGCTGGCCATCGGCGTCTGGCTGGCGCGCCGGATCTCGCGGCCGGTCCACCGCCTGGTCGAGGCCACCCGGCTCGTCAGTGCCGGCGACCTGGACCATCAGACCCCGGTAACTACGCGAGACGAAATCGGCGAGCTGACCGAGTCCTTCAACCAGATGACCCGCTCGCTGAAAGACAAGGGCGGGTCCCTGAAACTGACGATGACCCAGCTGCAGGACACCTACCTGATGACCATCGAGGCGCTGGCGGCGGCTGTCGAGGCGCGCGACCCATACACCCACGGCCATACGCAACGGGTGGAGGAGTACGCGGTGATCATGGCGAAGGTGCTGGGGTGCGACGAAGCCGAGCTCAGCGCGATCCGCCGCGCCAGTGTGCTGCATGACATCGGCAAGATCGGCATCGAGGACCTGATCCTCCGCAAGCAGGCGCGCCTCGAGGCAGATGAGGAGATCCGGATGCAAAAGCGCCCGGTGATCGGTGTGGACATGCTCAAGGGCATCGACTTCCTCGACCCGGTGTTGCCGCTCGTTCGTCATCATCACGAGCGCTGGGACGGCAACGGCTATCCAGACCAGCTCCACGCCGATGAGATCCCGCTCGGTGCCCGCATCCTGGCGGTGGCCGACGCCCTGGATGCGATGACGTCCGATCGACCCTACCGCGCGGCCCGCACCTTCGATTATGCGAAAACCGAGATTCTCAAAGGATCGGCCACGCACTTCGACCCTGAGGTCGTCACCGCCTTCATCAAGAGCCAGCGCGCGATCGAGGACTTGCTTCGACAGGCTGCGGGCGATGAGGTGAATCATCACCCCGATCCCGACGACGTCGGCGGCTGGCGTTTGCACGTCGTAGGCCGCTGAGTCTGCTCGTCGGTTCAGCGTCGGGCCAGTGAAATCTGCACGTTGGTCGTGTGGCCCGTCTTCACGCTGACGACCTGGCTCTGCGTGACATATCCGACCGCCGAGACCGTCAGAGTGTAGCTCCCGGTAAGCACGATCCCGTAGGCAAAGTTTCCGTTGAGGTCGGTGACCCGGACCATGCCGCTGGAGAGGCTGACCGTCGCGCCCAGGATTGGGACATCACTGAGGCTGTCGGTCACCGAGCCATTGAGGGAGCCGAAGGCGGTCGCGCTGACCAGCTTGAACAACAGGTTCGCTTTCTGTCCGCCGTTGACCGTCAGCGTCTGAGTGGCGCTGGTATAGCCACTCGCCTTCGCCGTGACACTGTACGTTCCCGGACTGACCCCGAGGCTGAAGTTGCCGCTGGCATCGGTGAGCACGGACTGCCCACCCGGGCTGACGGAGACCGTCGCCGCGACAATGGGAAGACGCGTCTGACTATCGGTCACCTGGCCGGCGATCGTCGCCCCACCGGGCATCGCCGTCGGCGTGGGACCAGGAAGCGGGCTGCTCGGACTCGGCAACGGCAGTGGGACTGGTTGCGCCGTCGGCGTCGGTGACGATGAGGTCGCCGGCCGCGGTGTCGCCGAGTTGCGACCGGACGCTGGGCTAGGAACGGAAGCCTTCGTCGCGTCCTGATTGGCGTCGTCGAGCACGCGAAGCGAAAGCGGTCCGAGTCGCTGGTTGGAAACACCGGCATAGGTGGCGAGGGTGAGTCCATGAACATTGACGCCAACGACCAGCCGGCCCGGTATGTCCGATGCCAGGACCGCGGTCAGCCAGAACACCATCCCGAATATCGGGAGCAAGGCCAGGATCGCCAGGCTACGCAGCGGCTGGTGTCGGTTCACGCGGCCTCGGCCTCGGCGATCGCGGCGCCTCGCCGTCCGCTCTGGCGAAGAATGGTTTCAATCGCCGGGCGTCGGGTCAGGAACGCCGTCACGACATCCGGGTCGAACTGCAGCCCCGCCTCGATGCGGATGGCGGCCGTTGCCGCCTCGAAGCTCAAGCCCTCGCGGTAGGGCCGGTCAGAGGTGAGCGCGTCGAAGACGTCCGCCACGGCCAGGATGCGGACCGGCAGCGGGATCGCATTCCCCATCAGTCCGGTCGGGTAGCCGGCCCCGTCCCAACGCTCGTGGTGATAGAGCACGCCCGGCAGGCTGGGCTGCAAGAAGCGCAGCCCCTTGAGCATCTCGTAGCCGATCCGCGGATGCTCGCGCATATCGTCGGCTTCCGCCGCGCTGAGCGGACCTGGCTTGCGCAGCACCTTGTCCTCGACGCCGATCTTGCCAATGTCGTGGAGCAGCGACGCCCGGCGCAGCGCCTCCCGATCCTTTGCCGAGAGCCCCATCGCGTCCGCGATCTCGAGGCTCACCGCGGCCACGCGGGCCGAGTGACCGAAGGTGGTGGGGTCGCGCGCGTCGATCGCCCGAGCCAGCGCCTCCATGCTGGCGAAGGTGGTCTCCTCGAGCGCCGCCGTCTTCTCCTCGAGGCTGGCCGTCATCTCGTTGAAGGTGCGCGCCAGATACCCAATTTCATCCTGGGAGACGACCGTGGCGCGATGCTGCAGGTCACCCGCGGAAACCGCCCGCATCGACCGCACCAGCAACTCGACGGGGCGGGTCAACAGTGAGGCCGTTGCCGTCCCCACGAGCAACGTCAGCAAGGCTGCGGCCGTAAAGACAAGAGCCAGGATGAGGCGCTGTTGTGCGACCAGGCTCAGCAGCGAGTCGGCGTCGGCTGTGAGGGCAAGAAATCCAAACTGACTTCCATGAATGATCCAGGTGCTGAAGAGCGTGCCGTAGTAGTGGCCGGCCAGCGTCTCGTTGACGCGCACCGCATTGTCCGCCGTGAGCTGATGGCGCACGGCCTCACTGGCAACCGGTGCCGCGGGCAGCGTCGTGGCCAACCGAAGCCCCGACAGATCGTAGAGGGTCGACCCTGGAATCCCAGCGGCGACTTCGGTGACGGACTCGCCGAGCAGCACGGCGCCGATGATGCGGTCACCGGTAGTCCGCACCGCTCCCACCCAATAGAGCACCGGCTGCGCCGGCTGATCACTGAGAAAGGCCGCACGCTCACCGGCGTTCGCGCCGGCCAGCACGCTGATCACCGCAGGCTGCCCTCGAAGGGCGCCGGCATCGCTGACGTTGATTGGGCCGGAGCCCTGGATGCGAAGCAGTTCCTGACCGTGGAGGTCGAGCACGCGTAGCTGGATGCTGGCGGCTGGCACGTTGGCGGCGATCGGAGTCAGCAGCCGCGCCAGTGTGCTGGCATCGCCTGAAGCGAGCGACTCGGCCACGCCGACGGTGTCGGTCGCCCGGCGCAGGTCGGCCATCCGATCGGCATCGACCTGCGACAGCAACTGGTTGGCCTGCAGGCTGCTGTGCAGCAGCCTCGCATCGAACTCAGCTGCCGCACTATTCGTCAGCTGAGCCGTCGCCACGCCGGTGCCGATGACACCGACGAAGACGAGCAGCACAGCAAACGGGAGGATGATCTTGTAGCGGATGGAAAGCCGCATGGCGTTTCCACCCGATGATGTCGCCGGCGACTTGCAGCTACCGTTGCATTCGTAAGGTTCGCTGACCGTTAGGCCATTTGGACCCACCGGCAGGGCCGAATGGCGGATGGGTCGATGGGCCGTTTAGCGGCGTTTCTTGCGCTCGGCGCGGCGGGCCTCCCAGAAGGCCAGCCCGCTGCGAAGCCGCCGCAGCTCGGCCTCAAGGAACGGGATATCGTTGCCGCGTAACTCCTGGCGCATGTCCGGAACCTTCTCGAGCTCCCGCTGCGTCTGGCCGAGCAGCCCCTCCTTGAAGCGGATCATCTCGGTGTAGACGGCGCACCAGTGCTCGGTGTCATCGGGATCGGTGCTGTCCCGGTTCTCGCCTTCCATCAACCGGTCGAAGTCGACGATCCGCTGAATGAACTCGGGCGCCTTCATCGAGATCAAATGATAATGCCTTGTTTAAGCTCCTTGCCGCTGGGTACGAGTCACGCAATGCTGTCCGACGTTGATCTGCTCGATGCCTACTCCCGAGCCGTGATTTCGGTCGTCGACACGGTCGGTCCGGCCGTCGTCGGAGTCAGCGGGGTCGGCACCGGGATGCTGATCACGCCCGACGGCTACGCGCTCACCAACAGCCACGTCGCGAGCGCCGTCAAAGCCTATGAGCTGACGCTGCGGGATGGCACCACGCTCAAGGCGGAGCTGGTCGGCAAGGATCCGCACACCGACCTCGCCGTGCTGCGCGCGACGGGCACCGGCTTGCCGCACGCCCGGCTCGGCGACTCCGGTCAATTGCGGGTCGGCCAGCTCGTAGTCGCCATCGGGCATCCGTTCGGCTTTCAATCGACGGTGACCACCGGCGTCGTCAGCGCGCTAGGTCGCACCATGCGGGCCCAGAGCGGCCGCACCATCGAGAACATCATTCAGACCGACGCCGCTCTCAATCCCGGCAACTCGGGCGGCCCGCTGGTGGACACGCGTGGTCAGGTGGTCGGCATCAACACCGCCATCATCGCCATGGCCCAAGGCATCTGCTTTGCCGTACCCAGCAACACGGCGCAGCGCGTCGTGTCACTCCTGATCCGCGACGGTCGCGTAATTCGGTCGTACCTGGGCATCACCGGCGAAACCTGGCCGATCCACCGCCGCGTCACGCGCTACTACCACCTCGAGCAGGAGAGCGGGGTACGCGTCGCCCACCTCGACCCGAATGGTCCGGCTCAACAGGCCGGTCTCAAGAAAGAGGACGTGCTGATCAGCCTGGCCAACCACCAGATGAAGGGCGTCGACGACCTCCAGCACTTCCTGACCGATTGGCCGGTTGGCATTCCGGCCGAAGCCCAGGTGCTTCGCGGGACTGAACTGGTCAAGCGCACCATTATCCCTACCGAGCTCAAGAGTTAGGCCAACAGCGCCTGCCCGCTAATCCAGATTCCGAAGCCGGCCAGCGCGATGCCGGAGACAAGGCCGATGGCTCGAGTCATTCGCGGCGTCACGCGATTACGCACCACCGAGGCCAGCGCCGTCACGATGACCCACCACAAAGCTGACCCCGCCATCACGCCGATTACCAGGGCAATGGCCGGCTGCCAGCCGGAGCCAACACGTGCGCCCAGCCCGGCGAACACGGCGCTGAACGACAGGATGGTGGGTGGATTGCTCAGCGTCAGCGCCACCATCGAGGCATATGCGCCGGCCGGACTACCATCCTTCCGCATCTCCCTCCCCCCTTGTGGGGGAGGGTCGGGGTGGGGGGTTTGCCGACCGACCAGTGTCCGAAGCCCAATGAGGATCAAGGCACCGCCCCCGACCAGGCCAATCCAGCGGCGCTGCCCGATCAGGAAATTGCTGACCACGGTGACACCGAAGGCCGCCAGGGCGGCGTAGATCGCATCGCCGGTGGCGACCCCGAGCCCCGAGACGAGCCCGTTACGCCACCCGCGGGCGAGCGTCCGGCGGAGAACCAGGAAGAAGATCGGGCCCGGCGACGCCGCGATCGGAAACCCGACGAGGAATCCGAGCGCCAGGGCTCTGGCCATCTCCTTCTCGCATGCGCTGCATTGTAGGAGCCGTCCCATCGGGGACGGCCCCTAGTTGGACTTACCCTGTCACCGGTTGGTCGTCGTCGACGTCGCGTTGCTGGTCGAGCTTGCGCCGCTCGCTGTAGCCGGCTCTCCCGCACCGGCGGCGATTGGACTGAAGCCGCCCACCACCGTGTAGGTCGCCTCGTCAAAGGGCGAGCCAACCGGCGCGTTGGCCACCTCGATGGCCGGATAGGCGAGACTGCCGCTGAATGAGGTGGACTCATAATCGCCCACCATGTAGCCCTGGCTGGTCAGTGGTAGCCAGGTCAGGGCCATGGGCCCAGACGTCTGTGTCGTTCCGCCCCAGGTAGCGCCGCCGTCACCTGACGAGATGAACCCGCTGAAGAGCTCGCAGGCGGACGTGTTGGGCTTGCCGCAGTTTGCCTCGGGATAGTAGTAGTAGCTGAGCCCGACGTGCGCGGTCGCGCCAGAGGTCGCGGGGTCGACGGCGATGCCGGGGATGAAGTGATCGCCGAATCCGATCGGATCGATCGGCACCCGCGCCTTCGACGACCAGGTCAGGCCGTCGCTCGAGGTGCTGAAGACGATGTCGTTCGACTGGCATCCGGGCTCGAAGGCGCAGTCCTCCCAGGCGACGAATACGCGTCCGGCCCCGTCAATCTCGGCCGACGGCAAGGGTGAGGTCCGCAGGTTTCCAGCGACTTTGTGGAACTGAATCCGGTCAACTGTGACCGGATTAGTCCAGCTGGCCCCGCCGTCAGTTGACATGAACGAAAAGATGCGCGGCGGGCTAAAGCCCTCGATGGGAACGATGACCGTCCCGTTCGGTTGGACCACCGGCTGGCCGCCGATGGCGACAAACTTGCTCGGCATGGTTTTGGGCGTGCCCCAGGTCAGGCCGCCGTCGCTGGAGGTGCTCATGTAGACCACGTCGCCCTGCGCGAAGTTGTCGAACTCCGTATAGCAGTTTCCGTAGAAGGGACTTACGGGCGAGTTGTCGCAGGCCGTCCAGTTCTTGTCGAGATCAACCGGCACGCCGAGCGGTTGCGGAATAGTCACCGGGTTGCCCCATCGCGTGCCGCCGTTGGTCGATCGGCTAACTAACACATTTGGAACGCTCGTGGTCGCCGTCAGGGGAATCGATGAAATCATCCACACCCCATGCCTGGCGTCATATGCAACCGACGGGTCGCTGACACGGGGAAATGACCCGGCCGGCTTTGTGTAGAGCGTGATTCCGCGAAGGAACCCATGCGTCCAGCTGGCGCCGCCATCTTGGGAGGTCGCCCAGCCGATGTCCGAGGCGCCGCCGTTTCGGAAGCGGCCCACCTGAAAGGTCGCGACGATTGTTGAACCGAAGGCAAACGTATCCGGCTCGACCTCGGTTTTGTGAAAGCTTGTCGTATTGGTAAATGGGTCGGAGCTGATCTGCACCAGAGCAGCGCTAGCGGATGCAGTTGTCGATACCGCAACAGCCAACCCTGCGGCCACGGCCAGTGCCGAAAGCGTTCGTTTCACAGGCAGCCTCCTTAACCTCCTCAAATTCCCGCGATGGCTCGACTAATGGTTCCCAGCACCTGCTGCTGGTAGAACAACCGATTCCCCTGGTCGGACATGACGTTCGACGGGTAATGGGTCGAGACGGACAGCGTGTAAATGTTGTCGCCGGAGATCGCGAGCCCGAAGTAATCGCCGATGAACGAACCCGTGCACGGATCGTTATGGGCGGAGCAGGCCATCTGGCCAAGGCCGCCGAGAGTCTGCAGGTTCGCGGTCGTCCCATCGGGATTGACGAGCAAGCCCGGCTGCTGCGGATCCCAAGTGTCATTGGAGACCCGGATATTCGCGCCTACCGGCACGGCCCCGGCGCCGTAATCATGGTAGGCCTGCAGGCTGGTGTCGATGCAGAAGTTTTGCCGGCCGACGTCCTGCCGGATGATGCTCTGGTTATTCGGGCAGGCGGCGCGCCGGTCGTAGAAGGCGACGGCCACGCCGCCGTTCGGGCCCGCCGCAACGCTTGGCTGGAACTGGTCCGTTCCGTCGCCCGCCGCGTTGTCGTTGACCGTAACCGGTGTCGACCACGTGGTGCCGCCATTGATCGACTGCGTGAACTTGACATCGAACTGGGTGCCGTCCCAATCCTCGTAAGTCAGGTAAAGGTGGCCGGGGTAGGTCGGTGACACCGCGAAGTTCTCGGTGATGCCGTCGCGGAACGTGGTGTTCGGCAGTGTCCCGGCTCCGCCTTCCAGGAGGCGGGCTGTGCTCGCTTGCACAAAGGGACCGAATGTCACGCCATCGTCCGTTGATTTCGTCACCCACAGGTGGTTGGTGGCTGCGGTTTCAGCCGGGCTGTTGCCTCCACGGGGCGGGAATGCCGCAAAAGCTACGTAGACGGTCCCATCCTTATCGATGCCCGGATAGACGTAGGTATTGAACTTCTGGTCGATTTTGGGAGGCACGATCGTCATCGCCTTGGAGAAGGTTTTCCCGCGATCGCGAGACACGGCCACCAAAATGTTGGCCTGGTTGCAGCACCCGCTGAAGACGGTCCACATCGCATATACGTGATCCGCGTACTTGTTTCCAGCAAAGTGATTGACGGCGATCCACTGCTTGTCTTCGAACTTGAAACTGAAGGAACTCTCGTTCGGTGACTTTTCGAGTGGCTGCCCACCGTTGCCGGTGACCCAATGATCGCCAAGGTCGTCGCTGTACGAGACGGTGATCTCCCCGTTCGGATGCAGGTTCGTCCAGTACGCATTGAAAGGCAGGACGGTCTGGTAAACGCGACCCATCGTATCGAAATCGACGTTCGGGTCGGTTGTATTCGTCCAGCTCGGAGGCATGGCCTGCGTCCCAACTGTCGTGCAGTCGTAACCCTGGACGATGGTGTTGTTTAGCGCCGCGCCGTTTTGGATTCTGTACGAACCGAGATAGAAGTTGTAGAAGGTCGAGTATTTATCGAAAAAGAACTTGGAGCTTCCGACAATCGTGTCCGTCGCCGGCTTGACCGCCAACCACGATTCGGAGTGGTTGGCATTGAAGGGTCCTGGCCCGCATTTGCCGGGCACTGGGGCGTTGCCAACGTCGGTGTATCCGCCTCCGGTTGTCGGCTGGCTGACCACCACGTTTGTCGCGGTCAACGACGAATTCCAGAGGCTGTTTCCGCCGCCATTGCCGTTTGAACCGGCCGCTGGCAATGCCACCAGTCCCGCGGCGATTACCGGCACCAACAAGCTCACGAAATGGCCCTTCTTCAACTGCGATCCCTCCCTTGTCACCCCGATGGCGGCCATCGACCGCCCTCACCCTAAGTGCTATTGGACGATAGCCGATGAAGGTTCGGAAAACAAGGGCCGCATTTCGCCAAGTTTCGTACGGCCAGCGGCCACAATTCCATGAAGCCTGCTGGCGCGCAGGTCTGCCGAGCTCGGGAAGGCTAAGCCGGCAGAACCTGTGAAATTGAAGCGACCCGTCGTTACGGTTGATAACCCGCCGGTGTGACCCAACGAGCCCTTACCGCCGCCCAGTCCGCCCGTTTCCAGGGGGACCTTCGCTCCGTACTAACCGAATCCTTGCGGACCCGGTCTTCGGGAGCCGACCGATGTCGTTTCCTTCATCAGCTGGCTTTCTGACAGGTCGCAGGGCTAGCGTAAGCGCCGCTTCCTCAACCCGCAAGTCCAAACTGCGGTTCGCAAACATCCGATCGCATCAGTATTTGCTGGCTTCGAAGTAGCTACCACAGGCCCGGCATTTGCATTGCATCGTCATCACCTGGCTGCCGAAGAGCGAGATGACCTCGACGTCGGTTGACTTACAGAAAGGACATCCGGGACGCGACACCTCCCTCCCCCGTTGCGCGGGAGGGTCGGTTTGTGGGGTGCCTTTATCCACTCGTCGGCATGTATCGCTTTTCCGCAAGTCCCTGCAGCATCTCGAGCGTCGCCTGGTCGATGCCTCCCGGAACGCTCCGCCGGCGAGTGCCATCCCACTTGGTCCAATCGATAGCCGTCTCGGGAAGCTTGTCCCCGACGCGCTCTTGCAACATCCGGCGTAGGTCGCGAACCCCGTAGGCCAGTTTTCCCTCACGTTTGAACCCGTCGACGTCGCCGCTTTCCGGCCCGAACCACTCGAGCGCCTCGCCCCAGGCTCGTTCGACGGCGGGAGCCGCGTTCGCCTCTCGCATCCAGCTTCGGCCGTGCAGGTAGTGATAGCGCTCTTCCTGCAGCATCTTCCTCAGCCGGCTGCGCAGCACCTCGACGTTGCCATTGACGAGCGCTTCGATCATGAGCGAGAAAGCACTGTCGAGGACGGCGTTGGCGCCGACGAACTGCGTCCAGTCCGTCCAGGGCCGGTCGAGGTAAGGAACGTTCGCGTAGCTGCCCTCATCCGGTCCATCAGGGGTACCGAGCTCTCGCAGCGAGCCGTAAAGGACACGGCTGTGCCCAATGTCGTCGAGTCCCATCGCGGCCGCCGCGATGTCCGCCTCCAGGCTCGGCGCGGCGATGCACCATTCGGCGTAGCGCATGCCGAGCAGCTGCTTGTTGTCCGCGAGACTCTTGACGAGCGAGTACAGACTCAGCTCTCGGACTCTCCCGGCCCCCAGAGCCGGATGACCGCATCTTTAGGAACAATCATCATTTCAACCCACCGCTCCTCGTCGTAGGTGGCCCGGGCGTAGGCCATGGCGAGGTCGTCATCCGGAGCCACCACGCTGCCCACTTGCCGCAGCGGCTCCACCCGGGCTTTGCGGGCGAAGACGTCGTACTCACGGACGTTCGCATGGACGCGGCTGTAGCCCATCAGACGGAAAGCCCCCAGGCCCGCAAGGCGTCGCGGCCACCCCGCGTCAGGCGAGCCGAAGACCAGGGCGGGTCCCAGACGACCTCGATGACGACCTCGCCAACGCCCGGTTCGGCCAGCAACCGCTCGCGGATGTCGCTCACGATCATGTCGCTGGCCGGGCAGCCCATGGCGGTGAATGTCAACCGCAGTCGCACGGTCCCCTCTCCTACCTCGACTCCGTAGATCAAGCCGAGATCCACCAGGTTGACGGGCATCTCGGGATCGTTGACTTCCGCGAGCGCCGCCCAGACTCGCGCCTCGAGCGACGCGGCCACGCCCGCCTCGGGGGTCACGTCCGGACCTGGAACTTTGAAAAGCTCTCCTGGAACAACGCCACCATCTCCGCGTTGCGTGGTCCGCGCGCCCGCCAGCGGCCGAGCACGTCGTCCCACGTGCATGGATCCTTGAAATCCCAACGCTTTTCGCCGGCATCGAAGGTGCAGGGGAACGGATAGTCGAGCGCGTAGTGACTGTTCTCTTTGTGCGCCGGCACCTGGATGCCGATCGACTCCATGAATGGCACCACGGTCGAGAGCCATTGCTGTCGCAACTGGTCGTTTGTCAGCCCTTTCAGCCGGTAGTCCAGCTGCGCGCTGTGCTGCTTGAGGTTGTCGGGAAGCCCAAACCACTCGACAGTCAGCGGAAACATCCAGTCGACCGCGCGCTGCAGCTCGTCTTTGGCGGCGCCCCCCGCCTGGCTGATCCGCTTCGACCAGTTGCGGCCGTTGCGGAGATGGAAGTTCTCCTCCGCCATGACTTTCACCAACCCACGTTTCCAGGGGCCATACGAGCATTGCTCGTGGATGTCACCCAGGAGGCAGAATCCGGCCTGATCGTACATCGCGTTGGCGACGACCAGCTCGGTCCAGCTCTCCAGTGGCACGTCGAACGCATACGGGTAGCGGAAGGCCTTCGGATCCCGCTTGAAGATCAGCGCTTCCTGGCTTTCACCCAGCTCTTCGAGGATGTGGAAGGCGATATGGGCATGGGCTAACTCATCCTGAATGATGGCGATCCCGGTCATAAAGGCGTTGACGCTGGGGGCCTTCTTGGCCGCGAGATAGTAGGCCGGCGCCGAGATCAGCTCCGTATCGCCCGAAACGATCAACGTGTGCTTCAGCTCGCGCAGATACTCGGGCGTCATCTCGGACGTTGACTCGATCAACTCACCGCGCTTAAGCAGCGCGTCGAACGCGCCCGAACTCGCCGGCTCCATCCGGATTGATTCTAGGATGGCCGTCAATGACCGGCGGCTCCGGAAAAAGAAATACGACCCGTCGTTACGGTTTACAACTCACCGGTGTTACCCAGCGAGCCTTCATCCCGCCGCCCAGCCCAACCCTTGCGGGTCGGACCTTCGTCACCGACAGAACCAGGCGTCTTGCGACACCCAATTCCCCAGCCCTTTCGGGCCGGGCCCTTGCACCTCACGGTGCAAGAGTGGGAACCTTGCGGTCCCCTCGTCGGCGACCGACTAGAGTCGTTTCCTTCTCTAGCTGGCTTTCTGACAGGTCGCATGGGGAACATTAGTCGTCGGCTCCCAAGCCCGCAATACGGAACATTTGTTTACAAACAACCGCTCGTTTTCCTTCATTCGGGCGCGACCCCTTAAGGCTGAAGTCGTAACGGGACCTGTAAGGAGCCGTGATTCGGTTTGAAGCTCAGCACCCTTACCGTTTGCGTTATCTGCAGTAGGCGCATGGGCCGGTTGCGGGGACCAGGCGCCAGGTAACGAATCCATGAAAACCTACCGCGGGCGTGGTCGCGCCGGGCAGTCGCTCGTCGAAATGGCCATGGTGTTACCGATGCTCGCCTTCCTCACGTTCGGGCTGCTGGACTTCGGCCGCGCCTACTATTTCCAGGTCTCCGTCACGAACGCGGCTCGTGAAGGCGCCCGGGTGGGCATCCTCAACATCTATACAGGGCCCCAAACCCCGAACTGCTCCCTCTCCAACAGCTACGCCACCTGCCCGGTGCAGACCGACGCCGCCATCATCACGGCCGCCAGCCATGAGCTGATCTATAGCGGCATCCCGCCGAAGTCCATCACCATCTGTCCGCCGCACGACTCGGCGAGCTCGACGGCCGGCTGTCCTGACAGCAGCAACCGGGTCGACAAATGGCTCTCGGGCGATCCCAACAGCCAGAACTACTACGTGACCGTGAACGTCAAGTACGACTTTCAGCTCTACACGCCGCTGATGCAGCAACTCGTGGGCAACCCCATCCACATGAGCGTCTCGGTGCAGATGAGGACGAACTACTGATGAAGCGCCGCAACTCCCGCGGTCAGGCGATGGTCGAGTTCGCCTTGCTCTCCGGGTTGCTGTTTCTCATGGTGATGGGCATCTTCGACTTCGGGCGGGCCATCGCCGTCTATATCAACATCGCCGAGGCGGCGCATGAAGGGGCTCGGCAGCTCGTACTGCGCAGCAACTACCCCAGCAGACCGCCGGACAGCGTGATCGTCAACGCCACGCTGGCGAAGATCGGCGGTGGTGGAATGGTGCTCACCGAGGACCCCTGCCTTTTCAACCCGACTCCGTGCACCGCACCCTCGCTTCCCAGCACGCCGAACACCGGGTACATCTGGATCTCGCCGAACCGCATCCCGGGCAACCGCAATGTAACGGTGCGCGTCACCTATCTGTTTGCCCCGATGACCGGGATGATCTCGAACTTGACCGGCACCCAGTTCGTGATGACCGCCGGCTCATCGATGCGGTCGGAGTACTGAGAGTGCTGGTCGGCATCCGGCGTCGCAACGGACAGGCCATCGTGGTGATGGCGCTGTCCATGGTCGCGATTTGCGGAATGCTCGCGCTGGCGATCGACGCGGGTCGGCTTTATTTCCAGCGGCGCTTGATGCAGGATGCGGTTGATGCCGGCGCCTTGGCCGGCGCGCAGGACCTGGTGGGCACCAACACGAACCCGGCTGGGGTGCCGAGCAACGCCCTGTTTCACGCCGTGCAGGACACGTTATCGATTTTCAACCAGACGCCGACCCATCCTCAGGGCGACGCGTTTTACAACAGTCCACCCTTCAATACCGTCAGCGACGTTCGCGGCGGCTATACCGTCACCGTGGTCGCACCGACGGGCTACGACAACAAGCAGGTCCAGGTCACGGTCAGCTACAACGCCGTGGCCACCTTCGTGCAGGTGCTAGGCTTCGCCCAGATCGCCATCGTCGCGACAGCCACCGCCGAGGCTGGCACAAATCCAAAGAGTTATGCCATCTTCGCCTACACCAAGGGCGGCAGCGGCAACACGATCTACAACGACCAGAACGGCATCGCCCAGATCGACGATGGACAGGACGGTGCCGATGTTTGCGATACCAGCGCCAGCGGACTGACGCTCAGTAATGCGAAATTCCACGTCCCGAACCCCAACCGCGCTTCCCTGAACGTGAGCGGGCACGTGACCGTGTACTCGGCCAGTGATAACCACTCCCTGTTCCAGTATTGGCAGGCTCCGACACCCTTCGGCACGGAGCAGGACCCCGAGCCGGACTACCTGATCCCCGACACCTCGGGCATTTCGCTGGCGCCGGCGCGAATCAGGCTGGGCAATAACGTCCCGGCCGGACAACCAGCCGGGGTGGTCCAGGGGATCACCATCTGGAATCACAGCGCCATCACCCGTGATGTCTACGTCTATTTCCCCGGCAAGTACACCACCACACTGAACGTGCCCGACAAGCCGAAGGGCGATCCGCTGACCTCGCTCTACATCTTCATGAACGGGATTTATTACTTCGCCAATGGGACGAGCTTCCTCACCACCGCGGGATATATGGCCAACACGACTGACGGCCAGCCGCACTATGTCAGCGGCGCCTCACCCTCCTATGGGTTCACGGACCTGCCAGCGGCGGCGGATGGTACGGACGGGGTCGAATTCGTCTTTGACGGCGGAGGGAGGTACTCGGCCGACAACTCGGATTTGCCGAACGACGGAAGCGTCTTCTTCATCGCGCCAAGCTTTGTTCCGACCGGCAGCACCCACATCGCCTTTTACATTGCGGAAACGAACAACTACACCGGGACGGTCTGGAATGAGTCCTTTAACGCCCAGTCGTCCAATGCCCCGAGATATCAGATCTGGGGAACGGTTTTCGACGCAGATGGCTCTGGCAACATGGCCCTGGGCGGAGTCCAGCTTGGACCACATGATCCACGGCCCGACTTGAATGGGTCGGCGCAGCAATACGCGGTCAATGGCGAGTTCATCGGCGGCTTCCTGAACATGAACGGCGGGAACGTGCTGGGCAACGCCGTCGGCAGCCCAGCCGCGTGCCCCTCTGGAACGCTGGATCCCGGCTCACCGGCCCTGCTCGTCCAGTACAACTGGCGGTTTGCCCCTGCCCCCGGCGTCAACTCGTACCTGGTGAAGTAGTTCAGGGCAGGCCCATCGCGACCAGCACCAGCAATGTGAGCCACATCGGGCCAAATTAAACTCGATGTCATGACGGCGCTCGACCTGATCCGCGAAAAGCGTGACGGCCAGGCGCTCTCGGACGAGGCGATCCGTTTTCTGGTCAAGGGCGCAAGCGACGGTACCATTCCCGACTACCAGCTGGCCGCCTGGCTGATGGCGGTCCGGCTGCGCGGCATGACGGATGCTGAGACGACTACCCTGACGCTGGCCATGGCGGCCAGCGGCCGGCAGCTGGATCTATCCTCTATCCCTGGTCGAAAAGTCGATAAGCATTCGACCGGCGGCGTCGGCGACAAAGCCACCCTCGTGGTGGCGCCGCTGGTCGCGGCCGCGGGTGTGCCGGTGGCCAAGCTTTCCGGACGCGCACTCGGGCACAGCGGTGGGACCCTCGACAAGCTGGAGGCGATCGCCGGATTTCGCGTCGACCTCGGGATCGACGAGTTCGTCGCCCAGGTCCGGAGGATTGGCATTGCCATCGCCGGCCAGACGGCGGACATGGTGCCGGCGGACAAGGTCTTCTATGCGCTTCGCGACGCGACCGCAACCGTCGACTCGGTGCCGTTGATCGCCAGCAGTGTGATGAGCAAGAAGCTGGCGGCCGGCGCCGACGCGATCCTGCTTGACGTGAAGGTCGGCCGCGGCGCCTTCATTGCAACCGTCCCCGAAGCGCAGGCGCTGGCCCAGGCCCTGGTCAAGCTTGGGACGAATGCCGGCCACGAGACCGTGGCCTACGTGACTGACATGGAGCAGCCGCTGGGTCGCGCCGTTGGCAACGCGCTCGAAGTCAGAGAAGCCATCGATACGCTGGCGGGCCGCGGACCGGCCGAGTTGGAGGCGCTTTCGCTCCGCCTGGCCGCGGAGATGCTGCGCCTGGCCGGGACGCAACCTGTCGACCTGCATCGCCTCCTCCTGGGCGGGGCCGGGTTACGCAAGTTTGCGGAACTCATCACCGCGCAAGGCGGTGACCCGCGGGCCATCGACGATCCCGAGCGTCTTCCAACGGCTCCGGTACAGCGGCCGGTCCCGGCGAACGCGGCCGGCTATGTCGCCCGCGCCGATGCCCTCGAGATCGCCCTGGCGGGCAAGGCGCTGGGCGCGGGTCGCGATAGGAAAGATGCCCCGATCGACCTGGCCGTCGGGATCGTCCTGCAGAAAAAAATCGGTGATCCGGTGGTCGAGGGGGAGCCGCTGGCCATCATCCATGCCCGCACCGAAGCCGACGCCGCGAAGGTTGCGAATCGCCTTGCGGCCAGCTTCGCCATCGCAGAAAGCGCCTCACCTCGGCCGCTTCTGCTGCGACGCGTCACCGCCTCCGGCGTGGAGCGGCTGGACCTGTAAGGCGCGCGGCAATCCGCTCGCTGGATGCTGAACTCATGCGTGGGGCATCCCGCGGACAGGTAGGCGCCGAATTCGCCATGGTCGTTGCCTTCCTGTTCGCCACCGGCGTGATGGGCGTGCAGTTTCTGGGCCTCGGCCTGACGGCCGCCAAAGTCAGTCATGCCGCGCAGGAAGCGGCCTATGTCGCCGGCGGCAGCCTCGAGGCCGCGACCGGCCCGCGGACGCCATGCTGGTCCATCGGTGGCGGACTGGCTCACCCGGAGGGCTATGCCGACGCCGCGGTCTGTCATACCGTACTCGAGAATCTGGGCGACGTGAATCCCGATCTGGTCAGCGTTTCCATCTCGCCCACCCTCGTCAACCGCAGCAAGAACGCGCCGATCCACGTGACGGTCAGCTACCGCCAGCCGATCAGCTCTCCGTTGCTGCGGGTGTTCATGGGCGAGACCTTTACGGCCAGCGGCGACGGCTGGAGCCAGTAGTAGCAAGTTTCCCTCCCCCTTGGGAGGAGCGTCAGGGTGGGGGTAAACTCACCTCGGCATGGGGGAGCCGCAATACCACATCCGCTCGAAGCCGGGCGACGTGGGGGAAGCCGTGCTTCTGCCCGGCGACCCCGGTCGGGTCGAATCGATCGCGAGGCTGCTGGATCATCCCCGGCTGATCGCCAACAACCGCGAGTACATCACCTACACCGGCGACCTTGGGGGCCGTACCGTCTCGGTCTGCTCCACCGGCATCGGTTCCCCGTCGACGGCGATCGCCGTTGAAGAGCTGGCTGCCATTGGAGCGACGACCTTCATCCGCGTCGGCACCACCGGCTCGATTCAGGCGGACGTCGGCTTTGGCGACCTGGTGGTCGCGACGGCGGCGGTTCGGGATGAGGGAACGACGCCCGGCTACGCGCCGCTGGCTTACCCAGCGGTCGCCGACTTCGAGCTGGCCCAGGCGATGCTGGGGGCGGCGCGCCGCATGAACCATCGGGTCCACGCCGGAATCGTTCGGAGCCATGACTCGCTCTACACCGACCTGCACGCGCCTGCCATGCCACGCCGCGAGGAGCTCGAGCAGGCGCTGCGGGTCTGGCAGCGGTCTCGGGTGCTGTGCAACGACATGGAGTCGTCGACCATCTTTGTGCTCTGCGCCTTGCGTCAGCTCCGGGGTGGATCGGTTCTCACCGTCGTCAACGAGCCTGGAGAAGAAAATATCGATCCCAAGCGGGTGGCCGCACTGGACCTCACCCCCATGTTCCAGGTGGCCCTGGCCGCGATCGGCCAGTTGGCGCCGGCCGAGGCCTAGATGGAGATCGGCGAAACCGTCAGCTTCCGCTCACGGGATGCGTGGCGCCGCTGGCTGGCCCGGCACCATCGCGACAAAAAAGAAATCTGGCTCGTCTACTACAAGAAGTCATCGGGCAAATCCGCCGTCAGCTACGACGAGTCCGTCGAAGAGGCGCTGGCCTACGGATGGATCGACGGCCAGACCAAGTCCATTGACGAGATCAGTTACGCGGGTCGCTTCACGCCTCGCAAGCCGAACAGCAACTGGTCCCCGTCGAACATCGCGCGCGTCAAGAAGCTTCTGGAGGAGGGTCGCATGGCTGAGCCCGGTCTCGCCACGCTGCCCTCTGTAATTTCGCTTCCCCGCTCGCGGGAGAGAGCCATAAGCGATTCCCTCCCCCGGTCGCGAAAGAGGGCCAGGGAGGGGGCATGACGCTGCATATCGTCGAGCACCCGCTGGTCGCCCACTACCTGACGAGGCTGCGGGACAAAGAGACAACGCCGGATGAGTTCCGGGAGGCCTCCGACAAGATCATCACGTTGTTGCTCTACGAGGCGACGCGCGACCTTCGATCCCGCACCTTCAAGATGCACACGCCCCTCGAGGAGACCGAGGGGCACGCGATCGACGACAGGGTCGTGGCGGTCCCCATTTTGCGCGCCGGACTCGGTCTGGTGGGGCCGGTGCTCGAGTTGCTGCCGCACGTGACCGTCGGCTACATCGGCCTGGAGCGCGACGAACGGACCGCGATTGCCTCCCGTTACTACGTCAAGTTACCCCCGGACATCAATGGCAAGGCCGTCATGATTCTCGACCCGATGCTCGCCACCGGTGGCACGGCAACGAAAGCCGTCGAGATCATGAAGGAATACCAGCCGGCGAGCGTTCGGCTAGTGTGCGTCGTCGCGGCTCCGGAGGGGATCCAGGCGCTTCAGGCAGCCCACCCGGACGTCCAGATCTTCACGGCGGCGGAGGATCGGCAGCTAAACGCCCAGAAATACATCCTGCCGGGACTCGGCGACTACGGCGATCGCCTGTTCGGTACCTGACCGCCAGCATCCTCGTTTTCATTACCTGCCTGCTCCTCCTGGTGCAGGC
Source organism: Chloroflexota bacterium (assembly GCA_005881175.1). Taxonomy (GTDB): domain Bacteria; phylum Chloroflexota; class Dormibacteria; order CF-121; family CF-121; genus CF-13. Next base: position 19,873 of record VBEN01000025.1, read on the forward strand.
CGGCGCCAGCGGAGCCAGATCCCGCGTCGAACCGACGGCGACGCCAGCGACGACATGCTCGCCGGAATTCCGGGTGGCCTTCATTACCGATGTCGCCGGCCTGCGGTCCGCCGCCGATGCCGACGGCTGGAGAGGTGTCGGTGACGCCGTGCGGGATCGTCCCTGCGCGCATGCCAGCCTCATTACCCCTTCGCGTCCGTCGGAGTACCGGGGAGCGTTGCAGGCCCGCGCCGATGCTCACGATGACCTGGTCATCGCCGCCAGCTTCCTCCTGACGGACGCCGTCATAGACGCGGCCCGCGCCAATCCGGGGACGCGTTTCGTGCTGGTCGACCCCCTCGTGGCACCGCCCGGTTTGCGTAACCTCGCCGTGCTCAGCTTTCGCGAGGACCAGGCCGCGTATCTCGCCGGCGCGCTGGCAGGAATGGCAACCAGGTCTGGTGTGGTCGCCGGAGTCTACGGACCGGACGGGGCGACGGATCAGGCGCACCGGTTGGGCTTCGAGCACGGCGCCCGCTATGCCCGACCGAACGTGCGGGTCCTGGGCGCCTACCAACCCGCTTCGGAAGGCGCCCCCTATGCCAACCCGGAATGGGGTGCTGAGCAGGCCCGGGCGTTCATTGCCCAGGGCGCCGACGTCATCTTCGGGGCCGGGGGCACCACCGGGCAGGGAGCCCTGGTTGCCGTGGCCCAAGCGGGTCGGTCGTGCATCGGCTCGGGGACGAGTGAGGGGTCCGCCGCCGGCTGCCTGCTGACGAGCACCGTCACGTACATCGATCGCGCCGTTGGGGCCACAATCATCGATGCCGCCGCGGGTCGGTGGTCGGGCGGCATCCAACCACTGGGGCTGGCCGAGCGAGCAGTCGGCCTCGCGCCATTCCAGCGACCGCTGCCCGACGATGTCCGCAGCCGGCTTCAGCAGATCACTGATCAGCTCGCCGCCGGAAAGCTCACGACCGGCGCCTGACGGCGCCGGCTGTCGAGATCGTCAATGATCTCAAATATTTAAGTGTTACAATCGCCCGGAATCGAGGGGCAAGATTTGCAACTCTGTCAAGGGGAGGACGTATGACGAAGCCACCTGTGCGGTTTCTTAGCCTTGGGGTAATTCTGGTGTTAGGCCTTGCGTTAACGGCATGCGGCGCCAGTCCGGGACCGGCATCGAGCTGCAGCAAAACCTGGAAGGTCGGCCTCGTCACCGACGTCGGCAAGCTGAGCGACAAGTCGTTCAACTACGACTCCTACCAGGGCGTCGTGAAGGCCCAGCAAGACTCGAGCCTTTGCGTTCAGGGCAAGGCCATCGAGTCCTCGACTGAAGACGATTACCCGAAGAACATCGGGCTCTTTGTCGATCAGAAGTACGACGTGATCGTGACAGTCGGCTTCAAGTTAGGAGACGCAACGATCAAGGCGGCCAAGGCCAACCCCAGCATCAAGTTCATCATGGTGGACTTCGCCGACTTCACCGACACCACGCCGCCATCCAACCTGCTCGGTTTGCTCTTCAAAGAGGACCAGCCGGGCTACCTGGCGGGCGTGCTCGCCGGGTCGCTGACCAAGACGAACACGCTCGGGGTCGTCGCCGGCCTGCAGACGGTTCCGCCCGTCGTTCACTACGTCGAAGGCTTCAAGAACGGGGCCAAGAGCGTCAACTCGGGCGTGAAAGTGCTGACCATCTACCAGCCGGAGAGCGGGGCGAAGGACTTCAACGATCCCGACTGGGGCAAGCAGCAAGCGCTGACGTTCTTCGGCCAGCACGCTGACATCGTCTTCGGGGTCGGCGGCAACACCGGAAACGGGGCGCTGGTTGCCGCGAAGGAACAGGGCAAGATGTGCATTGGCGTGGACGTCGACCAGTATCTTTCGTACCCCGAGGTTGACAGCTGCCTGATCACTAGCGCGGAGAAGCACCTCGACGTTGCGGTTAAGGCCGCCATCGCGGACGTTGTGCATGGATCGTTCCAATCGGGCATCAAGACCTTCGACATCAAGAACGATGGCATCGGTCTGGCGCCCTATCATGACTGGGATTCCAAGATTCCGGCCGACGTCAAGGCGAAAGTCACGCAGGCTCAGAGCGGCTTGAAGAACGGCACCATCACCACCGGCGTCACCTCCTAAGCAATCGACCGCACTCGAGCTCCGAGGGATTCGAAAGTCCTTCGGACGCTTGAGGGCCGTAGATGGCGTGGACCTCGTCGTCGACTGGGGCCGGGTCCACGCCCTTCTCGGTGAGAACGGCGCCGGCAAATCGACCTTGATGAACGTCGTCTACGGCATGGTCACCAGCGATGCCGGCGAGATCGAGTTCGATGGCCGCCCCGTGCACATTGCTGGACCTCAGGACGCGATCAAGTTGGGCATCGGGATGGTGCATCAGCACTTCATGCTGATTCCCCGGCTGTCCGTGGTGGAGAACATCATGCTCGGCCACGAGATCGTTCGGGGCGCTGGCGTGATTGATATGGATAAAGCCGCCGGCATTATCGGCAATCTCTCGGCCAGGTACGGGCTCCAGGTCGATCCCCGAGCCCGTGTTGGGGACCTGACTGTTGGCCTGCAGCAACGGGTCGAGATCGTCAAGGCCCTCTATCGTGGCGCTCGCGTTCTGATCCTCGACGAGCCGACCGCCGCCCTCACACCACAGGAAACCGAAGGTCTCTTCGACGTGGTCCGCGGGCTGGTCAGGGAAGGGGCGGCCGTGATTTTTATCACTCACAAGCTCGGCGAGGTCATGGCCGTGGCAGACCGGATCACGGTGATGCGTCGCGGCAAAGTCGTCGGGACCGCCATACCGAAGGATACGACGCCGGGCGAGCTAGCCCAGATGATGGTGGGGCGGCCCGTGTTGCTGCGGGTGGCAAGGGGACCAGCGCACCCGACGAAGACGGCGCTGGAAGTCGATAAGCTCGTCGTCCAGGACGATCGCCGGCACACCGTCGTCGACGGCATCAGCCTTACCGTCCGGTCCGGCGAAATCGTTGGCATCGCCGGCGTCGAGGGCAACGGCCAGAACGAGATGGTCGAGGCGATAATCGGCTTGCGTCCGGCGCGCGCCGGCCGGGTGCTGCTGAGCGGCCGCGACATCACGCGACGGCCGACGCGATGGCGGCTTCGCTCCGGGCTGAGCGAGGTACCCGCCGACCGGCACCGGATGGGTCTCATCCTCGAGTTCCCCATCTACGACAACCTGGTGTTGAGCGACTACGACGAGCGCCCGTATGCCAACGGGCTCGTCCGCCGGCTCGGCGTCCTCCGGGAGCATGCCCGCAAGCTGATGAAAGCGTTCGACATCCGGGCCCAGGCACCGGAGCAGCCGGTCGGATCGCTCAGCGGGGGAAACCAACAAAAAGTCATTCTCGCGCGCGAGCTCGGCACTCGTCCGCAGGTCCTGATCGCCAGCCAACCGACTCGCGGGCTCGACGTCGGATCGATCGAGTTCGTCCACAGTCGCCTCGTCACCCAGCGAGATGAGGGCCTCGCGGTACTGCTCGTGTCGTCAGAGCTCGACGAGGTCCTCTCCCTCGCCGATCGCGTGGCGGTGATCTACCGAGGGAAGATCGTAGCCGAGCTCGAAGGCGAGGCGATTGACCGTGAACGGATCGGCCTGTTGATGGCCGGCGCCGCGTGATCAGCCGACGCTTGCCGCCGTGGGCCGTCAACGCGGTCGTCGTACCGCTGGCCTCGGTTCTTTGCGGCTTTGTGGTGGCAGGGGTCGTGATTTCCGTGACGGGCTCGGATCCGTTCCAGGCATTGACGGCCCTATCAATATCGGCGCCGAAGGCCAGTTCTACATCGGCGGTCTGGCCGGCGTCTTCGTCGCGTACAGCATTCACGGCTTGCCAGGGTTGATCGAGATCCCGCTCGCGATTCTTGCCGGTATGCTCGGCGGCTTCGTCTGGTCGGGCCTCGCCGGCGCGCTCAAGGCTCGCTTCGGAGCGCACGAGGTGATTACGACCATCATGCTCAACTACGTTGCGTTTCTACTAGCGAACTATCTGATCGACGGCGGTCTGATGCTGGCAAAGAATGTCTCGACTCCGCGTACCCCTGAGATCGATGCGAACGCACAGCTGCCCATCATCATTCCCGGTACGAGGTTGCATTTCGGCCTGATCCTGGCTGTGCTTGCGGTGCCGGCGGTCTGGTTCCTGATCGAGCGGACGACCATCGGTTTTCAGCTGCGATCGGTCGGCTTCAATCCCACGGCCGCCCGCGCGAACGGCATGTCCGTCGGCCGGACGCTGGTCCTGAGCATGGGCATTTCGGGGGCGCTGGCCGGGACGGCAGGTATCGTCCAAATTCTGGGCCTCAGTCATCACATGACGGATACGGTCGCGGCGGGATACGGCTTCGACGCCATTGCCGTCGCCCTGCTGGCCCGGAGCAATCCGTGGGGTGTGCTGCCAGCGGCGTTTCTCTTTGGCGCCCTGCGAAACGGTGCCAGCTTCATGCAGCTCGAAACACAGGTCTCGGCAGATCTCGTTTCCATCGTGCAGGCGATGGTGATCATCTTCGTGGCCGCACCTGTCATCGTTCGCTGGCTGCTCCGGCTGCGCGCCCAGCCGCTGCAAGAGCTCCAGCTTGCCGAGCGCGACGAGGCGACCGTGGTCTGATGGACTTTCTGCAGCGCGAGGACATCGTCGGGCTGCTCGCCCAGACACTGGTGACCGCGACGCCACTCACGCTAGCGGCACTCGGTGGGATCCTTTGCGAGCGCTCAGGCGTAGTCAACATCGCGCTCGAAGGCATCATGCTAACGGGGGCGTTCATCGGGTTCGCGGTCGCCCTTGCCACGCACAATCTGTGGCTGGGCGTACTCGCCGCCATCGTCGCCGGCATGCTGATCGCCAGCCTGCACGCCGCGCTCTCGGTCAGTCTGCTGGTGGACCAGATCGTGAGCGGCATGGTGATCAATATCCTCGCCGTGGGCATTACTGGCGTGTTTTATCGCACCTTCATCGAGAGCTCGACGACGATCGGTCCGGGCACGCTCGCGCATTGGAACATCCCGGGCCTGTCGGCGATCCCCGCGCTTGGCCGGATTTTCTTTCAGAACCAGTTTGTGACGTATGCCATGCTGCTCGCCGTCGTCGGCGTGTATTTCTTGATCTTCAAGACCAAATGGGGGCTTCGCACCCGTGCCTGCGGCGAGAATCCGGCCGCCGCCGAAACCGCCGGGATCAACGTCTACTTCGTCCGATACGCGAACGTCATCGGGAGCGGCGCCCTCGCCGGCCTGGGAGGCGCATACTTCAGCCTGCAACAGATCGGCAACTTTCTACCGAACATGACCGGTGGCCGGGGCTTCATCGCGCTAGCCGCGATGATATTCGGCAAATGGAACCCGTTCGGCGCCTTCGGGGCTTCGCAACTGTTCGCATTCTCGGACGCCGTGGGCAGCCGTCTTCAGATCGCCGGCGTCAAACTGCCCATCCAGTTCCTCGGCATGCTTCCCTACCTGGTGACCATCGTGGTGCTGGCGGGGGCAATGGGGCGCGCCGTCGCGCCCGCCGCCGTGGGCAAGCCGTACAAGAAGAGTTGAGCCGAAAACTTCCCAGGAGTCTCGCGTAGTCCGGCGCCTGCTCTCCCTCGGGCTTGCCGCATTGCTGGCCACGTGCGGCGGCCCGTCGACGCCGTCGCCTTCGTCCGGCGTCCGAGTCTGCATCGCCACCGATGCTGACGGCCTGGCGCCGCATACGTTCAATCAGCTGGCGGCCGCTGGCGCTCGCAGCGCCGGCGCCCTGGTCCAGGTGATCGCCTCACACACGGCGTCGGACTATCTGGCCAACATTCAGCGATGTATCGCGAACCATTCCGCGCTGGTGGTGGCGATCTCGCAAGATATGGCGACCGCTGTTGCCAGCGCGGCGAAGCTACATGCGACGCAACGTTTTGCGCTGGTCGATGGAATACCCGTCGATGAGGGCGGCCAGCGCCTCGATCTCGACAACGTGAGCGACCTGCTCTTCAAGGCACAGGAGCCGGGCTACCTGGTCGGTGCGCTGGCCGGGCTGCTGGAAAAAAACAAAGTCGGGAGCGCGGCACATAACGTGCTCGGCATTCTCGGATCGAACCATGGCCCGGCCGTCGACTCGTACATCGCCGGCTACATCGCCGGCGCGAAGAGTGTCAACCCTGGCCTGACCTGGAAGATCACCTACTCGGACTCGCAGGACACGGCGTTTTGCAAGCAGCTCGGCATCACCCAGATCTCGGCCGGCGCGGATATCCTCTTTGAAGTCACGGGCCGTTGCGCCTCTGGCTACATCGACGCCGCCTACGATGCCTCCGCCTACGCCATCGGATCGGACAACGACGAGGCCTATCTCAGCCCCGCCGTCATCACCAGCGCCCTCAAGCGCGTCGACCGGGCCGTCGCCATAACCGTCCAGCGATTGCAAAACGGCCAGTTCAAATCCGGCCAGCAGCTCTTCACCACGCAGGATGACGCCACCGGCTTCAGCAGCCCGAGCAGTGTCGTCCCCCAGGACGTCATCAACCAGGTGCTCGACATCCGCGCCAGGATCCGCAGCGGCGCCCTCACTCCGCCGGATACCATTCCGGCGGGCGTCTAAAAAGTACCACCAAACTTTTTCCACCCGGCGACGTCTCTATTACTGTGGCGGGCATGGACGAGGGCCTCGCGGCCGGCAGCTCAGCTGACTTCGAGCGTTTGCTGCGTGCCAACGCCCACTCGATGCTGCGCTTCGCCGACTTCGTCCTGCACGACCGCAGCGCGGCCGAAGATGCCGTACAGGAGGCGTTCATGATTGCCTGGAATCGCCGGCAGACGTTACGCGAGGATTCTGCATTCGTGCCGTGGCTTCGAACGATTGTGCTCCGCGAGTGCCTGCGCTGGCGCCGGCGCCGCTTCCTACAGGTGCTCGGCCTCAGCGACCGGGTCATCGCGCCCGCGACATCCGACCCCGCCCTGCAGGTCGACCTGGGACGCGCCGTGCGACGCCTCTCCCCCGCTCAGCGCGCCGTGGTCTATCTGCACTTCTTCGAGGACCAGACCCTGAACCAGATCGCCACCGAGCTGCGCCTCCCGGAATCGACCGTCAAAAGCCGGCTCTACGAGGCCCTTCGCCGATTGCAGCGCGCCCTTCCGGGCTATGGACCCTCAAACGCCGGAGAGCAGGCATGACCGTGCTGGAAGATCGGCTGAAGCGCTACGCCGCCGGTCGCGCTGACGGGGTATCGACCAGCGATGCTGATCGTCTGGTGACGCGCGCGCTGACCCGCCCGAGATCCCAAGCCCGCTGGACCCGACACGGCCTCAACGTCGCCGCGGCCGTGGCCTTGAGCCTGCTGCTGATCGCTGGTGGCATCGTGCTGGAAGGGCAGCTGGTTGCGCGCCGAACCGCCGCGCCACCGCCCGGCGCCGGCCCGCTGCCCCCGGTGCCCAATGAGATCGTGAATCTCGACAATGAGTCGCAGGCAGGCGAATTCGTTACCCCCTTTCGATTGAAGGACGCGAAAATCCTGCCGCCTGCCTATCGCTGGACACTGTCGCAGGGTCGGGCGCTCGTCCTGGAAACGTCGAGCTTTTGCTCAACCGTCACCATCCACGTCGTCGACCGGAGCACGGGTCGCGATGTCCGGCCCGCAGTGACCCTCCCGGATTGCTACGGGAATCCGGTAGTTCTTCCGGGGACGCGGGTGCTGCTGGCTCACGAGCACGCCACCGACCAGCGGTCGCAAAATCTGGGAGTCGTGTCCTATGACTGGTCTTTAGGACGCGTCGTGCGGAATTACCCGGATGTCTCGATGGGTGTCTCAGGAGGCTTGCTGTCAGGCGACGCCACGCTGCTCTATACGATCAACCCCGACGCCAGCAGCACTGGGCTCGAGATCACGGACCTGACGAGCGGCGCTCGCGTCGCCCATCTGGACGTCGCGATCACGCAGGTCGGCCTCAACGCCGGCGGGATCGCGTTGTCGCCCGATGGGCGAACCCTCTATGTCAATGAGGGCATTCGGCTGCGGACCTTCGACGCGCGTACGGGTAAGGCCGGTGCCGTCGTGGACTTCACGATGCCGCGACCGAGCCCGGCCGCCTGGTTGCCGAGCTGGCTCTCGATCACGGCCGACGCGAAGGAGGGCTTCGAGGCCGGCCGCGGCATCGCCGTTGATCCGACCGGACGCTGGGTGGCCGCGCTTTCCATCGATGACCCTTCGGTAGCCGGCATCTGGGTCTTCGACACATCGGGTTCGATCCACGTGGCGCGTCATATTCCGGAGCCAACCAGGTCGCGCCAGGCCGGCTTCCGGGGCGTCGCCTTCAGCCGTGATGGGACTGTGCTCTATGCCCTGTACGTCGAGGCCCAGCAAGGCTCCATCGATGTCATCGCTCCAGAGACCGGTCGGTTTCGTGCCCTGGCCAATTCGCGCTTCTCGGATTTGCTGGGAATCGCCCGTGTCGACCCAGCGCCCTGAGCGCCGGCTGAGCCGCGCCTAGCCCGTGACGCGACCTCGGCGAAGCATCGCCTCCGCGTCGACGAACTCATGGCGCAGCCGGGCTCGGCCCACCTCGTCACCGAAGCCGCCCTCGAGCGCCTGCAGGTTCATAGCCCAGACTTGCTCCGGCGAACAACCCAGTGCGGCAACGACGTTTTGAAATTCCCGTGTCAGCGTGATGTGGGAAACGGTCCGCGAGTCCGTGCTGATGGTGACCTTGATGCCCTGCTCGTAAAAGCGCTTCAGCGGATGATCCTGCAGCCGCCGGACGGCTTTGGTTTGCGCATTGCTGGTCGGCGCCGTGTCCAGCTGGACACCGTTTTCCCGGATGGTGGCGACGACCTCGGGATCTTCCTGCGCCCTGATCCCGTGGCCCAGTCGCAGGGCTCCCATTGAGATCGCCTGCCGCACGCTCTCCGGTCCGGCGGCCTCGCCGGCATGGATGGTGATATTCAGGCCCAGGGAACGAGCGAGTCGAAAGGCATCTTCGTGCAGGACCGGGGGGTGTCCCGCTTCGTCGCCCGCCAGGTCGAAGCCGATCACGCCGTCGCTCACGAAGCGGCCGGCGACCTGGGCCAGCGCCAGGTTCTGCGCCGGTGGCATATCGCGCAGGGCGGTCACGATGATGCCACCCTCGAGCCGGAAGTCCTTGCGCCCCCTGGTCCATCCGCTCAGGACGGCGCGGATTACGTCCGTCAGCGAGAGACCCTGCTGCACGTGCAGCCACGGCCCATAACGAATCTCGGCATAACGCACGTTGTCGTGCTTCAAGTCCTCACAGAGCTCGTAGGTTGCGCGCTCCAGCGCCGGGACGGTCTGGAGCACCGCAATCGGCAGCTCAAAGAACGTGATGTACTCGACCAGCGAAGCCGTGTTCTCGTTGGCCTCCAGAAAGTCCGACAGCTTTGCCAGATCGTCGATCGGCAGCGGAACGCCGTTCTCTTTGGCGAGCTCGAGTACCGTCTTGGGACGCACAGACCCGTCAAGATGCAGATGCAGCTCCGCCTTGGGGATCGCCTGAAAATAGGCGGCGTCGTCCATCGAGTTCGCCCGAATGCTAGCAGCCGGGCGAACTGACCTCAGTAACCCGGCCCGGGGCTGCCGTCGCTAGGCGGCGCGCCGGTGCCCGTTGCCGTTCGGGGGCGTCAACACCATGGCCAGCATCTCCGACGGACGGATCGCCCACAGCCGGTGATGGCGGAACGCGGCGCGAGCCTCCGGCGTCAGACCCCATGCCGCGAGCACCGTTCGGACCCGGGCCGCGCGACCGGTCTCGAGGTCGACCATGCTGTCACCGACGTAGATCGAATGCGCCCGCGACAAACCGAGCTGCCCGATGGCCGCCAGCAACGGATCAGGCGCCGGCTTTGGCGGGGTGACATCCTCATAACCGAACACCACGTCGAAGTACCCACGCAGGCCCGCCGCCTCCAGCTCGGCCTCGACAAGGGCCCGTCGCTTGCAGGAGACCACACCCAGTGGGGCGCCGGCCTGGTGCAGCTTCCGGACGAGCGTTGGAATCCCGCGGAACACCCGGGCATGGCCCAGGGTCGCGTCGATCGACCGGTAGGTGGCGACGAGGTCTTCCCACATCTGCGGCGCGACCAGCTTCATCTGCTCAGGCAGCGGCAGACCGCGGCTCTGGCGGAAGAGCACCCGTGCCGCCTCGTCGAGGCGATGCGTCCGCATGACGTGGGCGAAGGCTTCCTCGATCAGCGGGTAGCTGTCAACGAGTGTTCCGTCGAAGTCGAAAACCAGGCCGCGAGTGTGGCCGTTGGAGGGCGTCGGAGGTCGAAGTAGAGACTCTGATTCGGTTGCCACGTGTGATCAACATCCCCTGGGCAGGCTGGGCGCGCTCTCCGAGGAGCTGCGCTGTCGAGGAATCGACCCTTCCCAGTCAAATAATGCCACTCGTATAACGGTGTAGTCCACGTTTCCTCTCGGAACCCGCAGCGCGGCTTCCAGAGCTCCAAACACCCGTTCGCTCGGAAAGTCAACCTTGACCGTCTTTCATCTGCCGCCTAAACTCGAACTTGCAATGGCCAGCGTCACTTACGAGCATGTATACAAGCGCTACCCCGGAAACACCGTCATCACCGACATGAACGCCGAGATCAAGGACAAGGAATTCGTGGTCCTGGTCGGCCCTTCCGGTTCTGGCAAGTCGACGGCCCTGCGGATGCTCGCGGGCTTGGAGGAGATCAGCGACGGTATGGTCCGCATCGGCGATCGTGTGGTCAACGACGTCGCGCCCAAGGATCGCGACATCGCCATGGTCTTTCAGTCATACGCGCTGTACCCGCACATGTCGGTCTATGACAATCTCTCGTTTGGCCTCAAGCTGCGCAAGACGCCGAAGGGAGAAATCGACAAGCGCGTCCGCGAGGCCGCCGACATCCTCGGCCTCGGCCAGTTCCTGAATCGCAAGCCCAAGGCCCTCTCCGGCGGCCAGCGGCAGCGCGTCGCGCTGGGACGGGCGATCGTCCGTCAGCCGAAAGTCTTTCTCATGGACGAGCCGCTGTCGAACCTCGATGCCAAGCTCCGGGTCCAGACCCGCGTGCAGATCCTCAAGCTGCACCAGCGGCTTCAGACGACGTTTATTTACGTGACGCACGACCAGGTCGAGGCGATGACGATGGGCGAACGCATCGTCGTCCTGGACAACGGCATCGTGCAGCAGTTTGATACACCGCAAACGCTGTACGAGCATCCGGTCAATCTCTTTGTTGCCGGCTTCATCGGCAGTCCAGCCATGAATTTCTTGAACGTCAAGGTCGGCGGGGATGGCCAGACGCAACTCCAGGGCGAGGGATTCCAGGTCCCGATCGAAGAGCGCGTCCTCTCAGAGGCCGGGGCAGACCGAGGTCAGGAGGTCATCATGGGGATCCGCCCGGAGGACATCAAGGACGTGCGGTTTCCCGGTCGCGAGGGTTTGCCGAAAGTCCAGACGAAGGTCGAGGTCGTGGAGAGCATGGGGAGCGAGATCTTCGTCTACGTCGTCTTGGGCGGCAAGACGTTGACCGCGCGGATGGATCCTCGCAGCCACGACATCCAGCCGGGGCAGACGATCCAGGTGGCGGTCGATACGCATCACCTGCACCTCTTCGATCCGAAGACCGAGAAAGCGCTCGTCAGCCGCGGCACACCTGCCGCCGCTGTGCCAGCCGTCGCCGAAGCCCCCGCGCCCGCTCGCTAAGACTTGGACCTCGGTCTTCAAGGCCGGGTCGCCGCCGTCACGGGAGGCAGCCACGGTGTTGGCTATGCCATTGCTGAAGCGCTGCTGGCCGAAGGCTGTCGCGTCGCGATCTGCGCCCGCGATAAGGCTCGGCTCGATGCCTCCGCGCGAAGCCTCGAGCAGGCTGGAAATCGGGCCCGGCGCCCAGACAACCCCGCCGCGGCCCAGCGCGCGGCCGACAGGGTCTTCTCCCACCCGGCCGATGTGGGCAAACCCGGCGAAGTCGAAGACTTCGTCCAGGCAACTGCGTCGCACTTTGGCGGCCTGGATATTCTCGTGCACAACGCCGGTGGCGGTGGCGGCGCCGGCCTCGAGTCGCCCGACGCCGAGTTCGACCAGGCTTTCGAGTTGAACGTTCTCGCGGGCTTGCGTGCCGCCCGTGTCGCCGTGCCGTTCATGCGCAAGCATGATCACGGCCGAATTATTTTTATATCCTCCATCTATGGCCGCGAAAGTGGCGGCCGTGCCGGCTACAACGTCGCGAAGGCTGCTGAGATCAGCCTCGCAAAAGCGCTGTCGCGCGAGCTTGCGAAAGACAAGATCCTGGTCAACACCGTGGCGCCGGGCTCGCTGATGTTCTCCGGCAGCAGCTGGGAACGCCGCCAGCAAGCCGACCCGGACGGCATCGAGGCATTCACCAGGTCCGACCTGCCCCTGGGCCGTTTTGGCAAGCCCGACGAAGTCGCCGCCGTCGTCACGTTCCTCGCGTCAGACCGTGCGAGCCTGGTTACCGGCGCATGCTGGACCGTCGACGGCGGCCAATCGCGCTCACTGATCTGACGGCACCGGGGTTGCGCGGCGCCGGCCCCTGCCTCAGGCAGATCGAGACCGTGGCGTCGGCCGGATCAGCGCCCAGCGGCCTGTGGCCAAGCGCTGCAAGTCCCAGCCGCCTTCGTGGACCTTGCGGTGATGCGGCCGGCACAGCAGGATCAGGTTGCTCATCGTCGTCGGTCCCTGGTCGATCCAGTGCTTGACGTGGTGGCTGTCGGTCCATTGCGCTGGCCGGTTGCAGTGCTCCGCGACGCAGCCACGGTCCCGGGCCGCCAGCGCCCGCCGGGTGGCGGCCGGCGTGGACCGGCTCGCGCGGGTGATCTCCGCGTCGAGCTCGCCTTTGCCGATGATCCGGCTGATGGCGGCGTCGCAGGCGATCCGCCGCACCGTCTCGGCCGGGACGATGGTGCCGCCGTCCAGCTCCCCGCCCGGCGCATCGGGCGTGCCCAGCAGGGTCTCGACGCTGGCCCGGATGATCAGGTGCGGCCGCGGCCCGGCGCCATCGGCCGAGCCGAAAGCGCGCGGCTGGCAGAGCTCGACCAAGCGGTCGGCGCGGCGCTGCCCTGGAGTGCGGTCGTCGTCTTTGGCGGGCGGCAGCGACGCATTGACGGCGTTGCGGACCAGGGCTCCGGCTTCCGCGTCGAGCAGGCCGTCGATCCGGACGATGCCGTCGAGCGGTTCGCTGATGGTCAGGTAGCGTCGCTGGTGCGCCCGATTGGCCTCGGCCAGGGCCGCCTGGGCATCGATCCGGTGCTCGAAGTTCTTGGCCACCCCGGTGAACTGTCCGGGATCCATCGTGTCCGCCAGGGCCAACAGGCTGGCCTCCGCCTTGCGCACCGCGCCAGCCCCAACATGCTCGGCGGTCCGAGCCAGGACGGCCACATGCTGGTAGCCGAGCTCGCCCGTGGCAAACGCCTTGCTGGTCTGCGGCAGGTGCTGGAGCTGGCGGGCGATCCCGACCCGCTCGGCGGCCGCCCCACCGGAAAGCTTGCACTTCGAGCGCAGCCAGGCCACCAGGTCGATCGCCCCGTCCGCGGCGTATTCGCCGGACTGATCGAAGCGGCGCAGCCCTTCGGCGAAAACCGCCTCCACCCGGTCTTTCAGGGCGCGGGTCGCGATCAGGCCCTCGCCCAGCCGGGAGCCCTCCACGTGGCGCATTTCGGCGGCATAGTGGTCGATCGCCGCGATGGCTCGGCTCCGGGCGCTCTCGAGACGATCGCCGGTCGCGGCCATAGTCGCAGCATGAACCATAGTTTTGACAGCTGTCTGTCAAAACCGCCCGGGCAATTTGAGACCGGCCATGGCCCCGTTGAATGCAAAAGGCCGGCGGTGGGGGACGACCGCCGGCCTGCACGAGTGAGAGTTAGACTTCGCGCGGTTTCAGAATCCAGAGCGCCACGCCGATCAGGACGGCCAGGGTCAGCAGCATGAACGCCGTGCCCACGGGGGCGGTCGGCAGATCGACCGGTCGTGTGCTGCGGCCGCCGTCGACAATCGCCATCGGCTTTGTTCCGAAGGGTGCGACCTTGATGACGCCCATCGGGGTCACGCTCATGTCGTAGGTCACCTTGGTGTCGGGCGCATTCAATGTGAGGTAGGTCAGCCAACTGTCACGGCGGACCCAGCCCATGTTTTTGTCACTCGACAGGTCCTTGTACAGGCTGTCCGTCATCTTTTCCTGAAATTCCATCGTGAAGCCCTCGGCGCCCTGCACCGAACTGCCGACGCCGGACTGGCCGATGAACGCGCGCCACTCGCTCGTGTTCACCGGCTTGTCAGACAGCAAGTACAAATCGGCCTGGACCTGCTGACCAGCGGCCAGCACTTCGAACGGAATCCACGGATGCGCAATCTTGAGCGTGATGAGCACCGGCGCGCCGTCGCCAAACAGCAAGCGCTGCTGCTGGGCCCGTTCGGCGTTGTATTTGGCCGCCATGAAGACCGGGCTGCCCATGGCGTAGTGCATGACGTGAAGCCGCGTCTCGGCATCGACCGCGAAGCCGTTGTCGGCGGCCCAGTCGAGCACCGCCTGGCCGCTGCCGCGCAAGACCGTGATATCGAGGGCCCGGACCTTGACCTGCTGCAACACCTCAACCGACTGGGCTGTCGGAGCCGCCGCGAAGCGCAAATCCAGGATCTCAGGCTGTGGATGCGTCTCCCGGAAGAGCCGCTGAAGCGTCCAACCTCCACCCTCTTCGACCTTCTGCGGAACCGCCGGTAGTGGCACGATCCAACCGAAGCTGGATGCTTCGCCGTGATAGCTGAAGCTTGTCAGGTAGTGCTCCACGCCGTTGTGCCACTCAACCAGCGTTGTCGCCCTGGCCAGCCGGATCGCTCCGTTGGGCGCGACCAGCCCGCCACAGGCCGCCACAGGTAGAGCCTGGGTGACAAAGAGCGCCAGCGTCGCCGCCGCCGCGGGAACGAGTTTGTTGACCATAGGAACCTCCTGTTCCGTCGTAGACGTCACTACTCAGACGCCGACGGCCACAGAAAGTTCCCCAGGCGCTTCAGTCGGACGTTTTAGCGGGCGGCCGCTCCTGTCCGTTCGAATGCGTTGACGGGCTTCAGGACCTGGACTTTGACTGGTGCCGCTTCGCGGGCGAACGTTTCAGCGTCCGATGCGACCCCGACGACGAATCCGTAGTGGTTCGGGACAGCCAGTTGCGGCTTGATCTTCTTCACGACTCCGGCCGCCTCGGACGCGTTCATGACGTAGGGGTCGCCGCCGATGCAGATCAGCGCAACGTCCGTTTTGACTTGCTCGATGTCGGGGTTCGGATCCCCGTCCCCTGAGAACCAGTAACGGTTGCCGTCGAGGCTCAGGATGTACCCGACCCAGTTGTTGCTCTTGGGATGGGTCTCGAGCCGATGCTCGACGGTGCTGTACGCCGGCACCGTCTGAAACTTGATCCCGGCGACGTCCAACGACTCGCCCGGCTTGACGGCTTTGACGTTGCCTTTGAGCTTTTCGGCAACGTCGCGTGGCGCGATGTACTGTGTCGTGCTCTTCTTGATCTTTTCGATGTCGGCCGGCTCGTAGTGATCGGAATGGGCGTGGGTGATGAAGATCACGTCGGCTGGCTCCTCCTGAGGCCGGAGCCCCCAGGGATCGATGTACACCGTGATCCCCTCGCCCTTCCACTTATAGGCGGACTGCTTGTACCAGGTGAACTTCTCGAGCATGGCAACCTCCTTCTACGGGCTCCTGTCGCCCAGAAGTTCTAGGTTAGCGCGTCAGGCGCCGAAGACCTGGACGACCAGGTGCCGGTCCCGACCTCGGTCGAGCTCGAGCAAGAAGATCCGCTGCCACCGTCCGAGATCCAGGCGGCCCTCGGCGACCGGAATGTTCTCGCTACTGCCGAGCAGCAGGTGCTGGCAATGCGCGTGGCCGTTCGCACACTCGTCCGGGTCCATCTCACCGGTCCGGCGGCTGAGGTCGTTGTGCTGGTAGACGCCGGCGGCGGCTGATAGTCGCTCCAGCAGGCCACTCATGTCCTGCAGCAGTAGCGGCTCGTTCTCCTGCAAGACGACAGCGGCCGTGGTGTGCTTCGAAAACGCGGAAACCCACCCCTGCGAGATCCGCGAGCGCCGCACGACGGCCGCGACCTGGTCGGTCACATCGAGAAATTCGCGGGCCGCCGTGGTTTGGAAGACAAGCGTCTCGGCCCAGAGGGTGAGGCCCCCGATTCGGCGAACCCGTGCGCCGGGTTGGTCGTCGGGCTCATCGAGCAGGCGGATTGCCGGATTGGACGCGTTTGCCATTCCAGCTCAGCTCCTTTGGCGCGGCACACGTGTGCCGTCGCATTGCACTTCCGATGCTGCGCCGACAACGTTGCGGCGGTCGTTACGAACGGCGGCGGCGTGTTACCGTCTCGTCGCGCGGACCTTGTCGAAGCAGTCGCTGCAGTAGACCGGCCGGCCCATCGTGGGCGTGAAGGGCACCTGGGCGGGCTTGCCGCACTCGGCGCAAATCACTTCGTGCAGCTCCTTGGCGCGGCCGGTGCCCCGAACGTTCCGGTTAATCGATCGGCAGTCGGGACAGCGGGACGGTTCGTGCTGGAAGCCCTTGGCGGAATAGAACTGTTGCTCACCGATGGTGAAGATGAAGTTGAGACCGCAATCACGGCACGTCAAAGTCTTGTCGCTGAAGCTCACGGCGAAATCTCCTTTTGTTTGTCTTTGGATCTCGGAGTTTCGCCGGAGCGATCTAGCCTTCGACCCAACTTTCCCGGGCGCGATTATAGCAAGCGCCAAGTAGCTTTTGGTGATGGCCAAAAGGTCGGCTGGTCCGATCAACCGGCTATTCTGCAGCCGTGGCCCGGCGTCTCTACGTCGTCCAAGACGATCTTCTGTTCGCGCAGCGCGTTCGGGCCGCAGCCGGTCGGCTCGGCGTACCGGTGGAGGCGATTGCCGCCGGCGATGCGCGCGCCCGCACCTGGGATCGCGACCAGGTGGTCGTCCTGCAGGCCACGCTCAGACCAGAACAACAAACGGCACTGGTCGACCAGCTGGTCCACCGGCAGCCAGCCCCGGTCGTGGTCGCCGTCACCGGGCACCTGGAGACGGCCCTTCGTCAGCGGCTGAAGGCGCTCGGCGCCACCCTGGCGGCGCACTCCAGCATGGATCGCGTGCTGGCCCGTGCACTCGGGATTAGTGGTGTTCCTGATGCTGATGCGAGGCCGCATCCCCCGGGGTGACCGCCGGCCGCTCCATCATGCGAAGCATGTCGAGCCCACCGGTGCGGAGAAACCACCAGCCGAGCAGCGCCATGATGGCAAGGAAAATCACATTGAGCACGCTGGTGTAGTTGAGCGCCGGGGCGGTGGTTATCGCCGATACCGGATGATGTACGGGAACGAACCCGAGAAGCTGAAACAGTAGGCCGATCAAAAAGCCGGCCAGCGCCATCGCCGCGTACGACACGACCAGGAGATACAGTGCCATTCGGCGGCCATAGTACTTCCGGTAGATATCAACGATCGGCAAGATGATCAGGTCGGCGAAGATGAAGGCGATCACGCCGCCGAAACTGATCCCGCCGTTCCAGAGCACGGCGGCGAGGGGGACGTTCCCCACCGAGCAGACGAAGCTCAGCAGGGAAATCACTGGCCCGATCAGGGGACCCCAGACCTGGGACAGGACCGGGTGGCTGGTCAAGAAGAAGCCTTGCCAGAACGAGGCCGGCACCCAGGCGGCCAGCGCGCCGGCGATCAACAGCCCCAGCCCGATGTCCGTCCACACCGAGGTGACGTCCATCCAGAAGTTGTGGCTGATCGCGGTCAACCCCCGTCCCGAAAACAGCCGGCGCAGAAACGGTCCTTTGGTGACCGACATGTCCATCTCGCCGTGCCCTTCCATCCGTCCATGGCGGCCGTGCTCGGCCTGCCGCCGGGCTTCGTCGATCATTCCCGGCTTAAGGGTCCAGCGAAAGAGCAGCGCCAGGATCACGATCATCAGCAGTCCGCCCGCGAACTCGGCACCGACGAACGACCAGCCGAGCAGGATCAGCAAGATAAGTCCCAACTCGAAGACCAGGTTGGTGGAGGCAAATTCGAAGACGATGGCGGCTGGAAAGCTGGCCCCCTTGCGGAACAGCGACCGGGCGATGGCCACGGCTGCGTAGGAGCAGGAGGACGATGCCGCTCCCAGGACGGTGGCGGTGGCCAGGCTGCGCGGCGAATCCGACCCCAGGGCCCGAGCCACCGCATTTCGCGATACCAGTGTCTGGACGATCGCGGACAGGATGAAGCCCAGCGCGAGCGGCCAGAGGACCTCCCAGAGCATGTCGAACGCGGCGGCCAGCGCCTGGCCTGCGGCCTGCACGACGATCACTCTTTCAGCCTACCGGGCGGTGCCGGACTAGCTTTTCAGCGCCGCCGACCAGCGTTCCTCGATGTGCTGGGTGCGATAGATCAAATAGGCGCCGGCCCAGGTCACGATGAAGGCCCCCACGATCACGAAACCCATGACGCCAATGTCCATTCCGGCGATCGCGTCCCAGACTCCACCTCGAAGGTCCAACTGCGACACGAGAAGCTGGCTCAACTCGAAGAGGCCGACGAACAGCGCGACGAAAACCGACAGGGCTGTCACCGTCAGGTTGTAGAAGACCTTGCGCACCGGGTTGGAGAAGGCCCAGGCGTATGCCCGTGACATGAATGCACCGTCCGCGGTATCCATCAACGACATGCCGGCGGCGAAGATCAGCGGCAGCGAGATCAAGGCGTAGAGCGGAATCCGCTGCGCCGCGGCCCCGGCCGAGATCGCGAGGAACGAGATCTCGGACGCGGTATCGAAGCCGAGGCCGAAGAGGAATCCAACCAGGTACATTTGCCAGCTGTGCGTGATCAGCCGAAAGAGCCGACCGAAGATGCGGGTCAGCAGTCCGCCCGCCACCAGTTCGTGCTCTAGGGATTCTCGATCGTACTGCCCCGCCCTCATGCGCCGAAAGAGGCGAAGAATGTCGAGCAGAATGATCAAGTTCAGAATGCCAATAAGCAGAAGAAAGACGCCCGAGACGCCGGTGCCGATCAGCCCGCCCAGGTTCTTGAGCTGGCCGTTCGCCGTCACGACGTTCGTCACGACGAACTGCGTGGCCACACCGAGGGCCAGGGCGATCAAAAAGACGACCGTCGAATGGCCGAGTGAAAAGAAGAAGCCGACCCCCAGCGGCTTCTTGCCTTCCTGGAGCAGCTTGCGCGTCGTGTTGTCGATGGCCGAGATATGGTCGGCGTCGAACGCGTGCCGCAGCCCGAAGGCATAGGCCAGGCCACCCAGGCCGAGCATCACCGGGTAGCGGGGCGCGACGAGCAGCAGCATGATTCCCCAGCCGACCACGTGGAGCAGCGCCACACCGCCGAACAGGCTGGTCAGACGCAATGAAACCGACGTCATCGAGACCGTCCGCCAGCTTCGCCATGCCGCTCGCGCCGTCGCCATCCGAGCATCGAGTATATATTTTATTGCGAATCGTTCGCAATAACGAATCGGTTACGACGTGGTTGCCGCCGGGGCGCGATGCGCTAGGTGCCGCTGACGTGCAGCAATCGGCCGATCCCGTAGCCGGCCGCCGCCGAGAGCATGCCGATCAGCGTCATCTGGAGGCCGCTGATCCGCCAGTCGCCCACCAGCGTCAGCGCTTTATAGGCCCCGACGCCGAACAGCACCGCCGCACAGAGCGGCACGGCCATGATAGTGGCGAGGCCGACGGAGATCCCGAACAGCGGCACGAACAGGAACGGGACCAGCGGGATCAGCGAGCCGATCAGCGTGGAAAAGCCGGTGACGAGCGCCCGGCGAACCACCCCCTTGTCGCTTACGGGCGTGAGATGGAGCTCATCGCGCATCATCACGTCGACCCAGACCTTCTTGTCTGAGGTGATCTCGCCGACGACGCGCTCGAGCACGTCGCCGTGGAGACCCTTCTCCCGAAAGATCTGCCGCACCTCCTCGGTCTCGACGTCGGGCATCTCTTCGACCTCTCGCTGCTCTTTCGCAAGCTGGGCCAGGTAGTAATCACGTTCCGCCAGAGCTGAGGTGTACATCACACCGCCCATGGCAATCGATTCCGAGAACGTCGCCGCCAGGCCGGCGGCCACGATGATGCGGAGCTGCGCGGTGGCCGCGGCCACGCCCAGCACCAGGCCGAGGACGTTGACCAGACCATCCTGGCCACCAAGAATGATGTCACGCAGCGATCGGCCGATGCCCCTCTTCTCCTCGTCTGGCTCGTGCAGCGGCTTCGACGCAGGAGCTGGATGAGGCGCGGGCTCGGCCATTCGAGCTATCTTCCCACGCCTAGCGAGCGCCGGCGGCCTTCGCCTGGCAGCGAGCGCAACGTCCGTGCACGACCAGGTCGGCGTTGCTCACCATGAACTGGTGTTCATCCGTGATGTGGTGCAGCACAGGGACCATGTGATCGCCCTCGATGTGCAGAGTCGAGCCGCACTGGTCGCACACGAGATGGTAGTGATCCGTCCCCTCCTCGGCCAATTCGTAGTAAGCGCGGTCGCGAATCCGGGTCTCCTTGACGAGGCCCAGCTCCTCCAGCACCTCGAGTGAACGATAGATCGTGGCCAGGTTGAAGCGAGGATACTGGCGGCGGACCGAGCCCAGGATGTCGTCGGCACTGATGTGCTTCTTGCTGTGCCGCAGGGTGTCCCAGACGAGCTGGCGCTGCATCGTCAGCCGGTAGCCGGACGTATGCAGGGCCTCGGTTGCCGACTCCTTTGACGTCATCGCCTCATTGTGGCAGGCGAATGCGTCGTGGCCGTGGGTTGGTCCCCGGCCGTGGCACCTTTGTCATCGAGCCGGAAAAATATCACCCAGATGGCGACGAAATAGATCAGGTTGCCGAGTCCAAACATCACGAGGCCGGCCGCCAGCTGATCGTCGAGCGGCGAGAGCGGCGTCACCCGAGGAGCCGCGGCGTAGAACGGATAGAGAACGCTCGGCGAAAGGATGAAGGCCAGCCCGAGGATGGTCGGCGGCACCCCGGCAAACCCGAGATAGGCGATCTTCCCGATCACGCTCATACTCTTTGGCCGTCCGGCCGGCACCAGGATCGGCCACCAAAAGAGGAGGCCCACCGCGATAAAGCTGAGGTGTTCGAAGACGTGAACCGGCTCATTGCGAAGCGTCGCCTCGTAGAGAAAGGGCAGGTGCCACCCGGCCAGCACGAGATTGAAGATCACGTTCGCCGCCAGCGGCGACACATGAACGCGATGAAAGGCGCGCCACTGTTCCGGCAGCCCCAGCAACAGGAGCGGCGGAACCACCATCGCCAGCAGCAGATGCTGCAGCATGTGCAGGCTGAAGAGATAGCGGTCTCCGCCCGTGTCGATCGGCGACGCGAGGGCAAGGAACATCGCGAGCAGGCCGGCGGCGAAGTATGCCCGCGCCAGCGGCGACCAGGACGCCTCGCGTCCCCGGCTCCGTATCAGCCAGACGTAGGCGGCGGCCATCGCGAGGATGCCGGCCAGCACTGTGGGCTCCCACGTCCACGACGTCAGGCTGAGGCTGGCATGCAGGGACGCCACGATCAGCCTTTGACCCCCTCCTGGACGATCGGTTGGGCGAGCAGCCAGAGACTCGTCATCGTGTAGCCGACCATGGCGGCGATCCACGGCCATTCTGCCCGCCTCCCCTGGGTTTCCGTCCGGGCCACCCGGCCGAGATACCCATGGGCCAGCACGACGGCGGCGATGTGGACGCCGATGATCAAGAGGATCTCGAAGTACCAGATGAACGCCGTGGGAACGAGATTCCGGTTCGGTTCGTACTGGACCGTCCCGAACAGGTTGAGCGTCCCACTGCCGAACGGGTCGGAGGCCTGGTGAATGAGCAGCTGTCCGTTGATGGCCAGGTAGCCGAAGTTGTGCGCAAGCAGATACCCGAACGCGATCGGCACCAGGGACGGGATCAGTCCGGCAATGACGTTGATCAGCGGCTCATCGAGATGGCCGACAGCGCGGACGGCCGCCGCGAAGCCGGTGAACAGCGCCCAGATCAGGCCGACCATCCCGACGAACACGATGAGCAGCAGCCCCGTGTACCCGGCGGCACCCGACCTGAGGCTGTTGGGCAATTGGCTGACCACGTCCTTCCAGGCCGGCGTGGCCAGCAGCCCATCGAAGCTCACCGAGACGAGCAGCAACAAGACGAACGTCAAGCGGCTGATGGAGGCTTCGAACGGTCGCACTAGGCCACCGAAGAATCCCCGACGCCCGGGCGCCCCGAATCGGAAGTAGCCCAAGCGGCCCCAGGTGGCGAACAGGACGGAAAACACCTCGCCCCGGCGGAGCCAGGTTTCCGCGCCAAACAGTGCGACCATGATGGCGTTCACGATCCCGTAGGCGAGAAGGACCTGCGCCGCGCCTGCAGGCGTCGTGGTGACGCCGTTGAAGATCAGCTCGCCGCAGGCAAAGAGAAAAAATAAGCTCGTCGCCGGCCAGTAACCCCAGGACCGTGGCCAGTCGAGGCGCGCTTGCCCGCCCACCAACCGGGCGACGACATTCAATGGACTGATGTAGGGCCAGTAGTTCCCGACGATCGCAACGCTGATCGGCACCGCGATCCAGAAGACGAGCCAGACGGCGGTGACCACCACGTTGTCCGGGGTGCTTTGCGATCCGACGAGGCCGCCCAGGATCAGGATCAGCGCGAGGACGACCATCAGCCAGCCCGGCCAGCTCGGCGTCTGCGGCACGGGCGGCAGGTCATCACCGGTCGGCTGCATCCGCACCACCGGACGGCGAAGAACCAGCAGGAACGAGATGAACACCACCGCGCCCGCCCCGATAAGGAACAGGTAAAGCGGCGCCGGCAGGTCGTAGCGGGTGCCGAAGGCATGCAGGGGCATGGGGATCATGGCGATCACGATAGCGAATGCCTCGTTCAGGTTTTCTTCCGGGGCGTCGTGGGTTGTTGGTGCCGCCGGCGGCGGATCTCCTGGATGATCGCGATCACGCCGAAGATGATCACGAACGCCAGGATCCCGTAAAACTCCAGGTACCGTCCGAGGATCGTCACGATGCTGTCCCCCGGGGCGCCGGTCGGCGCCGTGGCCGCGTATTGTACTGGATCTCCTTGAAGGCGCCCGGCGGGAAGCGCATCGTCAGGTGATACATGGCGGCGATGGTGACCGGGCCATCGCCAGGCTGCCCCACGCAGTTGATGCGATAGACGTTGCCCCGGATGTCGATACCTGACGGGGCGGCCGGCGGGTTTGCCTCCGGTTCGATCGTGCATTTCACGGCCTGCGCCCCCGCCGGCGCTTTAAAGAAGCCGGGACCGAAAAACATGATCACCTGGTTGTCGCCGGTCTGCGGGCCACCGCCCGCGACCTGGCCGTTCTGCACCGGAAGGATTACCTCGCCGGACAGCGGCGGCTTGTTGCCCGCCTTGAGATTTGGCGGCGGGGATTCCCAGCGATAGGGCTCAGGCGGCACAACGATGCCGTCATACAGCGGCGGCGCGGAGCGAGTGTGCAGCAGCGCCGCGGCCATCAGGCCGAGCGCCAGCGCGACCAGGCCGACGCGCCGGGTGGGCATCATGCCCAGAACCAGGCTCCCCAGTCTGCGACGGTGTGCGCCACGGCGCAGGGCAGCACCCGCCCGGTCAGCGCGCGCAACCCGCCAAGGGCCAGGCCGACCGCCGCGTCCGGCGGCATCGCACCAAAGCCGTAGCGAGGCAGGTGGATGAGGGCGAAAACGAGGGCGCCGGCCACGATGGCGACCGCCGGACCGGCCTCCTCGGTCCACCACTGGTAGAGCGCGCCCCGAATCGCGGTTTCCTCGAGAGTGGCGATCACCGCCGCGATCGCCGCCCATTCCCAGAAGGCCGAGATGGCACGGCCGCTGAGCGGCATGGCCGCCACCGGCACCAGCAGGACGGCGCCGGTTGCCAGGCCGGCTGCCAACGCGCGCCCGCGTCCCCAGTGCGGCTCCGACGACGACCGCCCTCGCTCCCTCCAGCTGATCGCCAGCAAGCACGCCCCGAAGGTGGCGGTGCTGACGAGGTCGCCGGCCGGGAGCAGCAGAGTCCGAAGGACCGCCGCGCCCAGGACCAGGACGGTGATCCGAGCGGCCCGCCGCGGCGCGGCGAGTCGGACCTGGATCAACGGGGCAGCGGGATGAAGCCTACGGTTCCGGTCGCGTAGACCGGCGGATAGACGGTGACACTGTGCCGAATTCCCTGCCACTGCCAGATGACGGCGGCGGCGCGCGTGTTCTGACCGATCGCCGTGGAAGTCGTCGCGAACTTGAGGCCGGCGCCATTGGCCAGCGTCCCGTTCGGCAGGTCGAGGCCGCGGGCCGCGACAGCCATGCTCCCCGCGCCGAGGTCGCGCGCCTTCGGCATGACGTAATGGAACAGGGTCCAGGCCGCACTGAAACCGGCGAGTGACTCCTCCGTGGGATCGGTCCCGAATTCGCGCCGGTACGCGGCGGCGAAGCGCCCGTAGATGGCCTTCCCGGTGTCATTCAGGGCCTCCGGGTTGAAACCGTGCGGGGGACGGTCCGAGGCAAAGACCCCGATCGCGTCGGCACCCAACATGGCGCCGAAGTCGGGGACGCATTGGGCCATCGTCGAACCGATCAAGGCATCGACGTGCAGGCCGCTCTTGAGCATGGCGCGGCGAAAATCGACGCCGTCGACGATATACGAGGCGAGCACGAGGATGTTCGGCTGGGCGGTGCGAACCTGCTGGAGAACGGACGCCCAGTCGGGGGCGTGCGCGTCGTAGACGACGTTGGCCACGATCTGGATGCCTTCGCGCTCCGCCTGCGCGTCGACGGCCGCCGCCACCGATGTCGGATACCCATCAACGTTATGGACGATGGCCATCCGCAATCCCCGGGGCGGCAGGTTCAGCCGCGGCGCCAGCACGTGCGCGGCGAAATGGCTCGACATTTCTCCAAGGTTGGTCCCCGTTGCCCCTACCCGAAATACGAGCGGATAGCCGCGACCGGTGAGCTGGTCGGCCACCGCCCCCGCTTCCCAGTACAGCAACCCATTCGTTTGCGCCGCGGCGCTGACCGGCATCGAGAGGCTGCTCGAGTACGAGCCCAGGATGCTGTGCACGCCCTGCGCCTTCAGCTCCTGCACCCGGCCGGCCGCATCCGACTCGGCCGTCAGATCCTTCGTGAGCAACGCGATCGGCACGCCATCGACCCCACCGTCCGCGTTCACCAGGTCTTTGGCGATCTGCACGCCGGCATACTCCTGCTTCGCCAGCGGCGCCTGGCTTCCGGTTAGCGGAAATAGGGCGCCCACTTTGACGGTCGCCGCTGCACTCGTGGTCGGGGTGGTGGCGCATGCGGTGCACGCGATGACCACCCCGATGGCGGCGAGCTGCCGAAATCGCACCTCACGAATTCTAGTTAGCTCCGCGACTGAAACGCGCGGAATCGCCGGCTCGCTGGCCTGCCTAGACCTGCTCGATGCCTTTGAGCAGGATCGTCACGAAAGCCCCCAGGGCCGTGATCCCGACGATGACGTACAGGATCGGCCCGATCGTGGTGAATGGCACCTGGAAGAACGTCGCGGCGGCCGCGGCGAAAACAGTCAGCGCAATCGACGCCGAGGACGCTCGACCCCAGGGAGTATGGCGAACCTTCAGGGTGCGCCGGCGGACCAGCTGGAACGCGATTCCGCCCACGATGGGGAAGGCATAACGCAACGTCACCAGCGCCGCCAGCCATTGGGGCAGGATGCCGATCACGGCCAGTGAGATCGCTGCCACGCTGAAGAAGATGCCGTCCATGAACGGGTCGTAGAGGCGGCCCCAGCGGGTCGAGGCGTGACGACGCCGGGCCAGCCAGCCGTCCACCAGGTCGGTGAAGGCCGCCAGGCCGAAGACCCCGACGAGCGGCAGATACGACCCCTGGCTCGCCCAGTGCGCTGCCCACACCACCCAGACGGCGGCGAAGCCACGCACCTCTGTCAGCCGGTTGGGCCAGCCCAGCGACGACTGCAGTTCCCCGGACTCCAGGTTGACCATCAGTCCGAGGTGGAGGGCGAGATCGAACATCAGCACGCCCCACCACAGCAAGCTCGTCAGGAAAAAGAGGATCGCCTCGGTCGTTCCGTACGTGCGAAGCACCGCAACCGCCGCCAGCATGATTCCGATCACGCCGACGATGCTGAAGCGGAGCCAGGACGCGCGCAGCTCGTCGTTCAGTTGAAAAATCTGCACCGAGCGGATCCAGGAGGCGCGCCAGAAAGCCGCCCAGGCGCGCCGGCTGTAGCCGCCCTCCTTGAGATCGTGGAGGAGGCCGATGACGAACAGATTGGGGGGAAGGTCAGGCTCGTCTTTGTGACCTGGCCCCTCGGTCGGGCGGCGGACCACGGTCTGAGTAAAGTCGCTTTCGCCTGAACCGTCAAGGACCCTCCGGACGCGCTAATTCATGGCACGATCGGCGGCGAGATGCCGGGGAGCGGCGGAAGCGACGGCAACAGCCCGGGTAGTCCGGAGCCATCCCCCGACGCGCCCCCGCTCGGGTTGCCGCCCGGCGCCGAGCCGCAGCCGGCCAGCGGAGCGGCCGGATCCGGGATGACGACCAGGTCGGTGATCGCGAGGTCGGGCGAGAGATCCGCCGGCGCGGGCTGGCCGGTGAGCTTGCAGAGCGTCATCTTGGAGACATCGGTCGGGCGGGCCCAGTCGGCCGGCTTCTTGCTGCCGTAATAGGCCTTGACGAACTGCCGCCAGGAGGATGCCGGCCCGATCTCGCCCCACAGTCCGCCGGCCGGCCCCGTCATCGACTCGTTGTGAGGCGCCGGCTTGGTGACGGTGCGGCCCATCCAGGACGCCACCGCCAGATCCGAGGTGTAGCCGATATACCAGGCATCCTTGAAGTCGGTCGTTGTGCCGGACTTGGCGGCCACCGGGAAGCCCATCGTCGGGCGGACCGCGCCCTTGAGGATATCCGTCAGCAGATACGTGGCGGAGGCCGGCAGCACGCGCTCGCCGGCATCGGGCTGCGGCCCGTTAGCCTCCAGCACGGTCCCGGCGGCGTCGCGGACTTCGAGCACATCCAGGGCGCGAACCCGATGGCCGCCGTTGGCGAAGGCGCTGTAGGCGGAGAGATGGTCGATCATCCGCAGCTCACTCGCACCGAGCGTCGTCGGCAGGCTCGGATCGAGGGGAGTGCTGATGCCAAGGTTCTTCGCCGTGGTGAAGACCTTCTGGATGCCGACGTCCTTGAACAGATGGACCGACGAGATGTTGCGCGATTGCTGCAACGACTGGCGGAGCGTGATCGTGCCGAGCTCTTTGTTGTCCCAGTCATGGACCGGATAGCCAGGGAAGGCGTGGGCGCCGTTGCTGTCGTCGAGAGGCGAGGCGGGTGTCCAGCCGTTCATGAGCGCCGTGACATACGTGTATGGCTTGAACGAGGAACCCGGCTGGCGGGGCGCGACCGTGTAGTTGACCTGGCCACCGATACCCTCGTTGTAGTAGTCGGCGCTGCCAACCATGGCAAGGACTTCGCCGGTGTGCGGGTTCATCACCAGCATGGCGCCGTTGTTGACCCGATAGCTGCGGGCGTAGCGGCCCACGCCGTCGTGAACGGCCCGCTGCGCCAGCGCCTGCGTTTTCGGATCCAGCGTGGTCACGATTCGCAGGCCCGCGCGCAGGAGGTAGCCAGGATCGTAGCGCTGCTCGAGCTCCTTCCAGACGTAGTCCACGAAATGCGGCGCCAGCGAGGCACGGTGACCGAAGGCCGCCTGGTGGGCCGCGGTGAGCGCGGGGCGCAGATCCTCCTGATACGCCTTCTCCGCAACGGCGGCCGGGATGTAGCCATCGCGCACCATGGCATCCAGCACGTCCCGCTGGCGTCCACGCGCGTGCGTGAACCCGTCGGGAAGGAACGGATTCAGATCGCTGGGCCGCTGCGGTAGGCCGGCCAACAGGCTGGCCTGGGCGAGGTCCAGCTTGCGGGCCGAGGTCCCAAAGTACGTCTGCGAGGCGGCCTCCACGCCGAACGATTGGTTGCCATAGAAGATGGTGTTCAGGTACATCTCGAGGATCTGGTCCTTGGTGTACTGGCGCTCCAGCTCGACCGCAAGCACCAGCTCGCGCGCCTTGCGATCGAGGCTGCGACTGCTGGCGCTATCCCCCAGCAGGTAATTCTTGACCAGCTGCTGGGTGATCGTGCTGCCGCCCTGGGCCGCCCGCTGGTGCAGGATGTCGTAGACACCGGCCGCCAGCAATCGAACCGGGTTGACGGCGCCGTGGTTGTAGAAATCGCGATCCTCGATCGCGATGGTGGCGTGGCGGAGATCCCAGGACACATCGTTGAGCGCTACCACCGTTCGGCGCTGCTGGTAGCGCTCTTCCAGCAGGGTGACGCCGTCCCGGGCGTAAATCCGGGTCGTCTGCGGCAGGCTTTGCGCGCTGAGGTGATCGAGGGCGGGCAGTTCGCCGGCGTAGGTATAGAGCAAGGTTCCGGTGCCCACCAGGATGGTCAACAGGCCCACCGAGGTGAGGAGCAGGATGCGGCGCAACCAGCGATGGCCGCCCGGCCGCCGTTGTCGCCGGCGCCGGACGGGAGCCTCAGCCATGGACCGACCGGTAAACGACGGCATCGGCCGGAAGGTTACCGTGTCGGACCGTTTGGACGCTTAGTGCAGAAGCGCGGCGCGGCCGTAGCTGGCGGCGGCATAGAGCGGTCCCATCAGCAGCCCCATGAAGACGATGCCGATGGAGGCCAATCCGACGGTGGTCCGGATGCCACCGTCGAGACGCACCGGCACGACCTCGAATACCGGCGAGTCGAGGAACGCGGTGCGGATGATCCGCAGGTAGCCGAAGGCCGCCAGGACGATGTTGGCGACGCCGATGACGGCCAGCCAGGCGTAGCCGCCGTCGACCGCGGCCTGTAGGACGAGCAGCTTGCCGAAGAAACCCGCCACCGGCGGCAAGCCGGCCAGGGAGAGCAAGGCCACGGCGAGCGCGAGGGCCAGAGCCGGCGACCATCGCGACATGCCGGCAAGGTCGCGGATGGCATCGCTGTGCACGGAGCGCGCGTACGCGACCACCGTGCCGAAGGCGCCGAGAGTGGTCAACGCCAGTGCCACAAGGAATACCAGCAAGGCACTGATGCCGACCCGCTTCAGGTCGGTAAACGCCATCAACGCGAAGCCGGCCTGCGCGATGCTCGAATACGCCAGTAGGCGACGCAGGCTGGTTTGCGTCAGCGCCAGCAGGTTGCCGGCGGTCATGGCGACCGCGGCCACGGCGGCGATCACCGCCGGGTACGCGATCCCGGTGCCGCTAAACGTCGCCGTCGCGAACCGGCCGAACACGGCAAGGGCTGCGACCACACCAACCGACTCGACGAAGATCAGCACGCGCAAGGGAATGCCGACTTCGAAGCCGCGTGTCCACCACCGGACTGGGAGCAAGCCCATGCGGAAGGCCAAGCCGCCCAGGAGCAGGCTCAACGCCAGCAACGCCGCCGCCTGGTTCGGGTTGACCGACGCCAGGGCGCGTCCGGCCGCGCTGAGATTGGTCTCGCCACTGAGCCCGAAGACCAACGCCAAGCCGTAGAGCAACAGGCCGGAGCTGGCGGTGCCCACCACCAGGTAACCGAGGCTGGCGCTGATGGCGCCGGCGCCCCGCCGCGCCAGGGCGGTCAACACATATAGGTTGACGGCGAGCAGCTCCAGGGACAGGAACAGCGAGATCATCTCGGCCGCCGAGACGGCCATCATGGCGCCCAGCGTCGCCAGCAGGAAGAACCCGGGGACGGCGCTGGCCGGTGACTCACCCGGAAGAAGATCAGCCCGGCTGGCCAGCAGGCTCAGTCCGGCGGCCGCGAGCAGGACGACATCGACGACGATGGCGAAGCCATCGAGGGTAAAGGCGCCGTCCAGGATCGTGATCGTCTGCTTGAATTGCGTCGCCAGCGCCAGGACAGCACCGGCAACCGCAATCAGCGCGATTGTGCTCGTGGTCCCCGGCGCAAACCTCGCCAGCAGGAAGACGAGGAGCGCTCCGGCAAACAGCCACAGCTCCGGAGAGAAGGCGAGAAGATTCCCGAACGTGCTCACCCGCCGCCTCGCGAGAGCATCGTCAGCACGGAGAAATTGACGCTGTCCATAAGGATGGCGGGCAACACGCCCAGGAGAACGATCAAGGAGAGCAGGCCCACGCCGTTGGCCAGCTCGAGTGTTCCCAGGTCGCGGACGCGGCTGAGATGCTCGGCCGCCGGCCCGAAGAAGATGCGTTGAATGCTCCAGATCATGACGCCCGCCACCATCAGCACACCCAGAAGTGCCAGCGGGGTGGCGAGCCGGTGGCCGGGGTACGCCCCCAGCACGACCAGGAGCTGCCCCACGAAGCCGGCCAGGCCGGGGAATCCGGCGGCGGCGAGCGCGGCCAGGACCCAGAGCATCGTGCTCCGGCTCATCCGTCCGGCCATCCCGCCCATCGCCCGGATCGAGCTGGTGTTGGCCCGCTCGATGGTGGCGGCCGCCAGCAGCATCAGGAGAGCGGCGCTGAGCCCGTCGGCGATCATCAGCAGGACGGCTCCGTTGATCGCGAGGGGAACGGCGGCGGCGGCCCCCAGCAGCACCAGCCCCATGTGGCTCATGACCACGTAGCCGAGCAAGCGGCGCAGATTGTCCTGCGCGAAAGCAGCGACCGCGCTCCAGAGCACAGTCACCACCGCGATCACGATCACGGCGCCGACGATCTTGTGAAAGGCGTCCTGGAACTCGCCAACATCCACGCGGATGATGCCGTAGCCGCCCAGCTTCACGACAAGGCCGGCCAGGATCATGGCGACGGGCGCCGGAGCTTCGGCCTGGGCATCGATGAACCAGGTGTGGAACGGAAACACCGGCAGCCTGACCGCAAAGGCGATGAAAGACAGCCAGGCGATCAAGGTCGCCAGCGCCACCGGCAGCGTGGCGTCGTGCAGCGTCACCATATCGAAGGTCCGTGTCGGCGCCTTGAAATACAGGATCAAGATGGCGAGCAGCAGCAGCGCGCTCCCCGCCAGGTCAACCGCCAGGAATTTCCAGGCAGCGCGGAGCCGGCGAGCGCCGCCGAAGCGGGCGATCAACAGGAACATCGGGACGCTCTGCAGCTGCCAGAACAGGAAGAAGAGCAGGTAATCCAGCGAGGCGAAAACTCCGTTGACGCCGGTCTCCAGGATCAGCAGCAGGACGAAATACTCTTTCGTCTGCTCGCGCACCCGGCTTGAAGCCAGCACTGCGAAGAAGAAGAGGAAGCCGCTGAGCAGGAGCAGCGCCATGCTGATGCCATCGACGCCGAGGTGATAGCTGGCGCCGGCTCCAGGAAGCCAGGGGCGGGTCTCTTCGTAGGCAAAGCTTCCGCTCTGATCGCGAAAGCCGTACCACATGACCACCGCGAGCCCCAGCACCAGCGCCGATGCTCCGATAGCAAAGGACCGGATCCGCTCCCGGTGGGCGTCGGTTCGCGTGGGGAAGAACAGCAACCCGATTGCGGCCAAGGCCGGGACCCAGACCATGCCACTGAGGAGCAGGGTGGGCAGCGCGACCGCCGTCGTCGTCGCCTGGGGGACCGCCTCGAGCAGGGTCATCCGACTTTCCCAATCACGCGGCCAGCGAGCATCATGGTGACCGTCGCCAGCACAACCATGCCCGCCAGCAGGCCGATGACCAGCTGGCGCGGACGAACATCCGGCAGCCAGCGCCGCGGCTGGCCGGCGAATGCCACGCTATCGGCGACCAGGTCGACAGTCGCGTCGACGCGCTGCTCGATCCAGCCGGCGGCGCGGCTCGCCGGCATCAGCAGCCCGGCGGCGCCGAAGTGGTAGGCCCGTTCGACAAACAGTCCCTCTGCCATCGCCCGTCGAACCGGTTCCAGGGCGACGACCGGACGCGGGCGGGCGTAGATGACCCAGGCGATGCCCGCGCCCAGCACGGCGGCAGCGGCGATGATGCCGGCCGCCACGAAGTGCGAATTCGACACGGTCACGCCCGGGAAGGTGACAAAGGCGATCGGGTCGGTACGCCCGCGGATGCCGCGGATCCCCGCGGCGGTGCACGGGATTGCCAGGATGACCATCGCGGTCGCGATTCGGCCACCCGCATCGCGGATGCGTTCCGGTTCGAAGCGGCGCCGGCGCGCCGTCTCCCCGGTGAACGCCAGTCTGAAGATGCGGACCAGGGCCATCGCGCCGAGGAAGGTCACCGCCGTGATCAGGATGATGGCAATCGGGCTGCGCAGCGCCAGCGCTTTGGACAGCATGGCGTCTTTGCTCCAGAAGGTGCTGAACGGCGGAATCCCCGCCCCGGCTGCCACCGCGATGAGCATCACCCAGCCGGTGAGTGGCATTCGTCGCCAGAGGCCTCCCATTTCCGCCAGCCGCTCGGTGCGCAGCTCGCGGATGATGACCCCGGCGGCGAGAAAGAGCAGCGCCTTGGGCCAGGCGTGGGCGAAGACCTCGAAGATGCTGGCGCCGTAGGCGCCGATGCCGAGCGCGAGCACCATCAGGCCGAGCTCGCTCATGGTGGTGTAGGCGATCGCGCGCTTGAGGTTCTCCTGGAAAAGCGCCCAGAGGACGCCGAGCACGGCGGTCAAACCGCCTGCGATGGCCAGCAAGGCCAGCGCCCGGGGGCTGGCGTGAAACAGGGCGTACGCGCGGGCCAGCAGGTAGACGCCGCACAGCGCGGCGCCGGCCGAGTGCAGCAGCGCGGCAGCCGGCGCCGGCGCCTGGGCGCTTCCCGGGAGCCAGGCATGCAGCGGGAACTGCGCCGACTTGGCGGCCGCGCCCAGAAAGACCAGGATTGACATGATGAAGAGGCCGTTGGCACTGACCTTGCCGCCCGTGTACTGGGTCGCCAGCGTCTGAAAGTTGAGCTCGCCGAATCGGAAAAAGATGTACGCGATTCCGGCCAGCAGGGCGAGATCGCCCGCCAGCGAGAGGACGAACGCCCTCGCGGCCGCCGCCGCGGCTTCTTCACGCTGCCACCAGTAGCCGACCATCAAGTAGGTCGACAGCGTCACCAACCCGAAGAAGAGCAGCATCTCGAAGTAGCTCGTCGAAAGCGTCACCCCGGTCATCGCAAAAGTGGCGAAGAGAAGCACGCTGAAAAATCGGACCGGGCCGTCCTCCCGACGGATGAAGGCGAGGGCGTAGACCTGCACCAGCAGGCTGGTCAGCGTCACCGCGATCAACATCACGGCCGCCAGTGGGTCCGCCAGTACGCCCCACTGGAGAAGGAATTCGGAGGCCGATCCGGTCTGTCCGGTCAAAAGCTGGAGGAAGGTCGCGTTGCGCTCCAGGTGAATCGGGTGCGCGATCTCGATGGCGACCACCAGCAGGGCGCAGACCACCGCCGCCAGCGTGAAGATGACCGAGATCGCCGCGCTCAACCGGCGCGAGTCGACGGTGAAGGCGAGGATGATGAGCAGCGCGATCAGGGGCAAAAGCAGCGCGAAGAGCGCGAGCAAGGTCGGGCTCCAGGTGTCGAGCGGACCCTTGGGCGCGGCGGCGAGCAGAGTCAGGATCACGGGCCGGTCGACCTACCCACGATCCGCATCGATGCCGAGGCTATGACCCTCGCGATACAGCAGGACCGCCATGGCGAGCCCAATGGCCAGTTCGGCCACAGCGATCGCGCCCGCAAAAAGCGCCACCGCCTGGCCGCCTGCCGCGTGGGATGCGCCAAGTCCGAAGCGGGCGAACGCCACAAACGCGATGCCCCCGGCCATGAACATGAATTGCGTGCCGAGCAGCGCGACGAACGCATTGCGCCGGGCAACAAGCGCGAAGGCGCCGACCGCGAGCAGCGCGGCCGACCCCACCAGGAAGAGATTCAGGCCAGCGCTCAACGGCGCGTGCCGCGAGAACCGCCACGGCCCCGTTCCGGCAAGGCTGGCGCGCCGCGAGGGCTCCGGCCAGTGAGCCGGGGCCCCGCGAGCAGCAGCCCGCTGCCCAGCGCGGCGGAGGCGAGCATAACGATGAGCGTCGCAAGTCCGACGATATAGGTGCTGGTCAACGTTCCGGCAAAGTCTTCCGGCACCGCGCAACAGACACGCACCGGCCAGGCGGTTGCACCGAGCACAACCGCGAGAAGCGCGAACAGGGCCGCTGACACCGCCGCGCCGATGATCCATTCGCGGCCGAACGGCCCCACGGCCGACGCCGCGAGGCCCGTGGTTTCTCGCAGCAGAGCTATCAGGAGCGCGGCGCTCACGGTCGTGAAAACCAGAAGCTGGAGAGCAAAGAGCAGGAACGGAGCGATCGTCAGGTAGAGCAGCGCGACCAGCACCATGCTGCCGGCGAAGGCACCGATGGCGTAGAGGGTGTTGCGCATGAGCACGCCGCCGATCAACAGCACGGGGTCAGATTCTATCTTGCGAGGCGGGAATCAGTATTCGACCTCGCCTTCACCGGGCGGCCAGTAGGTCTCCTCTTTGATCGAGGTCTGCTCGAAGCCACCTCGACGTAGAATCCCGCGCGCATTCACGATCATGCCGGCGTTGCCGCACAGGTAGGCAGTCGTCGTCTCGGCAGTCAACTCGAGCTTGTCGGCGTACTTTCGGATGAGATCGTCCACCCTCCCCCGCTCACCCTTCCATTCCGGATCCTCCCACGGCCGGCTGATGGTTTGAATGTAGGTGAGCCAGGGATATTCGTCGGCCAGCGCCAGCAGCTCGCGATCGTAACCGAACTCGTCCGAACGCGACACGCCCTGCAGCACGGTAAACCGAAACGGCTCGGCCAGGCGGCCTTCCTTGAGGTCCTGCACCAGGGTGCGGACCATGCTGACGTAGGGCGCGATGCCGGTGACGGTCGAGATCAGGAAGTGCTGCTGGTGCCCGGATTTGACGTCGACGTTGAAGATCCCTTTGGCTTTCTTGCGCATGAACACGCAGTCGCCAATTTTCAGCTCATACAGCTGCGGCGAGAGGGCGCCTTCGGGCACGCGCTCGATGAAGAACTCAAGTTCGGGCTCGTAGGGGCTGGACACGATCGAGAACGCCCGCTCCAGGACCTTGTCGTGGTTGTCGACCCCGAAGGCAACGTACTGCCCCGCCTTGAAGGCCAGCGGCTCCGGGGGCTTCATCCAGACCGACCAGAGTGTCGGCGAGTAATCCTCCCGCCGGGTGATCGGGACCACCATGTACTTTTCAGCGTGATCGACAGCCACGGCCACTATCCTATTCGCCGCTGGTTTGACTCAACGCCGGGCCGAAGATCAAGTCCAGCGCCACGCCGAAGACGGCGAGGACGACCCCAGCGGTCAGGAACGTGAAGGTGGCGCCTCCAGACAGGTAACCGCGACCCCACAAGGCGCCCAGCAGGAAGCAGAACGCGCCCAGGACCACCAACCAGTACGCCGTCCGACCGCGCCACGCCAGCTGGGCGGCGAGCACAGCACCCAGGCAGGTCAGGTACACCAGAGCGATAAGCGCGAAGGTCGGCAGCAGCGGATGCTGGGCGGCGGCGTCAAGCAGGCTCACCCGTCGGCGGCGATCGGGCCACCGCCGATCACCCGGTCGCCGTCGTAGAAGACCGCGGCCTGGCCGGGGGCGAGCGCCCGCTGCGGAACGTCGAAGTCGATGCGGGCCTGGTCACCCAGGGGCGTTATCAGGGCCGCGGCCTCGGGCGCGTGCGAGCGAATCTTCACTGTCGCGTTGAACGGTGCTCCGGGCGCGCGCCCTGCGACATACCGAACATCCTCCACCCGGCAAGTGCTCCGCAACAACTGCTCGGGATCGCCCACCCGAATCGTGTTGCTCAGCGGATCGATCGCGCTGACGTAGCGAGGCGGGGACGCCGGTCCGTTGGACTGCAGCCGGAGTCCCGATCGCTGACCAACCGTGTACATCGCGATCCCGTCGTGCTCTCCGACGACGGCACCGCCCTCATCGACGATGGCCCCCGGACGTACGCGGTCGCGGAAGCGCTCTTTCAACAACGTTCGATAGCTACCGTCGGCTACGAAACAGATCTCCTGGCTTTCCGGCTTCAATGCCGTCTTCAGCTCGAGCGCCGCTGCTTTCTCGCGCACCTGGGACTTCGACCAGTCCCCGATCGGAAAGCGAAGCACGTGAAGCTCATCCTGGCCAAGCTGATAGAGGACGTACGACTGGTCCTTGCGCTGGTCGACGGCCTTGAGCAGCCTGTAGTCGTTCTCACCGCGCTCGATACGGGCGTAGTGGCCGGTCGCCAGCGCCTGCGCGCCCAGAGCCAACGCCTTGCGCAGCAGCAGTCCGAACTTGATCGTCTCGTTGCACCGAATGCACGGATTCGGCGTGCGCCCCTGCAGATAGGCTTCCGTGAACGGATCGATGACCGCCGTTCGGAAATCGTCTTCGAAGTTCAAGACGTAGTAGGGAATGCCGAGCTTGCTGGCGACCCGCCGCGCATCCTCGACCGCGTCCAGCGAGCAGCAGCCATGGTGCTTATCGAAGTCGCGGGCGGCCATCTCCTTCGGCCAGAGCTGCAGCGTCACTCCGAAGACGTCGTGACCGTGTTCGCGCATCATCGCGGCGGCGACCGACGAGTCGACGCCGCCGCTCATGGCGACGGCGACTTTCACGCTGGCTCCAGCCGTTGGACCCCGATTCCCCGGCTGCGGCAATACTCCAGGGCCCGATCGACCTCCGCCTGTTCGCCGTCGAGGTCGAGCTCGACCCACCCGCTGTCTTCGGCCACATCGGCCCGTCTGATGTTGGTCACGACCTTGTACTCCTGGCCAAGCCGGTAGATGATGGGGTCATTGAGGGTGTCGCCGCGGAATGTCAGGCGCACCGTCGTCCGCGCCACCAGGGCGTTAGCCTCCGGCGACTGCCGGGACAATGGATAGATCGTCGCTGTCCTTCAGCGGCGTCTTGAGCCCCGACCCGAACCGAATGTCCTCATCGTTCCGGTAGATGTTGATGAATTGCCGGAGCTCGCCCTTGTCGTCATAGAGCCGCTCCCGAAAACCCGGGTATTTCTCGTTCAGCTCGTCGAGCGCCTGCGAGACGTCGTCGGCATCGACCTCGACGATGGCCGCGCCGCGGGTGAGCTGGCGCAGCGCCCCGGGCACCCGAATTTTGACCGCCATGTGGTGGTCATTATAAGTAGGTAAGGCGGCGGGGTCTGCCCGCCGCCTCACGATCGCTCGACGTTACGCTGCGCGGGCTACCCGATCCGTCTTGCCTCGCTGCGCCACCAGGTAGTAGATGGCGCCGACGACGAGAATCACGGCAATCGTCGCCTCGAAGATGGGAACATTGCTGAGGGGACCGAGGTTCGGGATGTTCGGCAGCGCGCTCACTGGCGGATTGCTCGCCGCCCTGGGCCACATGAAGTTGAGGAGCATACTGCCGCCCCACACCAGTGCCAGGACGTTGACCACCATCCCCCAGCCGCCTAGCTTGAACGGCGCACCCTCGGTGGGCCAGCCTTTGCGGCGGGCGATCAGGATCGCGATGTTTCCCAGCAGGTAGGAGAAGTAGATCATCCCGGTGGCGGAGATTGCCACCAGCCCGGCGCCGGCGAAGTACAGGAATGGCACGGCTGATAGCGCGCCCACGACCACGCAGGTCCAGACCGGCGTGTGCAGGGTGGGGTTGACCTTGTTGTAGAGGCGGGACAGGGGGAGCTTTTCATCCCGAGCCATGCCGAAGGCCAACCGGATGGTCGAGGTCTGGATTGCCAGGCAGCAGACGTAGATGGCCAGGAGCACGATCAGCAGGTAGAGATCTGACGCCCAGCTCGGCAAATTGGCGGTGATGATGTCGACCGGCGGCGCCACCTTCGCGGCTGCGGTATCAGCGACGTACTTGTGCACGTCACCGGGGATGGCGATGATCGTCGAGTAGAGGAAGATCGCCCCGATGATGAATGCGCCGATGACGGCGGCGATCACCGCTCTGGGTGCTTCCCGCCTCGGGTTTTTGGTCTCTTCCGCCAGCGTACTGGCGGTGTCGAACCCATAGATGACGAAAAGGGACATGAACATGGCGAGCATGAAGGTGCCGAAC
Source organism: Chloroflexota bacterium (assembly GCA_005881175.1). Classification (GTDB taxonomy): domain Bacteria; phylum Chloroflexota; class Dormibacteria; order CF-121; family CF-121; genus CF-13. The sequence continues at coordinate 57,819 of VBEN01000025.1, forward strand.
TGGTTGCCGAAGCCCGTTCCAAGCGCCGAGGTGTCGAAGACGACCCCCGCCGACTGGTGGTGGAAGAAGACCAGAAGCACCAGAGCGAACACGACCATGCCCAGGATCTCGAAGACAACCCCGGTGTTGTTGACCAGGGCGACCAGGCGGACGCCGTAGATGTTCAGGACCGTCGTGCTGATCAGGATCAGGGCGGCGATGATGACGTACGCCTGCGGCCCACCAGGCTCGCTGGCTAATGGAATGTGAAGCCCGAACAGGTTGTTCAGCAACGGTATCAAGACGATGGGGATCGTGAGGTCGACGGCTGAGACCGTCAGGATCCCGGCGAACAGGTAGACCCAGCCGGTGAACCATGAGTAGGTCCGATTGGACAGATACTTCGTCCACTGATAGACCGAGCCCGCAACCGGGAAGTGTGAACTCACCTCAGCGAAATTGAGGGCCACGATCAACTGACCGAGGGCAACGATGGGCCAGGTCCAGAAGAAGAACGCCCCACCGGTCGCGAGACCGAGTGCGTACAGCGTGAAGATGCCGGTGCTCGGCGAAATGTACGAGAAGGCGACGGCGAAGCTCGAGTAAATACCGAGGACCCGTTTCAGTTCCTGCTTGTAGCCGAAGCCGGCCAGGTCGCGGGCGTCGGCGGCCTCCTGGCCAATGGGTATGGGCTCGACGGGCGATTGCGATGGGCGCGTCAGGACGTCGTCGGGCATATGAGGGTTCCCTCCTCTCCCTTAGGTTCCGGCCAAACGTAGCAGAGCATCGGGGGTTCGTCAATCAGCTGTTTGGCCGCTCAACGGCCCGATTCTCCGGGCCCCGCCGCTATACTCCGGCGGGTGCCGGCCGAATACGACGCGATCATCGTCGGGGGCGGGCACAACGGGCTCGCGACGGCCGCCTATTTGGGGAGGGCAGGACTCAAAACCCTGGTACTCGAACGGCGAGGCGTCCTGGGCGGGGCCGCCGTCAGTGAGCGTCCCTGGCCCGGCTACACGGTCTCGACCCTGTCGTATGTCCTCTCGCTGATGCCTCCCGAAGTGATTCGAGAGCTGGAGCTGCATCGACATGGATTGACGCTGTATCCGCTTGCCGCCGACTACTACGTACCGTTCCCCGACGGATCTCACCTGCTGCTGACCAAGGACGCGGCTCAGGCGAAAGCGGAGATCGGCAAATTTTCGAAGGCGGATGCCCAAGCCTGGCCAGTGTTCAGCGAGTACCTGGCGAAGCTCGCCCGCCTCGTCCGGCCATTGCTCTTGATGACCCCGCCGGCCGTCGGCGCGAAATCGCCGGCGGACCTGCTGGAACTGGCCCGCTTCGCCTGGAAGCTCAAGGGGCTCGACGTCAAGAGCACGGGAGACTTCGTGAAAGTCATGACGCTGTCCGTCGCCGAGCTGCTCGATGAATGGTTCGAGTCACCGCAGGTCAAGGCGGCGCGCTGCGTCTCCGGCGCGATCGGGACCTACGGGGGACCCCACACGCCGGGCACGGCCTACGTCCTGCTGCATCACTACATCGGTGAGGTCGGCGGGCAGATGGCGGAGTGGGCCTTCGTCCGCGGAGGCACCGGCGCCGTCTCAATGGCGATCGCGGATGATGCCCGGGAGCACGGTGCCGAGATTCAGACCGGGGCGCGAGTGGCACGCATCCTCGTCGAGAATGGCCGATCGCTTGGCGTCGCGCTCGTCGACGGCACCGAGCTCCGGGCGCGCGCCGTGGTGTCGAATGCCCACCCGAAGATCACATTTTGCGAGCTTGTGGAATCGAGCCAGCTGCCGGCCGATTTCGTACGCGCGATCGACCGATATAAGTCGCGCTCCGGCACGGTCAAGGTCAACCTGGCGCTGGGGGAACTGCCTAGATTTGACGGCCTCGAGCCGGAGGATTCGATGACCGCGGCCCGCTCGTTCATCCAGCTCTGCGACTCGATGGAGTACCTGGAACGCGCCTTCGACGACGCGAAATATGGTCGGCCCTCAACCGCGCCGTACTCCGACGGCGTGATTCCGACCGTCGTTGACGACTCGCTTGCTCCCAGCGGAAAGCACCTGATGAGCTGCTTCACGCAGTACGTCCCTGCCAGCTGGTCACAGGCGCCGCATCGCGCCGAGCTCGAAGCGTTCGCCGATCGCGTGATCGACGGTTACGGGCGCTTCGCGCCCAACCTCAAGATGGCCGTCGAGCACCGCCAGGTTCTCGGGCCCTACGACATGGAGCAGGAGTACGGGCTGGTGGGCGGCAACATCATGCACGGCGATCTCACGCTCGACCAGTTGTTCTCATGGCGGCCGGTGGCCGGCTACGCCGATTACCGCACGCCCATCAAAGGGCTCTACCTCTGCGGGTCGGGTACTCATCCCGGCGGCGGCATTAGCGGCATCAACGGTCGTAACGCCTCCAAGGAGATCCTCAAGGACCTGAAGGGGCTAGCTCGGCGCTGAAGGCCCAGCGCGCGGGCCCTGGCCTAGAGCACGCTCGAGAGAAACGTCCGGGTACGCTCGTGCTGCGGATTCGTCAACACTGCTTTGGGCTTCCCCTCTTCCACCACGACTCCGCCATCCATGAAAACCAGGCTGTCGCCAACCTCCCGGGCGAAACCCATCTCATGCGTAACCACCACCATCGTCATGCCGTCCTCAGCTAACCCGCGCATGACATCCAGCACTTCGCCAACCAGCTCCGGATCGAGCGCCGACGTGGGCTCGTCGAAGAGCATCAGCTTGGGCTGCATGGCCAGCGCGCGGGCGATCGCCACTCGTTGCTGCTGGCCGCCGGAAAGCTGATTTGGATAGGCATTGACCTTTTCCGCTAATCCGACCCGCTCGAGGAGGCGTCGTCCCTGATCGACGGCGACGGCCCGGCTCTCTCTTTTGACTCGCAGGGGAGCCTCGATGACGTTCTCGAGGGCCGTCATATGGGGAAACAGATTGAAGCGCTGAAAGACCATACCGATCTCAGAGCGTTTTCGACACACCTCCGCGTCGCGGAGCTCGTACAACTTGTCGCCCTGCTGACGATAGCCGACCAGCTCGCCGTCGACCGATAAGCGGCCGGCATCGATCTTCTCCAGGTGATTGATGCAGCGCAGGAAGGTGCTCTTGCCCGAGCCGGAGGGCCCGATCATGCACATCACTTCCCTTGGGGCAACCTCGAGGTCGATGCCGCGTAGGACCTCGAGCCGCCCGAAGTTCTTGTGAACGGCTTCCGCCTTCACCATTGGGGTGCCGGCCATTTCAGCGATGCTCGCTAGGAAGCACCACCGGGGCCTCCTGGGTAGCCGGCGGCGGAGCATGGAACGTTACGAGCATCCGGCGGAAGCGCTGAAACGGCGTCATTGGCAATCCACGCTGAGTGCCCCGACCGAAACGCCGCTCCAGGTAATACTGGCCCACCGTCAGGATCGAGGTCATCACCAGGTACCAGATGCTGGCGACAATAAGCAGCTCCAGGACAGCATATGTGGCGGTGGCGATTTGCTGCTGCCGAGTGAAGAGCTCAGTGACCGAGGCGGCGAAGGCCAGCGAACTTGTCTTCAGCATTGAGATCGTCTCATTCCCAGTCGGCGGGATGATAACCCGCATTGCCTGGGGCAGCACGATGCGCTGCATAACCAGCAGGCGGTCCATGCCGAGGGCCTGGGCCGCCTCGGTCTGGCCGTGCTCGACGGAGATGATCCCGGCCCGCACGATCTCGGCCATATACGCCGCTTCGTTCAAGCCCAGCCCGAGTGTCGCTGCCATGAACGGCGTGATCAGTGTGTTGGTGCTCACCTGCCACCAGATCGAGGTGAACGGAATCCCGATGCCGATGTGTGGAAGGATCAGGTTGAGGTTGAACCAGAAGAAGATCTGCACCAGCACTGGCGTGCCCCGGAAGAACCACACATAGAACCAGCTGACCGAGGAAACCACCGGGTTGGGTGAGATCCGCATCACCGCCAGGATGACGCCCAGGATGATGCCGATCACCATCGCCAGGACGGTCAGCTCCAGCGTGACGACGATGCCTTGCAAGATCAGCCGATGAAACACGTAGTGGCCCACCGCGGCCCAGCCGGAGCCGAACGACGTGAGGTCGCTCTGGATCGCTGCGGCGATCGTATAAACGATGGCGGCGGCGACCGCGAGCACGACAACCGCCGCCACCCAGCGTCCCGGGTGCCTGACCGGGACGGCCTTGATCGCCTCGGGCCGCTGCGCTACTGCATCAGCCACGCCGGCTCGTGACTAGCTCATCAGGACGGAATGCAGCTTGGTCCGATCGAGTTGTTGTCGTTGACCTTGACGTGCATCGGACTGCCCTTGGCCATCGCGATGCCGTACGGGGCGACGCTGCATCCGCTCCCTGTGGTCTTCAGCTTGCCGCCGGTCACCTTCACTTGATAGGCAGCGATCTGGGAGTCGAGAAAGCCGATGTCGGCCCGCCCGGACATCAGCGCTGAGTTGGCGTCGGTCTGCTTCTCAAAGCTCGTGACCTTGATGGGCTGCTTGCTAGCTGCGGCGCAGTTGTCCTTGGCACCGGCGGTCGGCGTGCCGCCAATTTCCTTGCCCATGAACGCCCAGGCGTCGGTTTCCTCGGTGGTTCCCGTTTCGACCGCGACCGTATGACCGCACATGTCTGCGGCGCTATTGACGGTAAGGTTGCCCGAGGCCTTTACCACCCAGCCTTCTCCCGCCTTGTAGTAGCTGACAAAGTCGATGCCCTTGGCCTCGCGCTCTTGGGTTGGGGTAAAGCTGGAGATCCCGAGCAGATAGCGCGGCTCGCTGGCGGTGAGCTGCGGAATGATGTTCGAGAAGATGACGTTGTTGAAGGTGCAGGCGACCCCCATCACCTTGCAGACGGCTTTGCCGAAATCGATATCCCACCCGACGATGTCACCGGTGTTCTCGTCGACGTACTCATCGGGCGAGTAGGTCGCATCGGTCGCAATCTGGATCGGCGCCTTTGACTTGATGGAATCCGGCAGCTCCGCGGCAATACTGGCTACCTTGTTCGGCCCGCCCGAGCTCGCTGCAGGGCCCGCCGTCCCGCCTCCGCAGGCGGCGAGCGTCAAGGCTACCCCAATTAGGACCACTGGCAAACGCTTCATGCCTATCCTCCCCTTCCGGTTGGTTGTCAAACTGAGCCGTTGCGAGAATTGTATGCGAATGCCAAAGACGCCAACCTGGATGCGGTCAGGCCACAGGCACGCGCGTGAGGTAGTCGAAGATCAACTGCGACCAGGACTCCATGTCCAGGTAGTAGCTCCGCATGGCGTCGAGTGGCAGCAGTGCGCCCGCAAGCTTGTCCACTTCGCGGATCGAGATCTCTGGCCGGTCGCCCTCCACCAAAAAGATCAGCCCGACGTGCACCCGGCCAACCGGCGTCGTCTGGTCGTTGATCGCCCCCAGTAGCCGGGTCGAGAAGTGCCCATCGTAGACGACTTCCTCCTGCCATTCCCGCCGCAGCCCGGCCTCGATCGGGTCGGCAGCCCCGGCGACGTCTTCGGGATTGATGTGCCCGCCAACCCCCAGCGAGTACAGATGCCGCAGCCGGCGCTCGCTGGAACGGCGTAGCCGGTGGGTCAGGAAATAACGATCTTCGTGACGAAAGACGACGTAGGGAATGATCTGTGGCTCGGACGGGTCGTCCTCCACCTCGCGCCGCGGCCGGAACCGGTAGCCGGCGCGCACGCGAGTCTGCAGCTCAACCAGATCGGTGTCACGAAAGCCCACCCACTCGTTGCCCGCGAACAGGGCACCGCGAGGAACGACCAGGACCTCTTCGCGCGCGCCCACCGGATGAGTCTAATGGGACTTTCGGGGTAGATGGATCGCGAGCCCCTAGTCGCCGTGTTCCTTATCCGTGGGACGCGGCGTCGGCCGAACGGTCGGCTGCGGGGTTGGTCGTGGCGTCGCTTGCTCGCCGATCAGCAGGGTCGGTGTCGCGATCGCATCCTCTTCTTCGATCCGGTCGAGCTCGTCGTTCGCGGCCGCAACGAGCTGTTTGATGTCCTCATCGTCGTCGCCGCGGCTGGCGTTTTCGCGCTCGACCGCGTCCAGCTTGACGTGCAGAGTATGCAGCGCTTCCTTGGCGGCCTTGGGGTTGGCCGGATTCTTTAGCGCGGCTGCCGCGTCATCGACAGTCACCCGGAAGGCTCGCAGGCTGTTCTCGGCGAGCAGCGGCTTGTGATGGCCGGCCATCACTTGGGCTTCCCGGAGCCGCTCATTCGCCAGCTCCAGCTGAATGGCCAGCCGCTCATTCGTCGGCGCGAGCGCCAGGCGCACGCTCTCTTCGAGTTGTTTGACCGGGTAAAGAGGATTGTCCGGGAGCGCGGACGGTGCCGCAAATGCGCTGCCCCCGGCGGCGAGTGCGGCGGTCGCGGCCATGGCGAAGGCAACGCCGAGGCGCCGATAGGATTGAATCCAAGGAATCCGCAACACACGGCGCTGCGGCAAGACAGCCTGGAGGTTTAGCCAGAACGGCGCGAAGGCCACCGGCGGAGCGGGCGGGAGCGTGACCAGCAGCAGGTTCAGCTCACGGACCTCGCGCAGTTCGTGGGCGCAGGTTGGACAGCCGGTGATGTGGCCGTCGATCCGGCGGCGCTCGATTTCATGCCGTATTCGCCTCCTCGGACGGGCCGACGAGGTCACCCAGGCGCTCCCGGAGCAGGCGCTTCGCCCCGTTTAGGCGCGACATCACGGTGCCAAGCGGAATGTCGAGGGCTTTGGCGATCTCGTCGTAGCTGAGCTCGCCAAAGGCCTGGAGGGCGATGGTGTCACGGTAGTGCGGCGGCAGGCTCGCGATCGCGTAACGGACGGCCCGCTGAAGGTCGTGGCGAGCGGCGACATCCTGCGGATCGGAGCCAGCGCTGACGAGCGACTGTTCGAGTCCGTCGATCGAGATCACCGGCCGGCGCCGCCGGAGCGCGTCGGTCACGGTATTGGCCGCCACCCGGTGCAGCCAGTGCTTGAAGGGTTTGTCGTGGCGATACGTCGGCAGGGCTTTGTAGACCTTGATAAAGACGTCCTGGGCGACGTCTTCGGCCAGCGCGAGCTCCCCCAGGGCTCGGAAGGCAACGTTGATCACCAACCGGTGGTAGCGGAGCACGAGCTGGCGGAAGGCCTCCTGGTCCCCCGCCGCGCTCCGATCGATTAACCGGCGTTCCTCGGCGTCCCCCTCGGTTGAGGGAATCTCTTCCGACTGGGCCATCTCCCGACGATGTGACGCGGCCCAGCGGATGGGCTTGCGACGCGCGGCGCCTGGGCAATGGCATCCAGCAACGCGCTGGCGACGATGGCGCCGTCGGCCTTGCCCTCCAGCGCCGCCAGATGCTCCGGTTTGGAGATGCCAAAGCCGACCACGACCGGCAGTGTGGTGTGCCGGCGCACCACCTCGATGAGCGGCAGGACAGCCGGATCCAGCTGCGCCCGCGCCCCAGTGACGCCGGTGACGGCGACGCAGTAGATGAATCCGGTGGCGGCTCGGCAGGCCGCCTCGATCCCGGTGTCGCTGCTGGTGGGCGCGACGAAGAACACCAGGTCGATGCCGGCCGCATCGGCCGCCGGGCGGAGCTCGCCCGATTCGGCCGGCGGCAGGTCCGGCACGATGAGCCCGTCGATGCCGGCCGCCTTCGCCGCCCGGCAGAAGCGGTCGAGGCCAAAGGCCAGGATGGGATTGAGATAGGTCATGAACAGCAGAGGCACCTGGGTCACCGACCGAGCGGCCTGCGCAGACTCGAGGGCGCCGGCAACGGTCATACCGGCCTTGAGCGCGAGCTGCGAGGCCGCCTGGATGGTCCGACCGTCGGCCAGCGGATCCGAGAAGGGAATGCCCAGCTCGACCGCGTCGGCGCCTGCCCCGGCTGCCGCCTCGACCAGTGCGGGGGTGAGCGCCAGCCGAGGATAGCCAACCGTGAGGTACGCGATCAGGGCCAGGCGCCGCTCCGCGCGGACTCGGGCGAACATCGACCCGATCCGGCTCACGCGATCGCGTTCACGCGCCGGCGGCGCCCCGGACGATGTCGAGGTCCTTGTCGCCGCGACCCGAGAGATTGATGAGCACGGTGTTGTCGGCAGCGAGCGTCGGCGCCAGCGTCATCGCGTAGGCGATCGCATGAGAGCTCTCCAGGGCTGGAATGATGCCCTCCATCCGGGACGTTTCGTGGAACGCCATAAGCGCCTGCTCGTCCGTCACGCTGACGTATTCGGCCCGGTGCACGTCGTGTAAGAAGGCGTGCTCCGGCCCGACGCCGGGATAGTCAAGGCCGGCGGAGATGGAATGGGTTGCCAGCACCTGGCCGTCGTCATCCTGCAGCAGGTAACTGAATGACCCATGCAACACACCGGGCCGGCCTGCGAGGATTGACGCGGCGTGCGCGCCACTCGTCAGCCCACGCCCTGCCGCCTCGACGCCGATTAGCCGGACCGGGTCCTCGTAGAACGGCGCGAAGATCCCAATCGCATTGCTGCCGCCGCCGACGCAGGCGACCACCACCGACGGCAAGCGGCCGGTCTCGGCGAGCATCTGGGCGCGCGCTTCCCTCCCGATCACCGACTGAAACTCGCGCACCATCAGTGGATATGGATGCGGCCCGACCGCCGACCCGATGACGTAATTGGTCGTCCGCACATTCGTCACCCAGTCACGGATCGCCTCGTTGGTGGCATCCTTGAGCGTTTTGCTGCCGCTTTCCACCGGCATCACTGTTCCGCCCAACAGCCGCATCTTGTCGACGTTGGTGGCCTGGCGCGCCATGTCGTCGACTCCCATATAGACCTCGCAATCCAGGCCGAACTTGGCGCAGACGGTCGCCACCGCGACACCATGCTGACCGGCGCCGGTCTCGGCGATGATCCTTCGCTTGCCCATCCGTCGGGCCAGCAGCACCTGGCCGAGCGCATTGTTGATCTTGTGCGCCCCGGTGTGGCAGAGGTCTTCCCGCTTCAGCCAGAGCGGCGCGCCACCGGCTCGCTGGCTGAGCCGATCGGCGCGATAGATTGGCGTCGGCCGCCCGCTGAATGTCCGCGACAGCGATTCGAAGTCACGACGAAACTCGTCGTCGCGCTGCGCGGCATCGAACGCGGCCGCCAGTTCGTCGACGGCCGCCATCAAAGTCTCGGGGATGAACCGGCCGCCGTAGCCGCCAAATCGCCCGCGCGCGTCCGGCCCTTTGACTATCGACTCCTTCCCCCCTTGTGGGGGAGGGTCGGGGTGGGGGGTCGCCGTCATGACTCGCTCACCCCGCGGACGGCTGCGACAAAGGCGCGGAGCTTGGCCGGATCCTTGCGGCCCGGCTCGGCCTCGACGCCGCTGCAGACGTCGACGCCCCAGGGATGCAGGGCGCGCACCGCGCCGTCGACGTTTGTCGGCGTCAGTCCCCCGGAGACGATCACTGGATAGCGGCGGGCCACCTCCGTCGCCTGGCTCCAGGCCCAGGTTCGTCCGGTGCCACCGATGGTGTCCGGCGCCCAGGTGTCGAGTAGGGGATGGTCGCCCTCATCGAACCGCATGGTGCTGAGCTCCTCGCCGGCGTGGACTCGAAACGCGGGCAGCAGCAGCAGGCCGAGCGCGCGATCGGCGGCGCTCAGCGGCCGGTAAACCTGGATTGCGGTCAGGGCGCATGCCTGCGCGACGGCGCCGATCTCGTCGGGTGTTTCGTCGACAAAGACGCCCACCCGCGCGACCGTGGCCGGCACATCGGCGAGCAGCGCCTGGGCCTGGTCGACGCGAACCTGCCGCTTGCTGCGGGTGAAGATGAATCCGAGGAGGTCGACGCCCAGCTCGACCGCGAGCTGGACGTCGGCATGTTGCGTGTTCCCGCATACTTTGATCTTTGTCACGGTCCGCTGAGCTCCCGGACCTTGGCATCCAGGTCCGCCGCGCGCAGCAGCGACTCGCCCACCAGCGCCGCATCGACGCCCAGCCGGTCGAGCTCATCGATGTCGGCGCGCTTGTCGATGCCGCTCTCGCTGATCACGAGCCAGCCGGGGGGAATCAGCGTTCGCAACCGCGCGGTGATCTCATGGTCAGTCTTCATCGTTGTGAGATTCCGGTTGTTGATGCCGATGATCTCGGAACGGACCCGAAGCGCGCGCCGCAGCTCCGCTTCCGAATGAACCTCGACGACCACCGACATCCCGAGCCGGATGGCCACGTCATGGAGGCTCGCCAGCTCGCCGTCCTGAAGAATCGCCGCGATCCGTTCCGAGATCATCGGCATCAACAACCGGGATCTCGACGGCGGCGTGCACCGCTTGCAGGTGATCGAGATTGCCTCCGAAAAATTCCGGCTCGGTGAGCACCGAAATCGCCGATGCGCCGTTGGCCGCGTATCGGCGCGCCAGCGCAACCGGGTCATAGTCACGCTGCAAAAGTCCGCCGGACGGCGAGCGTTGCTTGCATTCGGCGATCAGGGCCACACCCCGTCGGCGTAAGGCGCCTCGAAAATCGCGGACCGGCGGTGCGGCGGTGACCGATCGCGGCAAGCCTTTGGCCGCCCCGGAGGCTTTGAGTCGAGCGATCGAGGCGCGCCGTGCCTCGAGAATACGGTCGAGGATTGGCGCGGTGTGAGTAGCCATCAACAGCCGGAGCCCCGATTACGCCCGGGCTGCCGTCTTCTCCAGGACTCCTTTCATCCGCTTGACCCCCTCTTCGATCTGGTCGACCGAGTTCGCGTACGACAGCCGCAGATAGCCTTTCCCTGCCTCCCCAAACGAGGTGCCGGCGAGCACCGCGACCCCGCCTTCATTCAGCATCCGGTCCGCCAGCTCGCGCTCATTCTGACCGGTCCTTGTGATGTTCGGAAACACGTAGAAGGCGCCCAGCGGCTTATGGCAGCTCACGCCGGGCAACGCGTTGAGCCGATCAACGACGACGTCCCGGCGGCGCTTGAATTCCGCGACCATGCCCTGAACGGCCGCGTCGGATCGGGGCGAAAGCGCCTCGATGGCCGCCATCTGGGTGAACGCGGCCGCGCACGAGCTGCTGTTGATCATCAGCGTCTCCATCTTCTGCGCCAGCGGGAGCGGGGCGACCGCGAATCCAAGCCGCCAGCCGCACATCGCATAAGCCTTGCTCAGCCCGTCCGAGTAGATCGTCCGCTCGAGCATGCCCGGCACGGTCATGATCGACGCGTGGTGGCCGTCGTAAGTGATCTGGCCGTAGACCTCATCGCTCAGCACATAGAAGTCGTGCTTTTGCGCCAGCTCGCCAATCTGCTCCAGATCACGGGTTGACAGCACGCCGCCGGTCGGGTTCTGGGGAGAGTTGATCACGAGGAGCTTCGTCCGGGGCGTGATCTTTGATTTGAGCTCCTCGATGTCGAGCCGAAAATCGTTGCGCTCGCGAAGCGGGATTGCCACCGGCGTGCCTCCGGCAAGCGTCGCCACCGAGGCATAGATCGGATACCCGGGGTCCGGGATGATGACCTCGTCGCCGTTCTCGACCAGAGCCAGCATGGTGAACAGTAGGACGTTCTTTGACCCGGGGACCATGACCACCTGCTCGGGCTTGACATCGACTTCGTACCAGCGCCGGATCCACTCAGCCACGGCCTGCCGGGCCGGCATCAGTCCGCCCGCCGGGGTGTAGTGCGTGTAGCCGTCGCGGAGCGCCCGCTGGGCGGCTTCGACGATGTTCGGGGGCGTCGGAAAATCGGGTTCGCCAATCTCGAGATGCACGATGTTGCGGCCCTGCGCTTCCAACTTGCGCGCCTTGGCCAACACCTCGAAGGCGGTTTCGGTGCCGATCTCGTCCATGCGGCGAGCGAATTTCACGGCGTTATCCTCTGACTCCGAAGGGACCGAGGTCGCCCTTGAACGACATCCATCTCACCCGAACGTCTTCGATGCGCGCCATGCGCGGGCCTTGCCGAAGCAGATCCAGGAAGCGCTCCAGCGCCGCGGTCCCGCCTTCCGCCTCAACCTCCACGGCGCCATCGTAGCGGTTGCGCACGTAGCCCTGTAACCCGAGCCGGCGGGCGTGCGACTCGGCGAACATCCGAAAGCCAACCCCCTGCACGTCACCGAGGATCTCCGCCTTCAGTCGACGGCGCTGGGGAGAATCGGGCAAGGTGGCTGGGCAATCAGGCGTGAGCCGCAGGTCCGGTCGTAACCACGACCTGGACCCGCTTCGGCGCGTCGGGAATCGCCTGCAGGGTCCGGCGCACGACCGGAAGGTACGCCTGGACGAGCTGGCGGGCGGATTGCTCGGTCGGGGCCCCGATGACCAGCCGTTGGTCGTCGCAATGGCAACAGGTGGCAGTGCCTTCCCAGACGTAATAGGCAGTGTCGGGCAGGTTGAGGCTGAGCAGGAGCTGGAGCTCCTTCCACACTGCACTCCCCTGCATTAACCGTAATCCTACTCCCGCAGCCCGCCCTAAGCTAGGGGCAAATGTCTCTGACGGAGGCGCTCAAGGAACTGGCAAGGGCGCTCGGTTTTTGCGCCGTTGGCGTGACTGGTGCCGAGCCACTTGTCGAAGCCGAATCGGCCGCCACCACGCGCACGGCGGAGGGCCTGATGGATGGACTCACCTGGTGGAGTCCGATGCGCGCTCATGCGAGCGCGGATCCGCGACGGGCGCTGCCCGACGCCCGCAGCGTGATCGCGCTTGCCTACCCCCATCCGGCGCCAGCTTTTCCCTCCCCCCTTAAGGGCGAGGGGCAGGGCGAGGGCCCTGGAGGCCGGATCGCCGCGTACGCTCTCGGCCGCGACTATCACGAGATCTTGATCGAGCGGATGCAGCCCTTGCTGGCGATGCTTCGCGAGCGGGGATACGCCGCCAAGACCTACGTCGATCACGGCTGGATGCTCGATCGCGCCGCGGCGGCGCGGGCCGGTCTCGGCTGGCTGGGCAAGAACACCAACCTGCTCGTCTCCAGCACCGGCTCCTACGTTCTACTTGCCGAAATCGTGACGTCCGCCGCGCTCCAGCCGGATCAACCGCTGAAGAAGAGCTGCGGCACATGCGACGCCTGCATGCGGGTCTGTCCGACCGGGGCACTGGTAAAGCCGGGCGTGCTCGACAACCAGCGCTGCATTTCCTTCTGGACGATCGAGCACCGCGGCGTCATCCCGCGCGACATCCGGCCGCTGATCGGCGATTGGATCTTTGGCTGTGATCTCTGCCAGGAGATCTGCCCGGTCAACGCCAGGCCGGCCGCGCCCGATGCCGCGGCGCTCACCGCATTCGGCCCGATGATGGAACCACGACCCCGCCTCGATGAACTGCTGACCCTCGATGACGAGAGCTTCCGCGCTCGATTTCGTCAGAGCGCGGTCTGGCGCACGCGGCGATCGGGTCTGCTTCGCAATGTCTGTATCGCGCTGGGCAACGTCGCGGATCGCCGCTCCCTGCCCGCTCTCGCGGCGGCGCTGGCCGATGACCAACCCCTTATCCGCGGCCATGCGGCGTGGGCACTCGGTCGACTCGGCGGAGCAGCGGCCCGGAATGCGCTGGCGCTCGCCCTCAGGCGCGAAGCCGACTCCTGGGTGCGCGACGAGTGCCAGCTGGCGATCGAGGAGTGCGGGCCGCTCGCCGTCCCGTTAGGGGGCGTACCGCCGTCCCCTCTTCCGCCCGCGCCAGCATGAACAGCAGATCGGAAAGGCGGTTGACGTAACGGAGGACTTCCGGGTTGGTCAGGCTCCCGGACTGCTGCAGGCCGACGATGCGACGCTCGGCGCGCCGCACGACGGAGCGGGCGACGTCGAGCGCGGCCGAAGGATGGGTGCCCCCCGGAATAACGAACGCGTCCGGTAGGGTGACCCGCTGCTCGAGGTCGGCGATCTCCGTTTCGCAGCGGCTGGTGAAATCGGCGGTGATGACCTTGAAGTGCTGCCGCAGGGTGTCGTACTGCGCCGGGTCCGTAGCCAGTTCGGCGCCAACCGTGAAGAGCTCGCTTTGCAGCCGCAGGATGATCGCGTGCCGCCCGCGATCGGTGATGAGCGCGCGCGCGACGCCGAGGGCCGAGATGGCTTCATCGACGTCGCCGTAAGCCTCCGTACGCGGATCGGTCTTTGGTACCCGGCCGCCGTACAGCAGACCCGTTTCTCCGCCATCTCCGGTCCTGGTGACGATGCTCTTGCGGGCGATGGCAGATGTCCTACGCAGCGCCGCGGGCTAACACTTCCCGCGACCAGTGCTGCAAGATCCTGCGATGTGTCGTAAAGGCCAGTGGCGGTAGCCGGTCCGGGCCGAACCAGCCGACATCCTGCACCTCATCGCCGGCGGCCGGCTGACCGGCGACCAAGCGGGCGCGATAGGGCAAGACGACAATCCCTTCGTCCTCGTGCACGACGTGCTGGATGGCGAGCTGCTCGACCGGTTCCACCGTCACCAGCATCTCCTCGAGGCACTCGCGCACCATGGCGACCTCGGGATGCTCGTTCCAATCGACAAAGCCTCCCGGCAGGCCCCAGAGCCCGCGCCCGGGCTCGATGTCACGCAGAACCAGGAGCACACGTCCCTGATCCTCGATCAGGGCGGTGACCACCACCTTGGGGTTTCGGAAAAAGATCCGATCACAACCGGGACACACGCTCAGCGACTGGTTGGCGACCAGCCGCGTCGCGGTCCTGGACCCGCAATCGGAGCAGTAGGCGATCACCGCGAACGACTCAGGCGCCACCCGGCCGGCAGCACCGCGGCCGCGACCGCCAGCTTGATCGCATCCCCGATGAGGAACGGGAAAAGCCCGAGTGCCAGGACGCTCGAGGCGGGCACGAATCGTGCCAGCCACAGCAGGCCAAACACATAGATCGCGATTTCACCGGCAACCATCGCCACGACGGTGTGCGGCAGATCCTTCGTCCAGCCGCGATCCGCAAACCAGCCGACGACGAAGGCCGCGACCACGAAGCCGGCAAGATAGCCGTAGGTCGTGGGGCCGCGGGCAGGGGCAAACACGGGCAGTCCGGCGACGCCTTCGGCGATATACGCGAGCATTGATGCCGTCCCGAGGCGCGCGCCGAGGAGCGCCCCCGTCAGTAGGACGGCGAAAGTCTGTCCGGTAATCGGCACAGGTGTAAACGGCAGGGGGATACTGATGTGCGCCATCAGCCCGGTAAAAAGACTGAACGCGATCACCAGACCGGCGTCGCTGAGCAGCGATCGGTCGGGGATCCAGTGGCGCGCCAGCGTGGCCGACGGCGCTGTTCGCACCCAGAAATCCTAGCGCGTCAGATCGGGGTCGCCGCGGGGACCCGCTCGAGCTCGGGGCGCGGAGTCAACAGAGCCAGGTCCGCCTCGGACAGCGGCGTGGATTCCAGGGTGCTCCCAGCTTTTGCCGCCGCCACGATCTCGTCCTTGTGCAGGCGAATTCGGCGGGCGCCCAGTGGGCATTTCAGGTACTCGGCCAGGGGCTCGTCACAATAGCCCATCCGCTGATCGCCACACTTCGGCTGCACCGGCTTGGCCAGTTCCGGGAAGCGCGCCTTGAGCGCGTTGCGAGCCCTGGCCCACATATGCCGGATCTCCCATTGCGCCCGCCAGCAGAGCCGCAGGTCGGCGATGTGCAGGAACTCTTCGAAATTTACGGTGAACGTCAAGTTCGTCGACGCCGCATTGGGCAACAGGAATCGAGCGTCCTCGGCAGGGACACCTGCCTTGAGCGCCTGGTCGTAGAGTTCGCCAACACGCCGCATGAAGGCGAGATACTCCTCGCGCAGCCCGGCCCGTTCCCAGGTTTCGGGCACGACGAAGGGAAAGTCCGCTTCCTTGAAGGCGTAGTAGCGCTGCGACTGCTGGTCAAAGGTGATCCCATTGTTGTGCCGGACCAGCTGGTGGCTGGCGGAGCGCGACAACCCGCTGACGGCGAAGGTGAAGTACACCTGGGTCCGCGGCGAGGAATGGCCGCTCTTGAGCTTGTCGAAGATGAACGTCTTCATCTTCTCCTCGGTGATCTTGCCCGACTCGATGTCGGCCCAAATCTGTTGCGGCGTGAACCGGGAGTAGCAGGTCCGGAATGCGACATACATCACCCGGATCGGATCGGGGGTATGGGTCAGCAGCTGGACGTCGATCGCGGTTTCCATCCGGGGCCGTCTTATTGTGCGACTCCACAATATCTTGTGTCAAGGCGACTTTTTATCCACAATCTGTGGAAATCCTGGGGAGAACGTATCATGAGCCGGATGCCCGTTACCGAGGCGGATTTCCAGCTCCAGGGGCGCGTGGACAACTACCGCGAGCGCCTGTACCAGCTGCTCATCGCCCTCGATCGGCTGGTTCGAGAGGAGCTGGCGGCCGTCAACCGCGAGAAGCTCGACGGCAAGGGAACCATCAGTTACGAGCCTCGCCCTCCGCGCTGGACGCTGGCCTGGAAAACGAAGCGCAGGAACTACGAGGTCAACCTGATGGCGTTTGCTCAGGGAGGCGCCTGGGTGATCCACGGTCGCATGGGCCTGGACCGACCGTTCCGCAACCTGAAGAGCGTTCGCGAACGGGATGAGGCGACGCTTCGCCAGGAGATCCTGGATCAGGTCGCGACCGACGAGAGCATCCTCTAGCGCCCCCACGACCGCAGCGAGCGAGGCTTGATTTGGACACGGCGAGCTCGATCCAGCGAACGTACCTCGTGCTCCTGCTGGGCAACACGCTGGCGGCCTCGCTCATCTGGGGGATCAACACGATCTTCCTGCTTGATGCGGGGCTCAGCAACCTGGAAGCGTTCGCGGCCAATGCCTTCTTCACCGCCGGCATGGTCCTCTTCGAGGTGCCGACCGGGGTTGTCGCCGACACCGTCGGGCGGCGCGCTTCCTACCTGCTCGGGACCGTGACGCTGGCAGCATCGACCCTGCTGTATGTGCTGCTCTGGCGAATCCACGCACCGTTCTGGCAGTGGGCGGTCGTTTCCATGCTGATCGGCCTTGGGTTCACGTTCTTCTCGGGTGCCGTGGAGGCGTGGCTGGTCGACGCGCTCAAGGCGACGGGCTTCACCGGCGCGCTCGAGTCGGTATTCGGACGTGGCCAGGTGGTCACCGGAGTAGCGATGCTGACCGGCTCGGTCGCCGGCGGGTTGATCGCCCAGGCGACCAATCTTGGCGTGCCCTTCGTGCTCCGCGGTCTCATTCTCGTCGCCATGTTCGTGCTGGCGTTTCGGCTCATGCACGATGTCGGCTTCAATCCCGAGAAGGGCGGGAGGGTCGTGACCGAGATCCGAAAGATCACCTCCGCCTCGATCGACTATGGCCTGCGCGTACCGTCCGTCCGCTGGCTGATGCTCGAGTCCCTGTTCACCGGCGGCGTGGGCATCTACGGTTTCTACGCGCTGCAGCCGTACCTGCTCAAGCTCTACGGTGACCCACACGCCTATGTGATCGCCGGCCTGGCGGCGGCGATCGTGGCCGGCGCACAAATCCTCGGTGGGATCGCCGCACCGCGCATCCGGGGACGCTTCCGCCGGCGCACGTCGGCACTGATCGCCACGGCAACGGTCGGGGTCGTCGTCCTCAGCCTGATGGGGATCCTGCAGAATTTCTGGGTGGTGATCGGCCTCGTCGTCATCTGGTCGCTGATCTTTGCCGCCTCGATGCCCATCCGGCAGACCTACATGAATGGCATGATCCCGTCGCGACAGCGCGCAACGATTCTGTCGTTCGACTCGCTGATGGGATCCTCTGGCGGGGTCTGGGCCCAGCCGCTCCTTGGTCGCGTTGCCGACGTGTGGGGCTATGGGCCTTCCTACGTCGTGGGGGCCGCGATTTCAGCCATCGCCATTCCGTGCCTCGCGCTGTCCCGACGTCAGAACGCGCCAGCGGATACGGTGCAGGCGGTTGGGACCCCGAGCGGCGCGGATGCTGCGGAGTCCGGAGTGATTTAACTCGAGAGCTCGCGCTCGACCAAGGCCTTCAACAGGGCAAGATCCCGCTCGAAAGTTCGGCGGATCAGCGGCTGCCAGACCCACATTCCGAGTTTCCCGACCAATCCCCAGGGCGGGATCAGCGTTTCGATCCACACAATACGGGTGCCGGATCGCTCGCGAACGCAGCGCATCACGCCTCTCCCCTTCACCCACCCGCGGTGCTCGATCTCCAAGAGATCCGGTGGCTCCCAGCGGGCGACCCGCATCGGGTCGATGGTCGAAAGCCACCCGATCCGGATCATGGCATCGGCCTCGACCCCGACGCCTTCTCGGTGCGGGGAAGTGACGCGGAACCTGGATGCCTCTTTCATCCAGCTCCCAAGGTGTTCCCAATCGACGAGATAGTGCCAGATCACTTCCGGCGGGGCGTCGATAACCTTCGATGTCTTTACTTCCATCAGCTCGATTCCATTCTCCGCCGGGACGCGGCATCATGGGACAGTGCGCCGGATCCTGGTTGTCGCCACTGGCGGCGCAGGCGGAGATCTGCAGCCCTTGATCGCGGCGGCGCTGGCGCTCCGAGAACAGGGGCACGAAACCCCGTTCGCCGGCGACGGCTCCGTGCAGCGGTCGCTACGCGACCTTGGCGTGACCGTGGAACTGCTGCCGCCCGAACTGGATCTCGGACCTCGGTTGGCAGGCTCAATCCGGGAGGCGATGGCGACAACCAGCGGGGATCTGGCTGCGGCCGGCCCGATCGTGCAGCAGCGGATGGCGTCGTGGGCGCGCGAGCTGGCAGCGCCGGTCTCCGAGGCCATCACGAGGCTGCGCCCGGACTGCGTCGTCACCTCACTTTTTGGCGTCGAGGTGCTTCAGGTCGCGTCACCACCCTGCCCCTGGGCGGTGATCAATAGCACCTTTTACGTCGGTCCGAATCCACCCCGTCCGATCGAGCAGGACATCGGCCCGCGCGCGATCCCGCTGCTCTCGCGCTACGCGTCGCTGCTGGAATCCGCGAATCTGGTGCTGCACGCCACCGACCAGGTCTTCGACTTCTCCTTCGACCGGCTCCCGCCACACCATCACTACGTCGGACCGCTTGGCATCTGGGAGCCGCCCGGCGAGCCGCCACCGTATCTCAATGAGCCGGGGGATCCCTGGGTGCTCGTATCAATCAGCTCTCAGCTCCAGGACGACCTGCCGCTTGCTGAGGCGGCTTTGGCGGCACTGGCCGACCGGCCGGTCCGCGTGCTGCTCACGGTTGGTCCCGACCACGATCCGAGTGAGGTATCGGAGCGTCCAGGCAATGCCCGCATCGAACGAACGGTTCCGCATTCCGCCGTGCTCGAGCGGGCCGAGCTGCTGATCAGCCACGCCGGACACGGCTCGGTGATGAAAGCACTGTGGCACGGAAGGCCGATGGTCCTCATCCCGTGGGGGCGCGATCAGCCTGGCGTGGCGGCGCGAGCGCAAGCCCTCGGCGTCGCCGATGTCGTCCCCCGAACGGAGGCCACACGTGAGACCCTGGCTGCGGCGGTGGATCGAGTATCGGTCAACGCAGAGATGCGCAATACGGCGGCGACCCATTCGGCGCGACTACGTGCCACCGACCCGCCCGCGCGCGCTGCGGCAAGGATCGAGTCACTCCCGAAATCGCAGGGCTAGCGACAGAAACCTTTAGGTCGATGACGCGTTCTGGAAGCATGGCGAGAACCAGCGCCTGGTGCTCGCGTCATGGCTGGCTGGTTGGTCTGGTCTGGGGACTCGCCGAATCGACGGTTTTCTTCATCGTCCCTGACGTCGGCGTCGCCTTCATCGCCGCCATGTCGCCACGAGATTGGTGGAAGGCGGCCGTTGCGTCGATCGTTGGGACGCTGATAGGCGCCGTCATCCTGTTGCTGGCTATTCAACTGTGGCTCGGCCCATATGCGAACCACTTGCTGCTGTGGGTCCCAGGTATCCATCCAGCGAGCCTGGCGCTGGCCAGCACCCGCGTCTCGGACCACGGTGCTGGGGCGCTGCTCGTTGCCGCCTTCCAGGGCATTCCCTATAAGGTGTACGCGACCGAATTGACTCTCGCTGGCGTTAGCGTGCCCGTCATCCTCCTCTGGACGATTCCCTCCCGGGCGCTTCGCCTCCTACCGATTGCCGCCGCCGCCGGCGTCGGCGGCCGGATTTTGCAAGGCTCCCTCAGGCGTCACTTCCGGCTCTGGGTCGGAGCGTACGTGCTCTTCTGGGGCGGCTTTTACGCCTGGTACTGGACCCGATGACCGGACGCCGTCCGCTGCGGACTCGCGGCCGCGCTTGGGCGAAGGCGCTCGCCAGTTGGCTCTCGGCGCGTGCCGTCGAGCCAAACTCGATATCCGTCTTTAGCCTGGTCCCTGCCGCCAGCGCCGGCGCATGCTTTCTGCTCCTCCCGCATGCCACCCGCGGCATCCAGATCCTTCTCCTGCTGCTCGCGGCTGGCCTCATTCGCCCGACCGCTTTGCCGACGTCTTGATCCTCGCATCGGCTGGCTACGCGCTCTCCTGGCTGGGCACGCTCGGCATCACGTTCGGGTGGCTCGTCGCGGTGCTTGCTGTGCTCAGCGCCTACGTGCGCGTGTTCGGCGGCTCGCTCGGGTTCCAACAGAGCTTCACTGGTCCGATGGCGAAACAGCACCGGATGGCCATCCTCACGCTCGCGTGCCTCGCCTCCATTCTCGAAGTCATCGCCGCCGGTTATCACGGGGGCATCCTGAGCCTCGGCCTCCTCATCATCGGCCTCGGCACTGTCCTCACCATCATCCGACGCCTGGATCGAATCGCACGCCTGTTGCAGGAGCGGGGGGCCAAATGATCGCCTCCATCCTCGCCGCTGCGGCCCAGGTGATAGCCGGCAGCACGGTTCGATGGCTCGGCTGCGCACCAACAGCAGGACAGCGGGTCTACATCGCCAACCACAGCAGCCACTTCGACTTCATCGTGCTCTGGTCCTACCTTCCCCCGCCACTACGCCGGCTCACCCGGCCGGTCGCGGCGCGCGATTACTGGGAGCGCGACGCGGTACGCCGATACCTCGCGACCAGAGTTTTTAACGCCCTCCTGATCGACCGAGTCGCCACTCCCGGCACGGCCGCCGCTGGGCTCGGCCGGCAAGCCGTCGACCAGATGGTCCAGTCGCTCGACAACCGCCACTCGCTCATTCTTTTCCCTGAGGGCACCCGTGGGGCCGGCGAAGACCTCGCTCCATTTCGCAGCGGTCTCTATCACCTCTGCCGCACCCGGCCGGAGATCGAGGTCATCCCGGTCTACCTCGAGAACCTCAACCGCATCCTCCCAAAGGGACACCTCCTTCCGGTGCCGATGCTGAGCCGGATCACGTTCGGCGCGCCGCTGCATCTGCAGCCCGCCGAAGAAAAGGATGCCTTCCTCGAGCGCGCCCGTCAGGCGGTCCGGGCCCTGAAGGAAGCCGCATGAACCTGCTTCATGACCTCGCGCTCCAGCGCCTGTTTGGCGGCCTGATCGCCTTGCTGGTCGTCGCCACCGTGGTCGGCCGGCTGATCGAGCGGCGAACCCGCGACGAGTCGGCAATGGCGACTGTCCAGAACCTGAACGCCCGGATCAACGCCTGGTGGGTGATGTCCGTCGTCTTCGCCCTCGCCGTCGTGGTCGGTCCAATTGGCTCGGTCGTCCTTTTTGCGCTGCTCTCGTTCCTCGCACTGCGGGAGTTCATCACGCTTGTGCCGACCCGGCCCAGTGATCATGGGGCGCTGCTCTGGAGCTTCTTCCTGATCACGCCGCTCCAGTACCTCCTGGTTGCCGTGCATTGGTACGGGCTCTTCACCATCCTGATCCCCGTCTACGTGTTCCTGTTCCTGGCACTCCGGATCGCGATCTCCGGCGATACAACCCATTTCCTGGAGCGCGTCTCGGCCATCCAGTGGGCGCTCATGATCTGCGTGTACAGTCTGAGCTACGCGCCGGCGTTGCTCGGTCTCAGCATCCGCGGTCACGGTACGCCCGGCCCGACACTCCTTCTGTTTCTGGTCATCGTCGTGCAGGGGAGCGACGTCCTCCAGTACATCTTTGGCAAGCTATTCGGTCGCCGGAAGATCGCCCCGCTTGTCAGTCCGAGCAAGACCGTTGAAGGATTCCTTGGTGGTATTGCCGCCGCTACCGTCCTCGGCGCCCTGATCTGGTGGGCCACGCCGTTTACCTTCTGGCAGGCGGGCCTCCAGGCGCTCGTTGTGGCCTTGACTGGCTTTGGAGGCGGACTCGTGATGTCAGCGGTGAAGCGCGATCGCGGTGTAAAGGACTTCGGAACCATCATCGCCGGACACGGCGGAATTCTCGACCGGGTGGACTCCCTCACCTTCGCCGCCCCCATCTTCTTCCACATCACCCGCTTCTTTTTCGGCGGCTGAATGTAGACCGTTACCTTTGCTTGTCGATGTTGTCGAGAAACTTCGAGGGAGCCAATAGCGTCCTCCGATGCTGATATCAAGCGGGCGGCCCTCACCTGGCCCAGAGCACGGCGCGGGTTAGCCCGGCGTCGCCATTGACGATCCGCAACGGTAGCGCTGCCATCTGCCAGCGGCCGGACCGGACCTTGAAAAGGTCGAGACCCTCGAGGATCGGGATGCCCGCGCCCAGCAGCCGCTTGTGTGTCGGCGCCCCGCGGATTCCGTACCCCTCGATCGATAGATAGTCGATCCCCACCAGATCGATGCCGCGCTCAACGATCCAATCGGCGCCATCCGGCGCCAAGTAGACGAAGTCCGTGCGGAAGGCCCGCGCCGGATGCCACCAGCGCGAGTTGCTGGTGCGCAAGAGGACCCGCCGGCTGCCAGCCGGGATGCGCGCCTTTCTTAGGTCGTCGGCCGTGATGCCGTCCTTCACCCGGCGAAGGTCGGCGACCCACGCCGGCCCGATGAAGCGATCGAGCGCTAACCGGTCAGCGCCCGCGCCACCCCGGATGAAGTGGCTGGGGGCATCGACGTGCGTCCCGGTGTGCGACCCAAGGCAGAGCTCGCTCAGGTTGACGCCGTCCTTGCTGAGCGTCATGGCCGGCCGGATGCGGACCGGCGGGTTGCCCCGATAGACCGTCATCGCGTCGCGGATCGGGACGGTGACGTCGACGACGGTCATATCCGGGCGAGCGCGTGACGCAGGATTTCCGCCACGCTCCAGGCCTGCGCGATACACCCCACCGGGCGGTAGGGCGGCTCCGGCTCGAAGATCTCGCTGATGCTGCCGAGTCCAGCCTCGCCCAGGTGGGCCCGGAATGGTTCGAGCAACCGGCCAACCATCTCGCGATCGCCATAGATGCGGAGGTGGGCATCGAGGTACGGTCCGACGAGCCACGGCCAGACCAATCCCTGGTGATAAGCGGCGTCGCGGGTGCGCTGGCCGCCACGGTAGGCCGGCTGATAGCGCTCGTCATCGGGGCTCAGGGTGCGAAGCCCGTATGGGGTCAGGAGCCTGGCGCTGACGGTGTCGAGGGCCGAGCGCGCCTGATCCCCGTCGATGAGCGGGTATGCCAGCGATAGGGCGATCAGCTGGTTTGGCCGGAGAGTCGGGTCATCCCCCGCTGGTCCGTCCACGACGTCGTAGCAGTAGCCGCCCGGGGCGTACCAGAACCGCAGCCGCGCCGACTCGCGCGCCTGCGTCGCCATCCGCGAGAAATGCTGGCCTGATCGCGTCGCCCGCTCAGACCAGTCGGCGATCAGCCGCAGCGCGTTGTACCAGAGCGCGTTGATCTCGATCGGTTTGCCGCGCCGCGGGGTGACCACCCAGTCCTGGACTCGGGCATCCATCCACGTCAGCGCGTAACCCTCCTCGCCGCCCGCCAGCAATCCATCGTCGGGATCCATCCGGATGTTGTGCCGTGTTCCGCGGACGTGCCAGTCGATGACCCCCTGCAGCGCGTCGAGCCGGTCGGCCACGAATCGCCAATCACCGCTTACCTGAAGGTAGGTCGAGAGCGCCTGAAACATCCAGAGCGTCGCGTCCATGGTGTCGTACTCGGGTGGCTGCCCGCTGTCGGGAAAGCGGTTGGGAATCAGGCCCTGGTCAAGGTATCGGATGCTGGTGTCGAGCACCGCGCGAGCCTCCCACAGCATCCCCGGTCTCATGGCCAGCCCGGGCAGACTGATCATGGTGTCGCGCCCCCAGTCGGTGAACCAGTGATAGCCGGCGATCACCGTGCGCTGCGGACTTCGGGGTGACGCAGTCGGCGTCCGGCGCGCCACCCGAAATTGCTCAGCCGCCAGGGCCAGCTGACACGCGAGTGGGTTGTCCGTCGCGGGATCCTCCGACAGCGACTGCCTTTCGACGGCTGCCTGGAACGAGGCGGCCGCCTCCCAGCCGGGCGGAGCCGGTTCGGTGCCAGTCACGACGCTGACCTGGGCGTCCTGACTCAGCGGAACCTCGACCACGCCGGGCGTGAACAGGTCCTCCTCGTCGTCGAGTCCCCGCTCCTGCTCCGCGCGGTGAAGAACGCGCCAGTACCAATCGGGATGGCTGCGGATAACCGGCAGGGGACGGACCTCGAGATAGCTACGCACCCCCTCGGCATCGATGATCCATCCGTCGCTGGTCTCGGCCATGTCGAACCCGCCCTGACCGTGCCGCTGCTGGTGATAGTCGCGATGGGCGAAGAGTGGCCGCAGCTGCAACGTGGTGGAGGCGCCGGCGACCAGCCGGTAACTGATCACGGAGCGGTTGGCCTCGTGTTCCATCCAGATGCGCTTCTCGATGGTGCGACCCTCGACCGTCCAGCGGAACACCGGCAGCATGCCGTCCAGCTCGACAGCATCCAGATGCGCGAAGCCTTCGGGATAGACGGTTCCGTCCCAGTACTCTTGAGCCGCCAGCGACCCGGGCTCATTCGACGTCAGCAGCCATTCCTCCAGGGCCGCGAGCAGGACCATCCGCTGCACCGGCGGGTTCATCGAGGCGACCAGCAACCCGTGATAGCGCCGGGTGTTAACGCCGGCCACGGTTCCGGATGCGTAGCCGCCCAGCCCGTTGGTCACCAGCCATTCGCGGCTCAGCGCGCTCTCCAGATTGCGACAGGTTTCAGGACCGAGACGCAACCCCACGATCGTGTTACCCGGCCGCGATGGTGAGAAGGGTCTTGATGTCTTGCGGCCGGCGATCAAGCGCCGACTTGAAATCGGCGAACGGCACCCGCCTTGTGATCAGCCGGTCAAAGATGCCCGGCCAACGCTGCTCCGCCTGCTGAAAGTGCTGGACACCCGCCTCGAAGTACCGGCGGTTGGCATTGACCGACCCAAAGGCTACCCGGTTACCAAGGACCATCTGCAAATTGATGACGTCGGCAGGGATCTCGACATTGCGATTGCCGGCCGACACGCCGGTCAGGCAGATGACGCCGTTGGTTCCGACCTGGGCCATCGCCTGAAAGGCGACGGTGCTGTTGCCCGTCGCTTCAAGAATGAAATCAACCTGACCAAGCTCGTCCTTGATTCTCATCACCGGGTGGTCATCGACGCTCTCGTAGACCGCGTCCAGGTCGGCGAGAATACGGCCCTGCTGGCTGTCGGGGGCGGACTTGGCGTAGACATGGACCTCGAGGCCGCGCAGTCGCAGCAGAATGGTGCACAGAATGCCGATCGGTCCCGCGCCCAGCACGACGGCTCGCTTCGGCTGCCACAGCATCCGCTCCTGCATTTTCCAGGCTTGAAAAGTGGCCTTCTCGACGATGCTGAGCGGCTCGAGGAGCACGGCGAACCGCCTCAGCGCCGCTGGGATCTTGACCATGAACTCGGGCTTTTCGCTGTAGTACTCACCCATGTAGCCGTGCGCGCCCTTGATGCCTCGCTCGGTGTAGTTGCCAAACAGGCACATGTCGCTCTCGCCCGCCCGGCAGTTCGGACAGTCGTCCGGACGTCGCACCGTCGACACGACGAGGTCGCCGGGCGCAAAACCCTGCACTCCCTCCCCTACCGTCTCGACCACGCTCAGCGCTTCGTGGCCGATCACGAGGACATACGAACCGGGCGGCGCTTCACCGTACTCGCCGTTGTTGATCTCGGTATCCGTTCCATCGATGCCAACTTCCAGGACTCGCATCAGCGCCAGGCCGCGCGCCGCCTCCGGTTTGGGCAGCTCGACCTGTTGCGCGCTACCCGCTTTTTTCGGCGTGACGGCGATCGCACGCATGGTCTCAGTCAATGTTCGGGCCACGCTCTAATACTAGGTGCCGATCAGCGGGTTGCCAGGAGCGCGAGGCGCGGAACCGGCGGCACGATGAAGAATCCCGTGCTTACGCGATGCACTCGCTGAAAGCCCGCCTGGGTGAGCGCCGACCGCAGCGTCGACTCGCTGCGCAACCTGAAGGGCGGCGGAAGGCCGGTCGCCCTGGCGCTGATGAAGATCGGCGCGGACAGCGGGCTCTTCTTGAACTCCCACATCAAGAATCGCCCGCCAGGGCCCAGGAGCCGCGCGACTTCGCGGAAGCAAGCCGCGAGCGCCTCGTCGTCCAGGTGCTTGATGACGTGTGAGGTCAGCACGAGGTCGAAGCTCGCGTCAGCAAACGGCAGGCGGCTGGCTGGCGCAACCCGTAGCTCGATCTTTTGATCAAGCCCGGCCTTGCGAATTTCACCTCGGCCAAGGTCGATCAAGGCCGGTGACACATCGACGCCAATGGGGGGTCGAGTAAACGCGATTCGCTCCGCGAGCGCGATCAGGATGTTGCCGATCCCGCATCCGAGGTCGAGGACGCGGTCCTGCGGGCCGATGTTCGCTGTCGCGAGAATGCGTCGAAACGGCGTGTTGATGACCCATAACCCACGCCTGGAAAACACATAGCGCATCCCGATCCCGCGCAGCCCGCGGCCAAACCAGGCGGCGTAGCGCTCGCCCACGGCCGTTTCGTCGATGGGCGGTCCGTTACCGGCCACTTGCTGAAGCCACCAGCGGGAGTGCGGCGAGGAGGGCGATGCCAATCAGTACCCACCTGGCGAGTAGGGACGCCAGCTGTGACGGTGCCGTCCGTGAGCCAAGCGTAAGCACCAGGTAGCCGACGGCTACCGCGACGATCGACAGGCCGAAGCTGAGACGGCTCACCTGGCGATCGAACACGGCGATCGATACCAGCATGCCGGCAAGGAGAAGACCCACGGCCGCGATCTCGGCCCCTGGGCGACCAAGGGCAACCGCAAGCGTGTTCACGCCGGCTGCGCGATCAAGAGCGCGATCTGGGATGGCATCGGCAAGGTGGATCGACACCGACAGCGGAATGCCGCCCAGCAAAACGGCGCCGAGGGCGTCCATTGGGCGCCCCGCGATCATGGCCACCCACAGCGGCAGCAAGGGGAACGCGATGGCGAATGGGAGAAAGCTGAGAGGCGTTCGTTTGAGCTTCAGGTCGTAGCCCCATCCGCAGGCGATGCCGAGCAGGACCATGCAAAACGCCAGGAGCCCGAAGCCGGACAACACGCTGAGGACGAGCGCGGCGACGGCCCCCACCACGGCGATGACGACCGCGGTCCGCGGCGACAGGAGCCCGAGAGGAATGGGCCGCCGGCGGTCACTTCGAGCATCGAGGTCCTGATCGGCCCACTCGTTGAGTGCGCTGATGGAGAACTGGACGAGCAGCATGATGGCCGCGATCCACGACATCCGCCAATCATCGATCCGCAGGCCGAAAACGAGAGCAAACCCAATGGCCGTCACGGTGGTGACGACCGAGGGGATTGGATGGAGCAGCTCGATCAGCCTCCACCGCGCCCACCCGGCGCGCCTCGTTAGTGCGGCTGGCCCTGGTGGACCGGCGGCTCGGTGACCGGAATGCGAATCCGTGCGGAGCTTTCCTCGCGGCCGATCGGCAGGGAAATCGTCAGGATCCCGTGGGTGAGCATCGCTTTCGCGCCACCGGCGCGAACGGCTTTGGGCAGATCGATTACCCGATGCGACGTTCCGACCGTCCATTCGTGCTGGACATAATGCTGCTGTTCCTGCGGATAACGCGCCTCGGCATCCACCGTGAGCCGTTGTCCCTCGAGGTTGAGGCTGACCGTATCGTGGTGGGCACCCGGAATCGGGATCGCCACGGTGAGCTGGTCGTTGGATTCGTACACGTTGACCGGCGGCGACTCGACTGCCGTTTGCCGCGTCATTAGCAATAGGGTACGGCTTTGCGGCGTTCTCCCCTACGGTGGCCGTTGCAAGGTTCCTTTCACGGGAGGGACCCGTTCGACTCGTCCTGGTCCTCGCAACGGGGTTCGCCCTTGGAAGCTGCAGCTCGCCCGTCACCGCCGACGAAGTCGCCAAGAAACCCGAGGCCCACCTCTTCTATCCGGGCTCCCACGTAGTAAAGACCACCCCACGCGCCGAGCAGATCACCGAGGGAGGTATCAGCATGGCCATGGTGGAATCTGAGCTCTCGGTCGACGCACCGGTCGACGACATCTATCGCTGGTATCGGAGCGAGCTCAGCGCTAGAGGCTGGACGCTACGAAAGGAGGTCCGGGTAGAGGGGAGTTACGATTTGTTCAGCCGCGGCGACCGCGAGCTCTTTCAGATTTCTGCGGGTTATCCGCCGGGGAGCCTCCGGACAAGGCTGGCCATTGTGCCCGGTCCATGCGCTACCAACCCGCCCACGAAGCTGGCGTTTGCTAACTGTTAAGGCGGGCGACGCGACGTTGGGCTGGTCAGCTACGAGTGCTCGACCACGTCGTCGCCGAATGCCGCGTGCTCTGCTAGACGGTTCGTATGTAGCGCTCGCGCTCCCACTCGGTGACCGTCGCCTGCCAGGCCTTGAGCTCCCATTTCCGGGAGGTCTCGTAGTAGTCACTGAAGCGCTCGTCCAGACTTCGGCGGAGCACCTGGTCGGCGGCAAAGGCCTGCAGCGCACTCTCGAGCGACCCGGGCAGCTCGGCTAAGTCGGTGCGCGTGTAGGCGTCGCCCTCCACGGCCGGGGGCGGGCTGGCCTGACGACGAATGCCGTCCGCAGCCGATGCCACCACGGCGGCCAGCGCAAGGTAGGGATTCGCGTCGGCGCCCGGCCGGCGACACTCCAAGCGACAGAGCTCGGGGTGCGCCGGATGCACGATGGCGCGAACCGCCGCAGATCGATTCTCCACGCCCCAGCTGACATTGACAGGAGCAAACCACCCGGGGACCAGCCGCTTGTAGGAGTTGATGGTGGGATTGAGCAGTAGCGATGCCGCAGGCAGATGGTCGAGCACGCCGGCGATCGCCGCCAGCAACACCGGCGGCAGCGAGCTCGACGAGGGTGCCGTCCGAAACGCGTTGCGCCCATCGCTCCAGCACGAGAGATGGATGTGCCCGCTCGATCCCTCTTCGCCGGCCGCCGTCTTCGCCAGGAAGCTGGCACGCAGGCCCATCGAAGACGCAAGGTCTTTGACCGCCATTTTGAGCAGCGTCGCGTCATCGGCTGCGCGCAGCCCAGGCCGGGCAGCCAGATTCAGCTCGAGCAGCCCGGGGGCCGCCTCGGTATGCACGGCGGAGAGCTCGATGCCGAGGGCCTCCAGCGCCGGAACGAGGGCGGCGACAAAGACCTCGAAACGTCGAAGCTCTGAGAAGCTATAGCTGAGCCCGCTCGACAGTGGCTTCGCGTCGGAATCAAAGAGTCGCACCTCGTACTCCAGCGCGGCGAGCGCTTCGTAACGCAGCTCCGCCAGCGCGGCGACGACGCGCCTGAGCACCTCCCGAGAGGCGAGTTCGCACGGACTGCCATCCCGCCAGCTGGGAGTGGCCAGGCAGATTCGCCAGCCCGGCCGCCAGGTGAGCTCGTGCAGAGTGCTCGCATCCGGCCGAACCAGCAGATCTCCCGCACCGGAGCGGATGCCGAACCGCGTGTAGTCTGTGATCGGCGCATCGGTCGGATCCAGCGCGAGCAGCAGGTCGGTCATCACCGTCCCGTCCCGCATGACCGCATCGAAGGCCTCCGGTCGAAAGGCCTTGCCACGGATCGAACCGTTGAGGTCTGGCAGCCCGACGAAGACGAACTCGCCGCCCGCCGACCTGGTCTGACTCTGGGACTCGGACGCTTCCCGCTGCGCGATCTTGGCCGCGGTATCGATGGTGGTCATGGCGCTGGCGCCGTCCCGACAGGTTGTCGCCCAAGCTCACGTAGGACACTGCGTTCGACGCTCGCGATGGTGGCGGCGAAGCGCTCCACCATCTGGGCCAGCTCGGCATCGGTGCTGGTGTAGGCGGGCGCCAGCAGAATTTCGTCCCCGGCGTAGCCATCGGAAGTCGAATGGCTGGAGCTGACCAGCAGGCCCAGATCGAAGGCGGTGTCGTCGACGAGTGACGCGGCATCGAGCTTATCCGGCAGGAAGGAGCGTCGATCGCGGGGATCGACCAGCTCCACCCCGAGCAGGAACCCACGGCCGCGGACCTCGCCAACGATCGACGAGCCCTTGAGGGCCGCCTGGAGCTCCTCGCGAAGACCGGGGCCCCGGTCGCGGACGCGGTCGACCAGGCGATGCTCGACGAGAACGTCCAGCACGGCGAGCCCGACGGCGCAGGGCAGCGGGGCTCCGTCCCAGGTGTGGCCGAGATCGA
Organism: Chloroflexota bacterium; assembly: GCA_005881175.1. GTDB lineage: Bacteria > Chloroflexota > Dormibacteria > CF-121 > CF-121 > CF-13. Next base: position 88,144 of record VBEN01000025.1, read on the forward strand.
ACTCTCGCGAGCCCTGCTCGATCGCGTCGAAAACGTGTTGCCGGCAGAGCGCCGCCGCCAGTGGGGCATAGCCCGCGCCCAATCCCTTGCCAATCGTGACGATGTCCGGCTCGATCGGCAGCTGATGAGCCGCCAGCCAGCTGCCGACCCGCCCCATTCCAGACACGATCTCGTCGAAGCAAATCAAAAACCCGTATCGCCGCGCGCGTTCCTCGAGCCCCTCCCAAAATCGTTCGGGTGGCGAGTAAGCGGGCAAGGCCGCCGCGCTCACCGGCTCACAGACGAACGCCGCGATCGACTCGGCACCCACGTTCTCGATGATGCGGTCCAGTTCGGCCAGTGCGGCTTCGCCGGTGGGGTCGAACCGCGGCGTCGCGGGCGAGAGGTGGAAGTATTCGGGAAGGTAGGGCTCATACGGCTGCTGCAGAGACCGCCGCCGCCCGCTGAGCGCGAGCGTGCCGAAGGTCGACCCGTGATAGGCCTGCGCCGGCGAGATGACGCGCCAGCGCTGCGGCTGCCCACGCTCGACGTGATAGGCGCGCGCCAGCCGGATCGCCGCTTCGTTGGCTTCGGATCCGCCTGAGGTGAACTTTACCCGGGCCATCTCCGGAGCCACCGCCGTCACGAGCCGCTCGGCCAGCTGCTCCTGCGGACGATTGGTGAAGTGGTGGTTGTAGTAATACGCGATCTCATTCGCCTGCGCGGCCGCCGCGTCAATCACCTCGCGTACGCCGTGGCCAAGGCAACTGACCATCGCA